>JANRJQ010000004.1:300000-537500 GCA_033763895.1 Chloroherpetonaceae bacterium | reverse complement strand
ACGAATTTAAATTAAGTCAAATTAAAACAAGAAAAACCATAAAACGTAATCAGCGATGAGAATTAAGGCTGATGAAACAACAAAGCTACGAATCGTAGAGATTCCAACACCTTCCGCTCCGCCGGAAGTTTGAAAGCCGATATGACAACCTAAAAGCGAAGTTTGCAAACCAAAAATCGCAGCTTTAAGAAGAGCTCCTAACACATCTTTCATGTAAAAGAAGGCTTTAGTTGATTCAAAAAAAACATATTGAGAAACACCGAGGAAGAAACTACAAACAACAAATGCGCCTAATACTGCGACCAAATTTGCAAAAACAACTAATACTGGCATCATTATCGTTGTCGCTAAAACGCGCGGCATCGCGAGGTATCTAACAGGGTCAATCGTCATAATTTCTAGCGCATCTAATTGTTCTGTGACCTTCATTGTTCCTAATTCAGCAGCGATAGAAGCACCCACTCTACCTGCAATAATAATTCCAGTAAGAACTGGCCCTAATTCAATGATGATGACTCTACTTGTAATTCCACCAACCATAGAAATCGGAGCAAAACCTTTCATTTGATAGGCGGCTTGCCACGCGGCAATCGCTCCAGTAAAAACTGAAACCAGCAAAACTAAAGGGAGCGAATCAACGCCAATATGTGCCATTTGGGCAATGATTAACTTTCGATCTCTAAGAACTCTCTTCAACGAAGAAAGGATACCAAAAAGAAGTAAAAAAATCTCTCCGACTTCTGTAAAAAAACGATTGAACACCATTTAGCTGAAATCAGTCTATTGAATTAATATAACCTACAAAATAGTTAATGATTTTGATTGGAAGTTAGTTGATACTCAGAATCAATTAAATATGCACCGGAATAAACCACCTCATCACCAATGCTTAAGCCATTAAGAACTTGAACAAAATCTTTTCCCTTTTCACCCAATTTAACTTCGGTAAGTTTATAATGATTACCTTTTATTTTGACCCAAACAAAAGATTTTTCGCCAGTTAAAATTACAGCTGAAAAAGGGATGAGCAAGGAACGATGTAGTTCCTTCTCAAAAGAAACTGAAACGAACATATTCGGCTTAATACTTCCACTTGAATTTCTTATAGGAATTCTAATTTGAAGAGTCCTTGTTTCGGGATTTATGATAGTATTCACGAATGAGACTTTTGCTAAAACTGTGTGTGACGGATTTGATTGTAATTGAATTTGTACATAATCACCCGATGAAACATATTGAGCGTCGATCTCAGAAAGTTCACAAATAACCCAAAGCAAATTTGTATCAACACATTTAAAGAGTTCTTGTCCTTCCGAAATAGTTTCACCCTCAAATACACTTTTTTCAATGATAATTCCTGAAAAAGGGGATAGAATATCATTGTAAAAAGGAGGTTCCTCGAGCATTTCTAAAGAATCAATTTGGTTTTCTTGAAGGCCAAGTAGGAGAAGTTTTTCTTTTCCCACTTGTGCGAGAGGATCTTTTCTTTGCTTAAGGACCAAATAATCCTTTTGCGCTTGAATTAAAGTTGGAGAATAAATAGAAAAAAGCTTTTCATGTTTAGAAATATTTTTCCCGGTTTCGTTAACATAAAGCCTTTCAATTCTGCCGGAAAAACGGGATGAATATACTCGAATATTGGGCTCTGCAAATTGAATATATCCTGCGCTACGAATAGACTTTACAAGTGATTCAAACTTTGGAAAAGCAGTTTTAACATTGGCAAATAATATACTGCGATCATCAACATAAACTAGTCCATCAGATGTGATTGTTGACGATTGAGATTTTAACACAAGATCCATTTGGCAGATCGGGCAAACTGACGGCCGCTCTGAAGTTACTTGAGGATGCATAGGGCAATGATAAAGTAGTTTAGGATAAACCACAGTATTTATTGACGCATTCGAACTAACTGAATCATTACCTGAGATTGATAATTTATCTTTGGAGCCTGAACTGCAAGATGAAAAAAGTAATATGCAACTACTAAGCGTGAGAGGCAAGTAAATTGAGCACATTAAACGAATGATGGTATATGACATAAACCGGTTACCTTCCAAGAGTGATTTGGATTGAATAATACAATAGAGCAAGTTCGTACTCTGTTTCATATAGCTCCTGTTTTTTCATAAAATACATTCGTGAGGAATCTAAGAATGAACTGATAGTGCTTTTTGACAGTAGAAATTCAGACCACTGCAAATCTAAATTCATACGAAGAAGTGGAAGTAGCTCAAGTTGTATCAATCTGATTTTTTGCTTTAGTAAATTGAATGAACGGTTAAGCATTTTAAGTTCAGAATACAGCTCTTTAAGCATCGATTCTCGCTCAAGTTCAATTGCTTTTGCAGTGAGTGAAAAGCTTTCAGCCTTTTGTACCGGACCATCGATAGACCAAGGCAAAAATGGAAGAGTAAAAGATGCCATCACACCGTACATATAATCAACTCCACCCTTATTGACATTACTCATAGAATTTGAAGTAAGAATCATCCCATTTGGCATTCGCATCAGCATGCTTTGAAGCATAATGTCGGGCAGTAGTTCTGTTTCAGCAACTGCCATTTCTGCGTTTTGCATATCAATCATTACGCTCATTTTCTTTATTACAGGGTTTTGAGAAAGAGAATAATGATCTTCGAACCTTTCAGAGTCATAATCGAAATTTTGGGGGTATGTCGGGTTAATAGAAAATGTATCAGAGGGGCTATTCAACAAAAAGTTAAGAGAAACCAAAATAGAACGATATTCATTCTTAAGAGTTGAACGTTCAAATTTTGCGAGGGCTAGTTCAGATTGAAGTTTAAGTGATTCTGAAAGAGGCTGAGTTGAAGATTTAAATGAAACACGAGCAGCGTCGATAGCCTTTTCATAAGTTACTATGATTGAGTCTTTTAAGGCGAGAGATTGACGGTACTTCCAAAGTAAAAAGTATCTTTTGATGAGTTCAAATTTGAGAGAAGACCAATAAAGTGCGGAATCGGATTTAATCAATAGACTTTTTCTCTCTTCAAGATTCTTCAAAGCATTTAATTTCCCAAACCAAGGAAATTCTTGAGAAAACGATAGGTTTTGTGAAAGAGGATCGTTCAAAAGATTGACGCTAAGGTTACTAAGAGGAATCTGTTGAAGTTCGAACGAAATACGAGGTGCTGGTAAAGCTGAAACGGAGTATTCTTTATGTTTAGCTGAACGGATTAAATATTGAAAAGATTTTAGTTTTAAATTTTTACTAAAAGACTGTTCAATAAGTTCTTCAATTGGTTGCCCTAACATACTGGCAGATCTCAAAAGTAAACCGAGAAAGAATACAAGGTAATGTTTCATAACATCAATCGAATTTGGTTGACATTTTTGAAATCGTAAGCAACCCCTTTTTAAGAGCAAATTCTTTTGTATAGACAAATAGTATGGGCGTAACTAAAAGTACATGAACGGCAGAGGTAAGAAGCCCTCCGATCATAGGGGCGGCGAGTGGTTTCATGACATCAATGCCTGTCCCTGTCGCCCACATAATTGGGATAAGACCAATCATTGAAGTAATCACAGTCATCAATTTTGGTCGTAACCTAAGGACAGACCCTTCAATGGTGGCTTGAAGAATTATGGCTTTATCAATAATGGGGATATTCTCTTTAGAGTACTGTTGAATTTTGCTATCCAAAGATTCGTGCAAATACAAAACCATCACGACGCCAGTTTCTACGGCAACACCGTATAAGGCAATGAACCCGACCCATACTGCAACAGAAAAATTAAATCCCAAGAAAAAAATCATATAAACACCCCCAACAAGTGCAAAGGGAACAGAAAGCATCACGATTATCGATTCCTTGAAATCTTTGAAGGTGAGATAAAGTAGCAGGAAGATAATGAGTAGTACAACGGGGATTATTAAAAGTAAAGTTCGTTCGGCATGTTGTTTTTGTTCATACTGTCCGCTCCAAGAAACTGAATATCCCGATGGAATCTTTAAGTTTTGGGAAACAATCTCTTTTGCATCTTCTACAACACTACCAAGATCGCGATTACGAATGTTAAAAAGGACTGCTGAACGAAGCTGCCCATTTTCACTTTGAATCATTGTTGGTCCTTTTCTCAATATAACTTCGGCCAACTCAGACAATGGAACAAAAGGGCTAAGAGAAACTGTGGAGAGATTCAATGAAGAAGTTCTTGAAATTTGATTTGCAGTGCTTACAGGTGAGGTTGAGGATAAATTCATCCCCATAGAATTAGAATTTTCAGGCGGAGAAAAAGAAGATGAAAATTTAGGACTAATCGGGTTTGTATTTGTAGGATTGACGGGAAATGGGATACGTTTTATTTCTTCAATGTCTTCGCGAGATATGCGTTCTAAACGTACCCGAATTGGGTAGCGTTCACGGCCTTCAACAATTTTTGAAAGGTTTTCACCGCCGATTGCAGTTTCAATAAAATTTTGGAGATCAGAAATTGAAACCCCAAAACGGGATAGTTCAAATTGCTTAGGACTGAGATCAAGATAGTTGCCTCCTTGAGTTCTTTCGGCTACTACATCGGCAGCACCATCAACGGATTTAAGGAGAGTTTCTGCTTCAATGGCTAATTTCTCTAAGGTGTCAAGATTGGTACCATAAATTTTTAGGCCAACATCTGTACGGATGCCGGTTGCAAGCATACTAATTCTGTTAATAATAGGTTGCGTCCACCCATTTCGAACACCGGGTATTTGAAGTTTTGAATCTAATTCTGCGATAATTTGCTTTTTGGTTAATCCCTTTCGCCACTCAGACTGTGGTTTTAAGAGAATAATGGTTTCGATCATACTGAGGGGTGCATTATCGGTTGCGGTTTCCGCTTTACCGGCTTTTCCTAATACGGCAGAAACCTCAGGGATTGATTTGATGACTTGATCTTGGCGTTTGAGAATTCGAGCGATTTCGGGGGCTGAAACCGTGGGTAATGTAACGGGCATAAACAAAATTGAGCCTTCATCGAGTGGCGGCATAAACTCTGAACCAATTTTTAAAGACATTGGAATTGTAGCCAGTAAAGCAAGAAGATTTAAGCAAAGGATGGTTTTTCGATGATGAAGGCTCCATTTAAGAATTGGTTCATAAATGGTGATAAAAAAGCGGGTTAGAGGATTTTCATGTTCCAACCTAAAGTTACCCTTCATTAATAAAGTCATCAGCACTGGGATAAGGGTAATGACTACAACTAAAGAGCCAATCATCGTAAACGTTTTGGTAAATACGAGTGGATGGAACAATTTCCCCTCTTGGCCTTTGAGGAAAAAAACCGGAAGAAAAGCTACAAGAATAATCAGTTCAGAGAAGTAAATCGCTCTTCCTACTTGCACAGCAGAGTCCACTGAAATTTTTTCAATTTCATCTTCGGATAAATCTGGCTTGGCTTGCTGAGCTTTTGCAATATTTCGATAAGCGTTTTCAACAAGTACCATTGAAGCATCTACAATAACCCCAATTGCAAGAATGATACCTCCCAAACTCATAATATTAGACGAAATACCAAAGGTTTTCATCAAAATGAATGCAATCAAAACTGAAACGGGTATTTCAATGATGATGCGAATGATACTTCTGAAATGAAGAAGAAACAATGCCACAACGATTGAAACAACGACAGCAGTTTCGAGGAGTGTTTTTTTTAGCGTAGAAATCGCAGCTTGAATGAGATCTGTTCGATCGTAGGAGGTTTCAATTGATACACCTTCAGGAAGGCCAACCGAGATCTCTTTTATTTTTTCTTTTACACGGTTTATGACTTTATCTGCGTTTTGACCTTGCCTTAACACTACAATACCGCCAACTGTTTCACCTTCTCCATTAGATTCAAGAATTCCGCGCCTTATGTCTCCACCTATTTGAACCGTAGCAACTTGTTTGATTAACACTGGGATTCCATTGGAACGAGTAATAATGGGAAGGTTTTCAATTTCTTCTAAAGTTCGGATATAACCTTGCCCTCGAATAAAAAATTCTGCATCATTAATCTCAATAAGTTTGCCACCGACTTCATTGTTTTTTTCAATAACAGAAGTGATATCGAAGATTGAGAGATTAAACATCTGCAATTTTTGTGCGGATACATCCACTTGATACTGCTTAACAAAACCGCCAATACTTGCGACTTCAGCAACACCTTCAACTGACTGCAGATGTCTTCTTACAAACCAATCTTGGATAGAGCGAAGAGACCCTAAATCGTGATTTCTGCTTTTGAGCGTGTACCAATAAATATGTCCAACTCCGGTACCGTCCGGCCCCATTTTGGGAATTACCCCTTTCGGCAAATCAGTTTGAACAGTGGAAAGTTTTTCTTGAACACGAGTTCTTGCAAAGTAGATATCGACATCATCGTTGAAAATGATAAAAACAAAACTCATCCCGAACATAGAAGCCGCACGCACGGCTTTAACCTCTGCAAGTCCTTGAAGAGCTGTGGAAATTGGATAAGTAATTTGATTCTCAACCACCTCGGGAGATCTACCCATATACTCGCTGTAAACGATTACTTGATTTTCAGAGAGATCGGGAATCGCATCCACGGGTAACTCAGAAACAGAGTAAAAGCCGTATCCACAAGCCACGAGGTAAACTGTGAGTACTATCCAGCGATTTTTCGCACTCCAGCGTATGATTTTTTCGATCATCTCTTTGCTAATAAGTGAGAAGAATTATCATCAGAAAACTCATCAGAATCATTAAAGCGTCTTCGATAATCGTAACACTGCTCATTGGAAGGTTAAATACAGTGCCTAAGCATGCGCATTGGAATTGATTCTTACTCATTACACTTTGGAAGACTCCAACAATGCTCACGCTCATCACGATAAATGTGATGAGATTTGTTGCTAATGGAAGTAGGCCAATGAGGTAGAAAATTCCGAGCCCAAGTTCAATGAACGCATAAACATAACCCCACTGTGGAAAGCTTTTTGCGATAATATCATACATAGCGTAGCTTTCTGCAAAGCCTTTGAGATTTAAGAGCTTGAAAAACGAAAAAACAAGAAAAAAACCTGCCATAAACCTTTCCATAGATTGCATGATGTTGAAAGAACGTGTTGCAAGAGGTTCAATCACACTGGCAAGTAGGATGTAACCAAAAATCAAAAAAATTGGACGATAGGTTGAAAACCCTTTCAAGGGCTGAATTTTTGTACCTTCAATAAATGAGTCATTTTCAACTTCAGATGCTATGTTAAGATTAGGGGGAGATGAAAGAAACGGATGAATCGTGTACTTTAACCCCAAAAGATGTTGAAGCTCATCGCTCCTTAGGGTTTGTACTGTCTGCAAAGTAGCTTCGCCACTTAAAAAGGAAACTGTAGCATCTTCTACTCCCGGGTGCTGTTTCAATTGGTTGGAAACGGTTTGAGCACAGCCATTACAAGTCATTCCTTTAACTATAAACTTCTGTTGCATAAAAGTGAATTTTTGATAAGTTCAATTCAAAAAAATTTATTAATGCATTTCTTTATCGGGTTTGCCGATAAACTTCTTCCCATCCTTACTGATGCGAGATGCATATTTCACCGGATTTTTCTTGAACTTGGTATCACAGCCATTACAACAAAAGCCGAAAACTTTACCCTCGAATTCAATGGTATTTGCTTCGGGTTTAACCGGTTCGCCTGAAATAGGACAAAATGCATTAAAAATTGAAGGCTTGTTTTTTCCTTTTGGGGTTTCTTGTGCATTGCTTTTTGAGAATAGAAAAAAGCTGCCAAATGAAATCATAACCAAAATGATGATTTTCGTTTTCATATAATTTGATTGGATAAAGATTACATCGAGTGCGACTACTCGCATTAAATAAATGAATGAAGAAAATGGAGAAATCTAAATAATTAGAACGGTGGTTCGAGGAGGCGAAGTGGCTTTGGTGTAAGTTACTTGGAGAGTTTGAGTGGGTGAGATTTTAAAAAAGGATTGATAGAGATTATGGATTAAGGATTCCGTAGAAGTCTCACCATTAAATGAGCTATCTTTGGATTCAAAGGCTTTTTCGGGAGACATCTTTTCTGAGAGGTGGATATTTTCGCAGCAATCCTTTTTACACTTTGAGGTTAAATCATCTCTCGTTTTTTTTGTGATTGATGTTTTGCAACAAGAAGCAGTTGTTTTTGAAAAAGACGAAGAAGTAAAGGAACTGCATACACAAAAGGGAATTGTATAGGTCACGAACCCTAAGAGTAAAAAAAGCAAAAGCCCTTGTTTTATGTGATTGATCTTTCGTTTCATAAACCAATTTAAATATTAAATCAACAAAATAATAGAAAATTGTCGTACAGAAATCAACCAAAGCCAGTATCAACAGTTTTAGACAAGGTATATCACGATTTACTCAGTGAACAAAATGCTGATGAGTTTTATGCCTTAAAAAATTGGTCTAAAGTGGTAGGCGTTCATATCGCAAAAGTTTCCGAGGTAGAAAAGTTGGTAGGGGGAACTCTTTTTGTAAAAGTTAAAAGCGCGGCTTGGAGAAATGAATTAATTTTCAAAAAGGCAGGCATAATTGAACAAATCAACACCAAAGTAGGGAGAGAAGTGGTGAAGGAAATTCACTTTAAGTAAGCAAAATTGATTTACTTAAATACAGTTTCATCACGCTTTGGTCCTACAGAAATGAAAGTAACTGGAACATCAAGTTCACGCTCAATGAAATCGATATAAGATTGGGTATTGGGATGAAGATCTTGAAATTTTTTTGCATTACGGTTACTCGTGTTCCATCCGGGTAGTGTGACGTACTCGGGTTCAATTTTTGAAAGTGTATTGTGATCTGTAGGAAAATAGTCTAACCGTTTACCGCCAGCTTTGTAGCCGGTGCACACGCGTACTTCAGAAAAAGAATCTAGAACATCCAGTTTAGTTAAAGCAATTTCAGAAATACCGTTAATAGTATTTGCATATTTCAAGAGCGGGAGATCAAGCCATCCACAGCGTCTTGGTCTTCCGGTGGTTGCACCGAATTCGCGTCCTACTTTTCTAATTTCTTCACCTGTCGCATCATTCAATTCTGTGGGAAAAGCCCCGTTGCCGACTCTTGTCATATAGGCTTTTGCAACACCAATCACTTTTCCTACATAAGTTGGCGGAATTCCAGAACCAGTACACGCGCCACCAGAGGTGGGGTTGGATGAGGTTACAAATGGATAAGTTCCGTGGTCAACATCAAGCAAACTTCCTTGAGCACCTTCTAGAAGAATGCTTTTACCGGCTTTTAATTGTTCGTTCAAATAAATTTGGGTGTTTTTAACGAAGGCGTCGATGGTATGGTCAAAATGGGTGTAATGACGAACCAATTCCTCAACATTAATACCTTCGTTGGCATACACTTTTTGAAGAAGATTATTTTTTTGCTGAAGATTTGAGCGGAGCTTTTCTTCCAAAATTTCGGGTGTAAGCAAGTCCACAATTCTAATTCCAATACGGCTAAACTTATCAACATAACTTGGCCCAATACCTCTCATAGTGGTGCCAATACGCTCGCCCGGGCGTGATTGCTCAGAAAGGGAATCGAGAAGTTTATGATAAGGCATAATGAGATGCGCATTGTGACTGATAAGCAGCCGACCCGTGACATCAACTCCAAATGCTTTAACAGTTTCAATTTCTTTAAGTAAGGCGTCTGCATCGATCACAACACCGTTACCGATAACGCAAACACATTTGGGGTTAAAGATTCCTGAAGGGATAAGATGAAGAACGACTGTTTTATCGTCAAAACAAATTGTGTGGCCAGCATTTGCTCCGCCCTGATACCGGACCACGATATCAAACTTTTCAGAAAGGAAATCGACGAGTTTGCCTTTACCTTCATCACCAAATTGTGCACCAACAAGGACTGTCGCAAGACGCGGTTTATTTGTATCTAAAGTCATTATAGAAAAATTAAGTAATAAAGTTTATGTGGTGAATAAAATATTTCAAAATTCAAGAAAACGACTAATATTAAGGAGCAATTCTCTTTTCCCTAACCCATTGTGCGCAGAAAAATCTTGCATAAACTCATAACCATCAAACAAAGATTCACTGACTTTCTTAGACTTTGCCTTTTCAGATTGATTCAATTTATCAGCTTTGGTACGAATGACCGAAAATCGACGACCAAAGAATTTCAAAAAATTATGCATTTGAATATCGCTTTCAAGGCTAGGATGGCGGCTATCAATTAAGAGGCAAATTAACTTCAATTCAATTCTTGTTTTTAAAAATTCTTCGATTAGTTTTTTCCATTCATCTTGTTCAGTTTTAGAAACTTTTGCGTAACCATAACCGGGCAAATCAACGAAATAAAATTTATTGTTGATAAAAAAATAATTGATTTCGCGTGTTTTTCCGGGAGTGTTGCTGGTTCTGGCCAAGGTTTTTCCCATCAATTGATTCATCAATGAAGACTTTCCAACATTTGATCGACCGATAAAAGCAATTTCAGGATAATTTCCACCGGGGAGTTGGTTAATTTGTTTAACACTCTTTACAAATTCAGCAGATTCAATCTTCATGAGGTTAATTGAGTTTCTCTAAAAATTTTGCTGCTTTTAAGAGAGTAGATTCTTGATAAAAATTTCCTATGAGTTGAAGTCCTACCGGTAATCCTTCATTATCAAATCCAGCAGGGACAGTAAGAGCTGGCACAGCAGCTAAGTTCATTGAAATTGTATAGATATCAGCCAAATACATTGTCAGAGGGTCAGCCATTTTTTCGCCAAACTTAAATGGAGGAACTGGAGAAGTTGGTGCTAAAATAATATCAACCTTTTGAAATGCCTTAACATAATCCTCGCGAATCAATCGTCTGACCTTTTGCGCCTTTTTATAATATGCGTCATAATAGCCGGCAGAGAGGACATAAGTGCCAAGCATTATCCGTCGTTTTACTTCTCTTCCAAAACCTTCACTTCTGGAATGCGTGTACATATCTATCAAGGATGAGGAAGATTTTGAACGAAAGCCGTATCGAGCGCCATCAAAACGAGCGAGATTGGAAGAGGCCTCAGCTGTCGCAAGAATATAATAAACGGAGAGAGCGAAATCGGAGTGAGGCAAAGTGACATCAAGAACTTCAGCTCCATTTCGAGTAAACAAGTCAATTTTCGATTGTAATGCGTTTCGGATATCAATAGGAAGCGCAGTTGTGAAAAATTCTTTGGGCAGGCCAATCTTCAGCCCCTTAACATTGAAGGAGTCTAGTTGATTATAGTAATTCAAATCTGAATTTGAAGAAGTCGTTGAATCTCTTTCATCAAGCCCTGCAATTACCTCGAGAACAAGAGCGATATCCTCACTTGATTTTGCCAAAATACCAATTTGATCCAGTGACGAACCAAATGCGACTAATCCGTATCTAGAAATTCGGCCATAGGTTGGTTTTATTCCATAAATCCCGCAAAAAGATGCAGGCAAACGAACTGAGCCGCCTGTGTCAGAACCTAAAGCAACCAAAGCGGTATCAGACGCAACGCTTGCTGCAGATCCACCAGAACTCCCACCCGGGACACGAGTTTCATCTAAGGGGTTTTTAACTGCGCCATAAGCTGAATTCTCGTTTGAGCTCCCCATTGCAAACTCATCGAGATTCACTTTGCCAAGAATTATGGCATCTTCTGCCAAAAGTCGTTCGATAACTGTGGCATCATAAGGACTTGTGAAGTTTTGTAATATTTTAGAAGCACAAGTGAGTTTTTCGTTTTTAACAGCAATGTTGTCTTTTATTGCGATTGGGAGACCGAAAAGCTTCCCTAATTTTTCTCCTCTTTTTAACTTTTCATCAATTTGCTTGGCTCGCTCCAAAGCACTTTTTTCAAAAACTGTGAGATAAACATTCAGTTGCTTTTTTTTCTCTATTCTGTTCAAGTAAGATTGCGTAATTGACGCAACAGTAGAAGAGTGGCTTTCGAGAGAGTGGCGTAATTCTCTGTAGTTGGAAAACGGATTCAAAGACACACGTGTAGCTTTTGAAATTTATAAGATTAATGGAAAGAAATATACACAAACCTTACAAACTGGGTTTACCTTCTTTGTCGTTTTGATTCGAAATTGAAAGAATAGATATTTCATTGGTGTTCTTAAACCCTCTTGGTTCAGTCGTCGTGATGATGGATTGACCTAATGGTTGAAGTAACGAAATAAGTTCTTCACATCTTCCTTGATCGAGTTCGCTAAACACATCATCCAAAAGAAAAATCGGCTGCTCTCCAATTCTGGATTCGATGTAAGAGCGTTGAGCGAGTTTAAGGCAAATCACAAAAGTTTTTTGTTGGCCTTGAGAAGCAAATTTTCGAATACTAAAGTCGTTAATTCGAAAAGAAAGGTCGTCGCGATGTGGTCCGAATAATGTTACGCCACGTCGAACTTCATCGCTCATAACTTCTCCGTAACGAAGCCATAAATGTTCAAATAGCAATTTTTCTTCTGGGGTATCGGGTAACGCGATGTCAGAATCATAGACCAAAGTTGGTTGCTCAGTAAAAGTATGAAATGAATGGTAAGCATTTTGTAATTGAATTGAAAACTCACGAGTAAAAAGTATTCTTTCCTTCATAATTGAGGCCCCGCTTTGACAAAGGTTTTCAGTCCAAACATCGAGTAATGAGTGCAACTCAGTCGTGTGTTTGATTTTCAAATCATTGAGAATTTTATTGCGCTGAGTAAGTGAACGCTTATAATTTTGAAGATGAGAAAGATAAAGGCGGTTGGTTTGTGAAATTGTGGAATCAAGAAATCGCCTACGCTCTTGCGGTGTACCTTTCGCAAGTTGCATGTCATCAGGAGAAAGCGAAATACAAGGGTACTCCCCAATCAGTTTAGAAAAATGTTCTAATTCTGACTTGCCTAAAAAAATATGTTTTCCTTCGGTTTCAGAATAATAAACTCGGCCGGTAGTTTGGATATTGTGGTTAGACTCGAAATCTGCTGAAATTTCATAGAATGAATCGCCAAAAGTGACGCAATCTGAATCACTTAGGGATAAGAAATTTTTACTCAAGCATGCAATATGAATCGCTTCTAAAATATTGGTTTTACCACTCCCATTGTCTCCGTAAATAATATTGACATTATTTTGGGTCGTGTCTAACTCAAGCGATAGATGATTGTGCTTGCGAAATGAATGAAGTTGAATCTTGCGAAGTTTCAAGGCGATGAATTCAATACAAATAAAAATTAAAGGTACTTCGAATCAACGAAATAAATAGCGACTTGTACATATGAAAAACAAAAGAAATTTGATTCAACTTAAGAGTTTGATTCGTAACAAAAAGATAAAACCAATCTGCTTATCTTAATTCAATTATATCTGACATCATCACATGATCGAAAAAGGCAAACGGAAAAGAACCATCACCCAAAAGCAAGTAGCAGGCGAGAATACTTTTGTGGAGGATAATGAGGAAAGGAACACTACAATTTTGGATAATGGGTCTGAAAACGCTGTAGATTCAAAAGTGGAAAGAAACTCTAATGATCATCCTTATCCCGTTTCACACGAATTGTATTTGAATCGCGAGTTGAGTTGGTTGGAATTTAACCGAAGAGTGCTAGAAGAAGCAAAGCGAGAGACAAACCCATTATTAGAAAGAGTCAAGTTTATTTCCATTTTTGGGTCGAATTTCGATGAGTTTTTTATGATTAGAGTTTCAGGATTGGAAGAGCAACTTTCGGCTGGAATTCAATTGCCTTCTTTAGACGGATTGACTCCTTTTGAACAACTCTCATTTGTAAGGGAAAGGGTCATTGAAATGATGAGTGAAGCACGTAACATGCTTTATGATGAACTTTTGCCCAAACTTCAAAACAGCGGAATCATCTTTCGCCATTGCAATGAGTTAAGTAAAGAAAAAAGGGAAGATCTTAACCGCTTTTTTGATGAGCAGATTTTTCCGGTATTAACGCCATTAGCATTTGACCCCGGTCATCCATTTCCACATGTTTCTAACCTATCGATTTCTCTTGCAGTAGAACTGTTGGGAGATGATGGACAGCCACGCTTTGCTCGTCTGAAAGTACCAAATACGCTTAATCGCTTGATTCGTCTTGATCGGCTGAACACCAAGCCACAACGAAAAAATAAAGACAAGGAACCCGAAAAGATTGAGATGGTGTGGCTTGAAGATGTTATTCAACACAATTTACAAAAGCTATTCCCGGGTGTTACAATTCTTTCAGCCTATCCTTTCAGAGTAATACGCGATGCGGATATTGAAATTGAAGAAGATGAAGCCGGTGATTTGCTTGAAACAATTGAAGCGGGAATTCGCCAAAGAAAATACGGCGAAGTTGTTAGGCTTGATATAAATCCCGGCCTTTCCGAAGGAATGAAAGCGATTCTAATGGAAAATTTAGGAGTGGAAGAAAGGCACATCTATTCACTTCGTGGAGCGCTTGGGCTTTCAAGTCTGATAGAATTAATGGAGATTGATAGACCGGAACTAAAAGACCAATCTTTTGTACCACGAAATCCCTTCATAGATGAATCAGAGTCTTTTTTTACTCAAATCGCAAAACAAGATATTTTGCTTCATCATCCTTATGATTCATTTCAGCCCATCGTTGATTTAGTCAGTAAAGCCTCAGATGACCCGGCAGTTGTGGCGATTAAACAATCTTTATATCGCGTTGGCAGCAAATCCCCTGTTGTACAAAGACTGATTGAGGCCGCTGGGCGAGATAAGCAAGTCGCGGTATTGGTTGAACTAAAAGCAAGGTTCGATGAAGAGAATAATATCATTTGGGCAAAAGCACTTGAAAGTGCTGGGGTTCATGTTGTGTATGGATTGATAGGGTTAAAAACACATGCAAAAATGCTTCTGATTGTTCGCCGAGAGGAAGATGGAAGCCTTAAGCGTTATGTACATTTAGGTACCGGAAATTATAACGCATCGACCGCTAAAATTTATACTGACTATAGTTTTTTAACAGCCGACTCAGAAATTGCTGCAGACGTATCAGATTTATTTAATTTTTTAACCGGATATTCAAAACAGAAAAACTATAGAAAGTTGCTTGTTGCGCCCCATAATATTAGAGTAGGAATTTTAGAGAAAATTCGTCGAGAAATTGCTGTTCACAAGGCACTTGGAGGTGGAGGCAGAATCATATTTAAGATGAATGCTCTAACGGATGCTTCTGTAATTAATGCTTTATATGAGGCTTCTGAAGCAGGTGTAAAAATAGATTTGATTATAAGGGGCATTTGTGTTTTAAAGCCGGAAATCAAGGGGTTTAGTGAGAATATCCGTGTTATCAGTATCGTCGGGCGATTCCTTGAGCATAGCCGAGTTTATTTTTTCCATAATGGTGGTAAGGAAGAAATTTACTTAGGCAGTGCAGATATGATGGGAAGAAACCTTGACCGACGAGTCGAAACACTATTTCCGATTGAAAGCACAAAACTTCAGAAAAGTTTAAAGAAGCATTTAGATGAGATGTTAAAAGATGATACCAATGCGTGGATTCTTGATGGGAACGGGCGATATCATCGAATAATGAGTATTGATCAACATCATTATTGTTCACAATTAAAATTTTTAGAAGTGTCGCAACGCTCAAGAAAGTAAAGCACGTAATTCCCAAAAACTTGCTTACCCCAAGAAACCTCGAATTTCCCTATATTCGAAGCCTTTTGCCAAAAAAAGGATAAAGCATACAAAAACAACTATACAGAATTATTATAGGCATATGCCAAACGAGCAGAACATTGAAATGAACGGTAATCAAACCGCAGAAATAAGCTTTAATGGCGAACAAAGAGTGTATCGAAATGCACTTTGTGGAGAATTAAGAAAAAGCCACTTAAATCAAGAAGTAAAATTGGGCGGGTGGATTCATCGCAAGAGAGATCACGGCGGATTAATCTTTATTGATCTCAGAGATCATTCTGGAATTGCTCAATTAGTAATCCAACCGGAAAACAAATCTGTTTTTTCCGTATTGGAACATTTAAGGGTAGAATCTGTGATAACGGTAAAAGGGATTGTTATTGCTCGATCGCCCGAAACCATTAATCCAGATTTACTCTCAGGAGAAATCGAAGTAGTCGTTTCTGAAATGACAACAGAAAGCTCGGCGGAGCCAATGCCTTTCCCGATTGCGGATGAAACTCATACCTCTGAAGAATTAAGGTTAAAATATCGCTTTCTTGATTTAAGGCATCAGCGACTTCACGACAACCTTGTTTATAGAAGCAAATTCATTAATGAGTTAAGAAGGTACTTACTCCCTTTAGGCTTTAATGAAATTCAAACACCGATATTAACCTGCTCCTCACCTGAAGGGGCTCGGGATTACTTAGTGCCAAGTCGCCTTTATCCCGGTAAATTTTATGCGCTTCCTCAAGCACCTCAGCAGTTCAAACAACTATTGATGGTGGCCGGCATGAATCGATATTTTCAAATTGCACCTTGTTTCAGAGATGAAGATGCTCGAGCTGATCGAAGCCCGGGAGAGTTTTATCAGCTTGATATGGAAATGTCATTTATTAATCAAGATGATTTGTTTGCGGTTTTGGAAGGAATGTTTGATCATATCACGAAAACGCTTTCAAACAAACAAATATGGAAACTACCATTTCCCCGGATACCCTATCGCCAAGCACTCAATAAATACGGTTCAGATAAGCCGGATTTGCGTATTCCTTTGGAAATAACTGATGTAACGAATGTGTTTGAAAACTCCGGTTTTAAGGTTTTTGCTTCTAACACCAAAAAGGGAAAATGCGTAAAGGCACTTGTACTTAAGGGTAAGGCGAATGAGCCTCGACTTTTTTATGATAAGGCAGAAGAATATGCAAAGCGTGAATTGGGCTTACCCGGCCTTGCTTACATTCGTTACCGCGAAAATGAGATTCAAAGCCCCATTTACAAGTTTTTATCGGAATCTGAAAAACTAGAGTTACAAAGTCAATTGAGCCTTGAAACTGGAGATGTTGTTTTTTTTGCTGCTGGAGATTGGGAAAAAACGTGCAAGGCGATGGGTGCGATTCGAAATTATTTTGGTTCAAATTATACTCTTGATAAAGATCTTCTTGCCTTTTGTTGGATTGTTGATTTCCCAATGTATGAATGGAACGAAGAAGAGAAAAAGATTGATTTTTGTCATAATCCTTTTTCTATGCCTCAAGGAGAAATGGAAGCACTTTTAAACCAAGATCCGCTGAAGATTTTAGCTTATCAATATGATATTGTTTGCAACGGAATAGAACTTTCATCGGGTGCAATTCGTAACCACAAGCCGGAAATCATGTATAAAGCGTTTGAAATCGCGGGATACACAAAAGCTGATGTTGACAGTAAGTTTGGGCACATGATTCGGGCGTTTCAGCACGGAGCACCCCCTCACGGCGGCATCGCACCCGGAGTGGATCGAATGATTATGATTTACCGAGATGAAACAAACATACGAGAAGTCATTGCTTTCCCAATGAATCAAAAGGCACAAGATCTGATGACTGGAGCGCCCTCAGAAGTCAGTCCGAGGCAGTTAAAAGAGTTGCATTTAGAGGTTAAAATCCCACCTCATAAGGTGTGACACAAAACAATTTTTTTTATCAATTTATGTTTAAGTTTATTTCATAAACACAAAATCACTTTCTGTTGACCCGTTTTTACAAAACATATTATCATTTAGATATTTAACACCCATTTGGAGGAAAAAATGCTGAATCGTTATCAAAAGCTATCACGAATAGTATTGTTCATTTGGCTACTTCCGGTTTCGCTTTTCGCCCAAAGCATCTTTTATGTTAGAACCGATGGAAATGATGGTAATTCAGGTCGAGTTAATTCAAGTCTTGGGGCAAAGGCAACTTTATCAGGTGCAATCGCCGCCGCATCAGATGGCGACGTAATTTCTATTCAAGCCGGTACATTTACTGTATCAAGTGTAACGACAATTGATAAAAGACTTTACATTAGAGGTACAGCGACTACAATTCGTATCAGTGATGGGGCCGGGTTTAACATTCTTCGCATTACCTCACCGTTTGTCACTGTAGAAAATCTCACCCTAGAACAGCTTAATACCTCTGCAACTGTTCCTACTCCGGGCGGATCAATTACAAACTTTGCTCACATAAGAGTGGAGCCAACTTCGTCAGGTCCAATTCGGATTTCAAACTTAACGATCTCATATACCTCGCCACCGAGTGCTTCCAAAGGTACTGGCATTTATTTTGTTCCAAGTACATATTCTGGGCCATATTACTTCACCAACAACATTATTCAGAATACTGAACAATGGGGTATTTATATCAACCGTGGCAATTTTGGAAGTTATGCGAACGGCGTGTTTGTGTTAAATAACACGATAGATGGAAATATGGGAGATGGAATTGGTGTAGATGGTAGTCAATTTGTTACAATTGCCGGAAATACACTAACAAATAACAGTCGTTTGGGAAGTGGCGGCGGTGCAAATATTTCTATTTTTAAAGGTGGCTCCGATGTTCCATCGAATATTATTGTTAGAGGCAATCGTCTTTCAGACCCGGCAACTGCAAATGATGCAAATCTTTCTTTCACTACAGGATTTACTTCTGGTCCTATTACTAACTTAGTAGTTGAAGAAAATTATGCAACACTTTCTGCTTCTAGGACTGCAAACGCAAACTATAGTTTTATTAATGATATAACGCCAAGTTCCGTTACTTTTCGTCGAAATGTGGCTGTTGGAGCAAATGTATTGCAGCAAGTAGGCTTTTCTAACGCAAGAGCACCTTTAGATGGATCACAGGCCAATTTAAC
Organism: Chloroherpetonaceae bacterium; assembly: GCA_033763895.1. Taxonomy (NCBI): domain Bacteria; kingdom Pseudomonadati; phylum Chlorobiota; class Chlorobiia; order Chlorobiales; family Chloroherpetonaceae; species Chloroherpetonaceae bacterium. Next base: position 518,743 of record JANRJQ010000004.1, on the reverse strand, counting down.
GGATGAGTTTTCTTTTTCTTCAGGGCACATTGCTAATCGATTGGATCCGCCGCCAACTTTGGTTGCTGGTCCATCGGATCGTGCAGCAATTGTTTTCCCAACAAATGCACCGTTGGCCTCGAATCCGGGATGGACAACGATTTCACCTTGGACATCATCGCATACTACCATTTTTGTGAATGGAACAGTTGGAAGTGAATCTAATGAAGGATTAGCTGCCGGTTCAGCAAAACTGCTTTTAAATAGTGGTGTTCGAGATGTAGTCCCTTCTGGAACTGTCGAAGTCGTTGCTGGGACTTACAACGAAACCGTATCCATCAATAAAACACTCACACTTAACCTCAGCGGCTCAACCTCAGTTCAGAACTTAAGTATTAATTCAGGTTATGTAATTATCACAGGTGGTGAACTGACCGTAACAGGTACTTTGACCCTCGAGGGCGGAAATATAAATGCAACAAACTTAAGAATTGCTGATGGGGCAACGATTGTTCGTCGCTACGGTCAAATCACGGTTACAAACCCTTCATTTAGTGGAGTTTATAATTTAACAATTGAGTCAGTGGCTGCTCAACATGCGACATTAGAATTAGCAACATCTGCGGAAACTGTCAATAACTTTAACTTAGGTTCTAACACCCAATATGTTTTGGATGGGAATCTTGATATGGCCTTTGGAGGTGCTTTTACCTTAAATGCCGGTAGTCAACTCTTTATTAATGGAAATGCTCTTTACATGAGAGGTGTGGCTTCGGGCTCGGGTGAATTGGTCTCAAATCGAGAGGCTCTTCCGGGTCAAGTTTATTTGATTTCAAATGTCGATGGAAACCGTGGTATTCTCAATATTGCTCCAAACAGCAACTCAAATTCGTTTGATCGCTTTTCTTTAAGCCTTAACAGTAATAATTCATTCATTGGTATTAATGGGGATTTCACAACAAGTGAATTGGTTGTGAATAATGGAAGGGCTAATCTGAATGGAAATACCGTATCAATTTCAAGTGTATCAGGAGCAGCGGCTGGTTCTGTGACAGGAACTTTAGAGGGTTTCTTTTACAATGGTATTATTTCCCATTATGTTCAAAATACAGGTTCTCTCAATTATATCTTCCCAATAGGGACACCTACCGTTGTAGAAGGTAGCTTTTGGAATCGACGATTGGATTTTGACTTTACAACAGCACCGTCTTCTGGGGGGCTTTTATCTGTTGAGCATGCAATCGGCGCTCCTGTTGGTTTTACGCCGCATTTTGATTATTCCGCACAAGAATTAACAAATACAGGGTTGCAACATTGGGTAACGACCTCTACGATTGGTTGGACAGGTTCTGTTTATAATGTTTCAGCCTATTGTAATGTGATTCAGCCGGTATTTTCAGTAGGAAATCTATCAAGCTTGAGGGTATCACTTTTTGATGGGTCTTCGTGGACTTCACCCGGAACTTCTAATTCTAATTTAGGAACAACCTTCAGCCCAATTGTAGTGCAGAATGGTATTCCGGGAACAGAAACGCAAGTTCTTACAATTTCGGGTAACAATGCAGATAACCCTCTTCCTGTAGAACTTACTTCATTTACCGCAATTTCCACACAACGAGGGGCAGAACTCGCTTGGAAAACCGCCTCAGAATCAAATAATGCAGGCTTCATCGTTTTAAGAGATGGAATACCAGTTGCGAGTTTTACTTCATATTCTGCCTTAAAGGGAAGAGGAACAACATCAACATCGACGAATTATAGTTTTGTTGACGCTTCGGTAGAATTTGGTAAAACTTATACTTACCAACTTAGAAGTGTTGATTTTGATGGTACTGTTCACAATTATGGCGAAAAAATAACGCTTTCTATTCGCCAACAGGTGGGCCCATTTGACTTCACCTTGGAGCAAAACTTCCCGAATCCGTTTAATCCAACCACTATTATTAAGTATAGTGTGAAAGAACCTTCCGTTGTGGTTCTGAAGGTTTATGATCTTTTGGGACGCGAAGTATCAACCTTGGTCAATGAACGCAAAGAAGCAGGTGTGTTCACAGTAAATGTAAACCTCGCTGGAAATGCTTCAGGTGTTTACTTCTATAAAATTCAGGCGGGTTCATTTACAAAAACATTGAAAATGCTTTTGACGAAATAATCCAATATCTTTTTATTCAAAAGCCCTTTAGCAATAAAGGGCTTTTTTACTTTAAATAGAACGGGTGTTTTTAGGATCAAGAACCGCAATAACTTCAAGATTGAGGGTGCCGGCAAACATATCAACAGGTTGAAGAGTTTTTAATTGATAACCTGATTTTTCCCACTGTTCGATTTCAGATGGAATTGATTCTGTTCCGCAAAAAATATGGATTACACGTTTTGGCTTTCTTGAAGCAAGAAAATCGATGACCCCTGAATCGACACCCATTCGCGGCGGGTCGAGAATGATGCACTCTTGAATAGAGGGTGAAAATGGAGGAAGGAATCTTTTTAAACTTTGCGATGAAATTCGTCCAGAATAAAATTTTACCGGCCCTTGTGATGCAACGAATTCTGAATTTTTTTTAGCAGAATCTATTGACTCCTTTGAGCTATCAATACCGATTACTTCCGAGTAATTTTTCGAAAAGTGGTGAGTAAACAACCCGTATCCTGAATAAAGATCAAGTAAGCGTATTCTTTCTCCAACTTTTGGCTTTGGAAGGAAGGATTCGATACACGAGATAAATTCAGGGAGAATGGATTCATTAACTTGTGAAAACGATGTTGGCGCGTAACTCAGTTTTAACGAATTGAGTTTCAAAAACAAAAACGGTGGACCATAAAGCAATTTGAAAGCGACGCCGCTTTCGGGTCTTTTTTGTTCAAAATAATACTCAGAACGTGATGGGTCTAAGAATAAAAATGACGAGATTACAGTGGCATTTTTTAGTGGCAATTGCTTTAGATGGTCTGCAAGAAGTTTGAACTTTCGGATAATTTCTCCAGAAAATTCATCAATGTTAAAAATCACTGAATGTTCTGAGTAACTCCCACGAATGATAATATGGTTGAGATGAGCTGCTGCAAGTCGAAATGCGGGAGAGTTTAGTTTTTCATAAAGTGATTGGTAAATATATGTGTGAGACTCAGGCTCTAAGTGTGAAGTTGAGAAATCAACCTTACGATTAAAATCTTCTGAAAGAATAAGCCGTGTTTTTCCTTTAAAGAAGACTCTGCGTTTTGTTGTTGTTCGATATCCACGAGGTTTAGGGGAGGGAAGAATTGGTAATGGGGTTGCTTTTATTCCTGATGATTTACAATAATCATCGAAAGCCAAATGTTTAACATTTAATTCTTCTTCATAATTTGTTTCCGCAAAAGGCTCTGCCAGTTGGGCGGGTTGGGTTTGAAATGCTTTTTCAATGAGTATGGATTCATAACCGGTAGTCGAACCTTTTAAATTGCGATTGTTTTCAGAATGTGATATTCGCTCTGATTGATTTCTAACGCGCTTTTTGGAAAAATCCATTAGGTTGAAAAAGAGTATGTGATAAAAAAGTAGAATGCTTAATTTAGTTATAACCGAGCAGTATCAACGGTAATGTTTTAAGGAACAAGTATTGATGAAATAAAAATGAAGCATACACCGTCAAAACCCGTGAACCCTTCAATGAAGCCGAAGTCTAAAGTTAAAGAGATCAAGAAACCTGATTCATTAGAGAAAAGTGGTGCAAAACCTATGGTTGAAACTGCTGAATCAAATTTCAAATTTAAGAGTGTTGGTAATATTCATCAAGATCATCTACCAAAAGCTCCAATAGTAAAGGAGGTGATTAATGATAACGGATTGCGAGGTCAGATTCAGAGTGTAGAAACAATTTTTTATGATTTTTTGAAAAAGAAAGGGTATCGATCTACTCCAGAGAGGGCATTGATATTAAAGGAAATTTATGCTGCTCCCGGTCATTTTGATGCCGATGAGATTTTCATCAAGCTTAAGCAAAAGGGTGGAAATATTTCTCGTGCAACGGTTTATAATACCCTCGATCTTTTGGTTGAATGTAATCTTGTCAGTCAAAATAGTTTTGGCCATAAGCATCTTCACTATGAACGTGTTTATGGTTATGAACATCACGACCATATCGTTTGTAATGAATGTGGAGAAATTTTTGAGTTTAGTAGTCCGGAAATAGAAACTGAACAAGAAAAAATCTGCCGTCAGTTAGGATTTGAGTTACAACGGCATACCCTTCAAATGTTTTGTCATTGCAATAAAATTGATTGCGAATACAAAAAGAATGTCTCGCACGCAATGATGCCTTGAGATTGGTTCTCTTATTCGCCATATTGCAATAAAACTTTCACGCTCAAAGAGAGAATGACATTCAGCACTTCAATTCCAAAAAATATATTCTTGATACTTTTCCTCCCAATAGCTGTTTTGCTTATAGGCCGTGAAGTGGTTGCTCAAACAAAGGGAGGAACTTTACGCGGAACTGTGACCGGGGTAGAAATTTACGCGGATTCAATCGACAGGTATGATTCTACTTTGTCACGATATACAAGAAAACTGGCAAAAATCACGCGTCGTTACCCACTGGTAGGTGCAAAGGTTCAAGTAAAACTTACTCCTTTCGGTGGAGTAACAGATTCACTAGGAAAATTTAAGATTGTGGGAATACCAAGAGGGGTTTACGACTTACTTTTTTCTGCCGAGGGATATAAGTCTCATGTATTCAAACAAATTTCAGTTCGTCTGGATACGATTACAGAAGTTGATAATTTTTTAGTTGAAAACTATAACCCATCTTCTGAGATAGTTGTCACTGCTAATCGATATGAACAACGGTTGCAAGATATTTCAAATTCGATATCAATAATTACTCAAGACTTTATTGAAAATAGAAACAGCATCTCTATCGATGATGCTTTGCGGTATGTTCCGGGAGTAAATTTTTCTAACGCGAATGTCAATATACGTTCATCCAGCGGTGTGAGTTTTGGAATAGGAAGTCGTGTTTTAACGCTTATCGACAATATTCCTGTAATGGGGCCCGCAGAAGGTGATTCAAAGTGGGATTTTTTTCCAACAGATTTTATTGATCGGGTTGAAATCATTAAAGGTCCCTCTTCTTCATTGTATGGTAGCTCCGCATTGGGTGGGGTCATCAACTTAATTACAAGGGCTGACTATACACCAAAGACTAACATCACGCTTTACGGAGGACTTTATGATGGGCCACGCTTTGAAAGTTGGAATTGGGCAAATCGTACGCCACTTCAATCCGGTCTTGAAATTGCACACTCGAATAACTTCGGAAGGCTTTCTGTTTATGGGTCAATATCTAGGAGATATGATGATGGTTACCGAGAGAATGCCGACTTTTCGCGTTGGCGGTTGTTTTCAAAAATCAATTATCAACTCTCAGACCGTGAGTCATTGTCGCTATTAGCCACATTTGCAGAAGAACGAAGAGGCAACGCCTTATTTTGGGAAAGTTTAGATGCTCCATATCGAGACGGACTTAACGACATTGATTTGAATGGGAATTCCATATTTTCTTCACTCTATTCAGATAAACTTCTTTTTTCCCCGATATACTCTTTAAAGTTTTCAAAAACAGGTGAATTGAATTGGAGAAACCGATATTTTCAAACAAAATTTTTTGATTCTGAAGGGGTTTCTTCTAATGCATTACAAGCAGGTACGGAGTTTCAAACCACTTTTTCTTTTGCAAGGGGGTTTGCCGTTACTATGGGCGCAGAAGGTTCTTATTCAAATGTTGAATCAACTATTTTTGGTAATCATCGGTCACTTGGGTTTGGCGGCTATCTGCAAGGCGATATTCCTTTAAATATTTTTATTATTTCTTATGGGGTTCGTTATGATGGATTAAGGATTGATGACGGGGAATGGAATGGCCAATTCAGCCCACGCGCGGGAGTAAACGGTGCAGTAACCGAAAATATTTCATTGAGATTCAGTCTTGGACGAGGCTTTAGGAATGCGAGTATTAGCGAGCGTTTTACTGTGGCCTCTGCAGGGGCACTTCAAATTGATCCAAATCCTGAACTTCAGGCAGAAAGCAGTACAAGCTTTGAAGGGGGGCTTCTCTTTAGCAACTCAAATCCAATCGAGTTCTTCGGAATCATAAAACTTGAAAGGTATAACGTTGATGCAAGTTTATTTTTTACAACATACGCTAATTTGATAGAACCTCGACCGGCAATACAAGGCAGCAGTGGGCTGCGACCTCGTTTTACATTTCAAAACATCACAGATGCAGAAATATTAGGAACTGAAATATTTTTTCATTCTGAGTATAACCGAAAGTCCTTTGAACTGGATGTTTCCTATACACACACAAATCCAAGAGATTTAAGTAATGGAGGTTGGTTGAGGTATCGAAATCGGCGACTATTCTATGTAACAGCAAGAGCGCATCTTTCACTTATTTCTATTGAATGGAATTACAGATTTATCAGCAGATTTGAAGCCAATGAGCCTATTCTCAACGCTATTATCCCTGATGCCGAAGCAACCAGTGACGCTCATGTTAATGACTTTAGGCTTTCAGCCCAAACCGGAATCGGTATGTTTTCACTTATTCTTCGAAATGCCTTTAATGTAGCGTATGTGGAACAGCCAGCATTAATAGCATCTCCTCGAAATATTGTCCTTCAATTTCGAACTTCTTTTTAGCTTTTTTCATCAATAATTTAGTTATAGACAGTGGCAGATAAAGGGCAAAAAAAACTTAAGCTTGGTCTTCCAAAAGGAAGCCTTCAAGATGCAACGTTGGATTTATTTTCAAAAGCAGGATTTCATTTTTCGCTTCGTGAAAGGTCATATTTCCCTTCCATAGATGACGAAGAATTGGAAGCAATATTAATTCGAGCCCAAGAGATGCCAAGGTATGTTCAAGATGGAGCGTTTGATTGTGGGCTTACCGGAAAAGATTGGATTATTGAAACAGGATCAAAAATCGTTGAAGTTGCAGACCTTGTATATTCAAAAGCTTCGATGAGACCGGTAAAGTGGGTTCTGGCGGTACCGGAGAGTTCACACATCCAATCTGTCAAAGATTTACAAGGAAAACGAATTTCGACCGAAGTTGTCAATATTACTAAAGCATATTTGCGAAAAAATAAAGTTCAAGCAACGGTAGAATTCAGTTGGGGAGCAACCGAAGTAAAACCGCCAGAACTTGCGGATGCCATTGTTGATGTTACAGAAACAGGAAATTCACTGCGTGCCAATAAACTCCGTGTAGTCGATGTTTTGCTTGAATCAAACACGAAACTTATCGCCAGTAAAGCCGCTTGGTCGGATAAATGGAAACGGGAAAAGATTGAAAATATTTCGATGCTACTCAAAGGTGCAATTGCCGCAAACGGAAAAGTTGGGCTGAAATTTAATATTCGAAAAACAGATCTTGAAAAAATCTCAACCAAGCTTCCTGCTCTGAGGAATCCTACGGTATCAAACCTATCGAATTCAGAATGGGTAGCGGTAGAAATTATAACTGAGGAAAAACAGGTACGAAAATTGATTCCTGAGTTGAAACGTGCCGGAGCTGAAGGCATTTTTGAATACACCATCAACAAGTTGATTTATTGATTTAAGGTTTAGGCGATTAAGGTCAAATAAGTGAAGAGAATAACGAAGATTTTTGTATTTTTCAGTTTATTAACAGGAATTTGAAAATTTCTGGTTTAGAAATCAACCTTCCAGAATCCATTAGGTCGAAATTAATCCTAACAGTAATGAAAGTTCAATATCACGCGTTGAATAGGGTCAAAATCAATTTTTTCTGCTTGCTTTTGTCTGTGATGCTCGGTTTTACTCTAAGCTCTTGCGGCAGCTCCTCAGAAACTGCGAAAGAGCAGGAAATGCCAAAAACGGACTCGTCGCTGGCTTCATTGCCCGACACATCGAAAAATGACAGTACTTTAGCAACTACACCAAAGCAGGATTCAACGAAGTCTCTTGCTCAAATGCTTCCGACTCAACAGGATACCAATTCACTGGATTTTGTAAGACCTACGACGGATGAGAGAATCAATCCTGTATTTGCAGCAAGGTTGGGAATGCTCAGCGACGGCGGCTATCAGATGAAACCCGTCATCAATGATTCTTTAGGGTGCTCATATCCGATGGCCTCATCGTGGGCGTCTTCTCGGAAAGATTTTAAGAATCTTTCGAATTACTTCATTAATGATAAGATATCGGTTATCGTTTCGGTTGCATACGCCACATTTGATTCGGTAAATATTTGGGCACAAGTACAGGAAGCAATCACTTTCGGAAAAAATCAATTACCAAGTTCAGATTGGAGATTTGATACAACTGCTGAAAGAAAAATTAACACAACACAATCTTATTTAGGTCGTTATAATTTCAATAATCGTCAGTATAATATGGCGTTTTTCAGATATAAGGACTTTCAGTTCAATGTTGTTGTTGAGCACCCGGTTGGTGGATTAACCGAAGGAGAAACGAAAGCAATTAATTATTTCATAGCGAATTTTGTTTGTGGAGATCCAAGTCCAACCTTGAATATTTCCAGACCAGCTCTTGTAAGTAGCGTTGAGCCGGAACCAAAGAAGGAAGTGGTCCCTGAGAAAAAGAAAACCGTTACAAAAAAGCCAAAACGCTCAACGAAATAATTTTTTATCAATTTTTTGAAATAAAGTTTTAAAATCTCCCTCTTCCTTTTATATTGATTTGTGCCAGAGCACGGCGGTTTAAAAAAACTGTACCCAAAATGTTTGACGATAAGGTCATCAAAACGCCTGACAGACATCCCTCTAACATCTCGACCTCAGAATTGCTATCACGAATAGAATCGGGAGAAAGTCTCCAAACAGAATTCAAGCGTTTGGTTCATTCATCAGAAAAAATAGCGAAGTCAATGGTTGCTTTTGCTAATACTTCAGGTGGTATAATCTTGATTGGGGTTGATGATGACAAACGCATTGTTGGTGTTGAGAGTGAAAAGGAAATTGAAGCAGTTATCGAAGACGCGGCGAATTTTCATACTGAACCCACAGTTCGCTATCAATTTGATGTGATTGATTTTCGAGGAAGAGACCTTGTGATGATTACCGTTCCAGAAAGTAATCATAAGCCACATTATCATTTGGGGGAATCTCGAGATCCTAAAACATTTAAAAAATTTAAGGAAAGGAAAGTGTATTTGAGATCAGGGAGTCAAAGCATTGTCGCAACAAAAGATCAGGTGATGCTGTTAGAGCCTTATCATAAACCACTGAAAATTTCTTACGGTGAAGACGAAAAAATACTCTTCAAATATTTAGATACTTACCAACGAATTACCCTCGCACAGTACAGTAAATTGGTCAATGCATCCTCTCAACATGCCTCACAAATTCTTATAGCGCTTGTAAAAGCTGGCGTTATAATGATTCACACCGAGGGAAAATTAAGCTACTATACCCATCCATTGAAAGTCTCATAAAAAAGTCTTATTTCCTTTGGAAAGAGATGTTTAAATTTCGTTTAGAAATGAACGATTTGTTGACGCAATCTCAACAATTTTTGAATACTCTTTCTTTTAACAAAAAGGGGGCATTGCCTTAATACTATGAACGTTACAGCTACTTTGGCAAATCAAGGTGGGGAAAATTTCTCTTGGAAAAGGTTGAAGTTTTCTGAGCATCCTTTGAAAGCTTTGGGAATTCTTTTCTTGCTCGTCAATCGATATTTTTTGGCCATTTTCTACATCTATGGCACTTGGCATAAAATTGTTAAAGAATGGATGTGGACTGATGTGTTGAAGGTTCACTTTCAGCAACGCTTGGCTGAAATAGGACCCGGATCATTTCCAGCATTGTACCTTGAATACTTTGCGATTCCGCTTTGGTATCCTATCGCAGCAATTGTGACACTCGGAGAGTTGTATGTTGCTGTTGGATTAACATTGGGATGGACGACCAGAATGAGTGCGGCATTTTCGCTCTTTCTATTAATTAATTTTGGATTGGGCGCATTTTACAATATTTGGATTCCAATTCTTTCTGTATGTTCTATTTTGGTGATGATTACCCCGACCGGAAAATGGTTTGGCTTCGATCGTCGTCTAATGAAAAAGTATCCTGAATCAATTTGGTATTGTTAAACATCTCTTGAGAACCATTCTATTTTTAAGGCAAGGCATCAATCGCCTTGCCTTTTTTAGTTTCGCAATTTTTGTTGCTTGTGCATTTCTGATTCAAGGTTGCAATAGCTTTCAAAAGCAAAGCAATCAATCTTTTGTAACCTATACCCTTGAACCAATTTTACTCAAAAATGAAAAAGATGAAGATGAACTACAGTCTCATCTAAAGGTAAAAGCTGAGTTTTCCTATTCGGCTCATCAAGGAGAACAAAACAATGAAAAGCATCGATTGCTCCTTCCAAATTGGGCTCCGGGGGCCTATCAGTATAATGTGTTTTCGAGTTCTGTGAAGAACTTACGAGCATTTGACGCAGGTGGCAAGGAAATTGAATTTGATAAAGTTGAAGATGGGATTTGGTCATTAAGTCAAGCTCCCCGCTGGATTGAATATGATGTTTATCGGTTCTCAAAGCAAGGTTTAATGTGGCCGGAAAAGACTGAAATTACAGAGCGAAACATTTTTTTTAATTCAACCAATGTGTTTTTAACGCTTGAAGGATGTCGTTCTTTACCTTGCTATGTAGAAATTAAAGTCCCAAAAGGATGGAAAGCCATTTCGCCAATTCTATCTGAGGCTGGAAAAGGATACGCGAACAATTTTGACGAGTTGGTTGATTCACCCGTTTACCTTGGAAATCCGATTTATTATTCAATCCCCTTATTGGATAGAGAATTTCGTTTTACGATTGACTTGTTTGATATAAGCAAGGATTCAATTGCATTTCGGGCAGATTCGATTTTGGCCTTGACAAAAGAGGTGATAATGGCGCATCAAAAATTTTTTGGTGAAATTCCTTTAGTGAAATATGATTTTATCATACGACTATCAAAACCAAAATTATTTACAAGTTATGGCGCTTTGGAGCACCGATCATCTTCGGTCTATGAAATGCCAATTTATCCCATCGCACAAACACGGGATAACGCATTGCTGCAAGTCATTGCGCACGAATTTTTTCATTTATGGAATCCAAAAAGAATTTATCCGGAGTCGCTTTATATGCCTAACCTTCAAAGGCGATTTAGAATAAAAAATATGTGGTTCATTGAAGGGGTTACCGATTACCTTTCAGAACTATTGATGATGAAGCAAGGGATTCAAACTGAATCGGCATTTCTATTTTCGATTTTAGAAAGAATGAAACGGCATAAAAGAAGTTTAAAGAGTGATTCACTTTCCCTTGAGAAACTGAGTTTAAATCTTTCGGAATCAAATAATAATGCAGATTTCATTCCATTTTATGAAAGAGGAACTACAACAGCAATGATGTTAGATCTTGAAATACGAAAGCAAACGAATGGTATGCAAAGCCTTGAAAAGGCCATTCTTGAATTAAATCTGCGATTCGGGGAATCGCAAAAACCATATCCGGAAGAGCAACTGATTGAGGTGTTAGAATCACTTACTAATTGTAACCTTCAGGATTTTGCGAAGCGGTATATATCTTCAACCGAAGAACTCCCTTATGAAAGTTTATTCCAAGCAGCAGGATACCGCTATTTTGCTGAGCACCTTGAAGTGCCTAACGTTGGCCTAATTACTGAACAAAATTCAAATGGTCAACATATTGTGACTTTTATTGCTCCTGATTCGCCTGCAGAAAAAGCCGGTTTGATGAGCGATGATATCATTCTTAAAGCCAATGATTTCTCGGAATATCATAAAGTCCATCAAATTCTTTTCAAAACAGGAGCACTAAAAAATGGGGATGTGTTATCACTTAATATCAAGCGCAAAGAGTCAATCATATCGGTTCAATTAAAAGTGAAAACACGAATAATTATTCAAGAGAAAATTGAAATTGATTCAAATGCAACAGCAATAGCAAAAAAAATTAGAGAGACGTTGATTCATTGGTCACAGGTGTCTAAGAATTGAAAATCTTTTGAAGCTTTTTCCTTTCGAGTCCAACGACGATAAGTACCAATATGTATTCGAGAATAATTATAGCGGGTTTTTCGTGATATGGGAGTACTGAATAAGCGGAGTAGCTTAGTACAGAAAGCGAACTCCAAGCAATCGGAAAGCGAAAAGAAGAAAGTGAAGCTAAAGCAACGAGTGTGGTCAGATACCAAGGATGAACAACCACCGCAAGAAGAAAGTAAATGCAAAAGGATAGAAACACGACGCTAATAATATCTGAAGACTTTGTTGATACAAACCAATAGAAAACAACACCCAACATGAATAGGCACATCAGCCCAAAGATTTTCCCTAAAATCATTTGGATCGAATACCACTCAAGAAGTAAAAGGAGTTCTTTCATAAAAAGATAGATTCCGGCATTGAATTCAAAATGGCGGAAAAAGAGCCCGATACTTTGCCCGAGATTTTCAGCAAATGAAAAATTTATAAAAGGAAGAAACAAAAGTCCGATAAGGCTGAAGGAAATCAAGACAAAACTACTTCCACGCCAAATGCCTAAGCGAAATACAAAAAATGGAAGAAGCATTAAGGTGAGCAATTTCCCTGAAACTGAAAACGCGAAAAATATTGCACCGAGAACCCATTTATCCTTAAACAAAGCATACAGTGAAGCCAATAAAAAGAAAATCATCGCCGGCTCGAAGTGACAATTTCCAACAAGCTCAAGAATTACAAGGGGATTTAGGGCATAGATAAAGATTGTTTTAGGTGAAAGCTTTAAGTGGTGCTGGAGCAAATGAAGACAATAAATCGATCCAAATTCAAAAAAAAGTAAAAACAATTTCATAACCACTACCCTAAAGAGAAGTGTGTTTTGAAAAGAAGAATCTATAAAATAAAGTGAGGTTAGTTTTGCGGAAATGAAAAAAATAGATTGACAAATCGGGGGATAAACTGAGTAAAAGTTGGGTGAGTTAAGACGAGCAAAATATTCAGGTGTAAAGTAAAGGGCGATTCTCTCTTTTTCGTTGAAGTCACTTGGTATTTTAAGAAATGGACTAATGCCGTTTTTGAATACTTCACCATCCCAAATAAATCGGTAAAAATCATCCGAAAAATTAGGTATTGAAAAGAGAAGTAAGCAGCGTAACCCGATGGCTATTAACAAAAAAAAGGAAGGAGATTTCACTGTAGAATCAGATAAAAAAATCCAATACCCATATAAGGAACTGAGAAGAAAGAATTGGGAAACAAGGGAAAAAAAATTCTCTCTCGGGGTGAAATAAGCCAATGAAAAGGTTAGTGATATGAACACAATTGAAAGAAAAATATTCAATTTGTGTATGCCTTTGAATGGATTGTGTAGGTTATAAAATTGGAAAAATCTTTCACTCATTTGATTTAAGAATACGGCTTGTTGATGTATTCAGTGAGAGTGAATTCGCCTCATCAAACGCTTTCAAAAGCATTTCTTGTGTGATAACCTCAGGTAATACAATAGGAGAATTAAGCTTTCCTGCTGGAAATATAACGTAAAGCGGAACGCCGGAACGCTTGAACTTTTTTAACAATGAAGTGATTTCTGGGTTTCGATTTGTCCAATCTGCACGAAGTGGAACGATTCCTAAAGCAGATATTGCTTTGCGGACGGGCTCGGTTTCGAGAATCGTTTTTTCAGTAACCTTACAGGTAAAACACCACTCGGCAGTAAAATCAATAAATACAATTTTCCCATTTTTTACTTCGCTTTCAACAGTTGCAAGTGTGAACGGCTTCCAAGAAATCGAGTTCTCAGATTGTTGTGTTTTTGCAGATGAGGTCGAAACTTGATCCAATGCTCTCCAATTCAGCCACGATTCAAAGGCGATGTAATAAGACGATGCTGAGAAAATTATGGCTGCTGCATAAACGATGAATTTCGTTTTGGATGGGGTTCCATAAGTGACCCAAGAGCCAATCATCCACATCGAAACCGAAATACCGAGCAAGAGCATACATGCAGCAATAATTCCTTCTGAACCCAATTGTGCACCCAATACCGAAAGCAACCAAACAGCGGTTGCGAAAAGCAAAAAGCCCATCACTTGCTTAAATCGATTCATCCATTCCCCGGGTTTAGGAACAAACCGAAGCCACTCCGGTTTCGCAGAAAGTAGTAAATATGGGGAGGCAAGTCCAAGACCAACCAAAGTGAAAACGCCGAATATCACAAAGCCGGGTTGAGAAAAAGCAAATCCAACGGCTGTACCTAAGAAGGGTGCAGTACAGGGTGTCGCAAGTGTTGTTGCTAATACACCATTAGCAAAAGCGCCCATTTCATCTTTACGAGAAAGACTTTCGCTTGCGCTGCCTGAGATCGCAGGCGCGGAAAATTCAAAGACGCCGACAAGGTTTAATCCAAAAAGAAAAACAACCACAAGCATGATGATCACAAAACCGGGCGATTGGAATTGAAACCCCCACCCAACCGATTCACCGGCACTTTGAAGAAGTAGCAACGCACCGGCTAAAAGCCAAAAAGAAAAAAGTACCCCTAAAGTGAAAAATATCCCGTGACGAAAACTCTTCTCCCGTGAAGCGCCGGCATTCTCAACCATCGAAAGCACCTTTAACGATAAAACCGGAAGCACACAAGGCATAATGTTAAGAATCACTCCGCCAATAAATGCAAAAAGTAAAGCCCACCCTAATGAGAGCGGTTCTTCGTTTGAAGTATCTTCAAATGATTGTTCAAGCAGTGAACCTCCAGAACGATTGGATAGATTCACCCGCGAAGAAAATTCATACCCTTTCCCTTGAAGGATAATTAACCCCGTAAGATTTGTAAGCGTTGAAGTTTCAGTATTGGGACGAAGTGCGAATGATATTTTCCCGTTTTCTGTCTTAATACCGATATAATCGAGCGTAAAATCTGCAAACGACTCAGGAAAAAAATCCTCAACCTTATAAGCCGCATCACCTTTAAGTTCAAATGACACAAAGAGTTTTCCATCTTTTGGTATTGCATTGACTTCCCCAAGATTCAATCCTGATTCCGAAAATGGCAGAGGGAGATAAGATTCAAATTTTGAAATCAAGTCTTTGTTTTTTCGCAAAGTTTCGGCTGTTAGTGAAGTCGGGATGAAATTAAGAGTTGAATCGCCCGGGATGCAATTTTCTTTGCATACAAGCCAAGACAAGGAAACGGAAATTTCATTTAAGGATTTTGAAGGATTGGGAGGAGTAAGGGTCGCAAAAAGTAAAACTTCCTTTTCATATCCATAGGCTACTATTCCGGCTTCGACAAATTTATGAGGTGAAGGGAATTCAAAATGAGAAACCTGAAATCCTTCCGGCAACTTCCAATCGGCTTCAATTGGGATTCCCGCATCTCCGGGATTTTTCCAATACAAATGCCATCCGTCTTCAATTTTAAAGTGAATGGCAATTCGCTGAGGCTTGCTGAAATCATTGGAAGAAAGAAGTAATTCAGATGTAACGAGCGGCTTTCCTTTCATCATTTGTGATTGCACCGGAATTGAGCAAAATGAAATTCCAAGGATAACGGTAAGAATACCTAAGCAAACGGATACGCTGCGATTTAAAAACATAAATGACATAAACAATTGCAAAAAAGTGATGATTAGCCTAAGAATTCACACAAAAAATTTCGTTAAATAGGGTAATTTTGTAAAAACGAAATTGGTTTCAATTCATAAAAAATACAATGAGATTCATTCTCTTCCTGTAAAATTAACGCAAAACTTACCCATCAAGGTGAGTAAAAAAGTAAAGGAGTAAAATATGAGCAGTGGTGGTAAATTTCTGTTGGGATTAGGAGCCTTTGCGGCGGGTGTTGCCGTAGGGCTATTGATTGCGCCGAAATCCGGAAAAGAACTTCGGGAAGACATCAAGAAAAAAGTCAAAGGCTTTCCGGATTTATATAAGGACGATTTAAACGGAGTTGATGTTGAAATCAGCGGTCGAGACCTTGAAGAGCAACTTATTAAGTGATATGCTCATTAAATCTAAGGGGCTAATGCCCCTTTTTTGTTTTTTAACAAACGCCCATTGAATTTGAATACACGAATTGAGATGAAATGATGTATTGAGAATCCTACGCCCTTTACCTATCATTACAAATTCTTTTTCAACCGCTTTGAATAGTCATCAATGAAAATTCGCCTTGTGAATTTCTTATTTCTCTTTCTCTTCTCATTTCTCTTCGCGCAAAATGAACTATTTGCTCAGCCAAGGGCATTTCAGCAGAAAATCTCAAGCGGTCATGCCATTTCGCCTTTTTCGAAGGAAAAAACGACGAGCGGAGTCGGAAACTTCAGAGTGCTCGGTGTAATGGTTCAATTTTTAGAGGATAATGACCGAGCGACAAGCGGTACGGGGAGATTTGGTGGGCTCACATTCCTTTCGGCTTATCAAGATACAATCATTGATCCCCTTCCTCACGATAGAGCGTATTTTCAGCGCAAGCTTGAATTTTTGAACAATTACTATTCAAAGGTGAGCGATGGAAAAACTACGATTTCGGGTTTTATTCCCGAAAAAATTTATACCGTATCAAAACGAATGGGCGATTATTCACCCAGCCGTCGAACAGAAGATCTCACACCGCTCGCTGAATTGGTAAAGGAAGTGTGGGAAATCGTGGATCGAGAAAGCCCGGAGATTGACTTTTCTCAATATGATCACTTTATCATTTTTCATTGCGGTGTTGGGCGCGATATTGATATTGTTTCACTTACCGGGACTGACCCCACGCCGCGCGATTTACCTTCAATCACTTTTAATGAGCGCTCATTGAAGCGATATTTAGGTAATCAATATCAAGGTGTTCCGGTGGATGGAGGCGCTTTCAAAATCAATACAACCTCGGTTATTCCTGCAACGGAATCGCGAGAGATTGATGTCATTGGTGGTAAAACATTAATTCAACTTTCAACAAACGGTCTGCTCGCAGCAAGCTTTGGCGGATATTTGGGATTGCCTGATTTATTTAACACCGTTACCGGAAGAAGTGGTATCGGGCGATTTGGATTAATGGATGGAGAATCATTTTTCAGTTTCAGTGGTCTTTTTCCTCCAGAGCCTTCAGCTTGGGAGCGGATAAGATTAGGTTATGCCTCGCCACGGGTAATTACAAAATCAACTGCAATTCGTCTTCCCGCTCAAGGTCTCCATCAGAATCCGGATTCGGTGGTGTGGAAAATCCCAATGAACTCAAAAGAATATCTTTTGCTTGAAAACCGCCAAAGAAGAGCAGAATTGGATGGAGTTCGTTTAACTCGGTTTCGAAATGGCGTGGTTGATACAGTTTTCTATCCATTTGATCAAACCGACTTTCGTTTTGAAAATACCGGCGGATTCCGCGGGAATGTTGTTGGTGTAAAAAATTATGATTGGAGCCTTCCAACCGATTCAACTCGAAATCAACCGCGGTTCAATGGCGGTTTACTTGTTTGGCATATTGATGAAAGTGTCATTGATACGGCGATTGATTCAGGACGAGTGAACGCGAATCGTATTAAAGGTGTGCGACTCATTGAGGCGGATGGCTCACCAGATATTGGTGAGAATTATGGAATTACCTCAGCAGGAAATGGCACGCAAGGAGGATGGGTTTATGATATGTATTTTCAAGGAAACAGTTCAAGAGTTTACACCAATGCGTTGAACTTTACTTCCCAGCCAAGGCTTGCAGCCAATAGCGGTGCAAACACACGAATATCAATTTCATCGATATCAGCGAGCGGCTCTGAAATGACTGCTACAGTGAATTTTGGGGATGAGCTGCTTTCGCCGGTTGATGGTTTTCAAGTTCAAGTTCCCGATCAGTTTCAAACAAATGTACCCCCACTGTTCCATCAGGCAAGCCAAAGCTATTTTTTGCTTTCATCAACCGGTAAATTATGGCGAATTCGAAGCGGAGAAGTGTCTCAATTCACAACACTTTCGTTGAATCCAAATCTCAAGCCGGCACTAAACGGAAATTCTTTATTGGCTGTTAAGGATTCAACGCTATTCCGAATCAATGTGGAAAATCAATCGGTGATAACTTATAAAGCCCCGACAAAAATTACCTCTCCGCCTTCAATTTCCACCTCAACCCTTTCAACCCGTTACTATATTGGACTCTCCGACGGGCGAATCATTAGTTTGAGAACAGACTTCTCCCAATTCGCTGAAAGAACAATTTCAAATAAGCCGGTTATCGCAGCTGGAAATTTCTTTGATCTTTCGGCCGACTCTGCCCGATTTTCATCCATTGAATTTAGTTTGAACGGAGAGAGTTTCGTACAGGCGGCTTATGTTTTAGCGGCGAGCACTCTCCGCCCTTCAAACCCAACAACCGAAGGATTTCCAACAGATGTATTTGGTTTCTTTCAAACAGATTCAAGGCGAATTGTAAAAGCTCGGTTCAAGGATGGTCAAAATTTTGTTTCCTCTGTTCATACAATTTTGAGCGACTTACCAGAAGGGAAGGTTACTCCATTTGCGCTCGCAAATCTAGAAAATCGAAATTCTTATGCATTGATTTTTGGTGCGGTTAATAAACTCTACGCTTTTGGGGAAGCCAATGCATCAATGTCTAATTTTCCAGTTGAACTCCCGCAAGGACAAGAAATAACAACAAGCCCCGTTTCCTGTGATGTTAATGGCGATGGGTATGAAGAAGTTATTGTTCTTACAAAAGAAGGGAGACTATTGATAATCAACCGAGAAGGAAAAATTCTTACAACGCAATCCATTTCAGGCGGTACTGTTTCAACCCCTGCCATTTACCCGGGCGTGACCAATGGCAAGCTTCGGCTTGCTCTTGTTGATCAAGGTGGGAAATTTTCGCTTTTAGACCTTTCCTTAAGCACCGCAAATTTTTCTTGGCAAACGCTTTATGGCAATAACTTCAATGATTTTCAGGCATTTAGAACCAATGTGAATCGTCCGGTTGTTACATTTAATGAATTTATGCCGGAGTCAAAGGTTTACAATTATCCCAATCCTGCGAGCACTGAAACCAAGTTTCGTTGTTACCTTACTGAGCCGGCTTCGATTACGGTAAAAGTATTTTCGCTCACCGGTCAAAAAGTTTGGGAAAATACTCTAGAAGGGAGAGGCGGAATAGACAACGAATTAATTTGGAATCTTAATGGCATTCAAAATGGGGTTTATTTTGCTACGCTTCAAGCAAAGGCATTAAGCAACGGAGATACAAAATTAGTAAAGTTGAAAGTAGCAGTCGTGAAATAAAAAGTTTGAAGTGACCCTCAATTTTTAAGAATACCTGCGAAGCACAAAAGAGAATAGGAGATAGGAAATGACTGAAGTATAAAAGGCTCCTAAAACACCTTGTAAAAGCAGCATTTTCCAAAAGGGCATCATTAAAAAATTTCCAACCACTTGAAACATGACATTATGGATAAAAGTGGTTACAAATACTGCGGTCGCAAAGTTTAAGTCATTGGTTCTTTTTTCACTATTGCTGAAATATCCGGCTACAAAACCGGCAATGGTTTTGGTAAATGCAGAGAGACCCAAAGTTCCATAAAGTAAATCGGTCATTAACCCAACTACAAACCCAACCACAGTTCCAGCACTTTGCCCCTCATTGCGAGCAAAAAAAACAAGCAAAATGAGAATGATATCCGGGCGAACGCCGCCCAAGGCAAGCTTATCGACAAGAAATTTTTGACTGAGGGCAAAAAAAAGAAAGCCGATTGAATATAAAACGATTGGATTTGTCAATGATTGTGAAACGAAAATGCTTATTGTGATTGAAAAATTTTATATGATCCAATTACAGATTTCTTTTCTAATGTAGGCGTTCGTTGTTCAACAAACACATAGTCAAGCGCAGTAAAGTCAACGGCATAAGTAAGTTCAACTTGAAAAAAATTCTTCCCTTGTTCTTCCCAAACATTGCTGACCGTTCCCACTAAAGTTTGAGCATTAGCAAAAGTGCTGTATTCTGTGGTGAATAAGCGTTCACCTTTTGCAAGTTTGCTGCTCAGTGAAACATATTCAAGCGATGCTTTTGCGATATCGCCGCCCTTCCAAGTTATAATTCCTGCAGTACGCGAAAGTTCCGAAATCACCCCGATTTTGAAATCAGAATTGATGGCCAATTGTACAAGTGAAAAATTTGGAGAAACAAGCACGATTCTTCCCACGAGGCCTTTATCGCAGACCACCGGCATATCGACCGAAATACTATCATTACTGCCAATATTGATCATAATAAAATTCTTTTCGGGAGAAAAGGTTCGGTCAACAACCCTCGCAAGGCGAACGGAGAAATTGGTGGAGTCTCGGTAAACCAATAGCCTTTTTAGCGTTTCATTTTCGTACTTCGCATTTCTTAAAAAATTTACTTCAGCCGAAAGCGACAAGTTCCGATTTTGAAGCTCTAAATTTTGAGAGTAAAGATTAAAGTAGTTTGAAAAGTAAGAAAATGAAGATTCGAGAAAACCAAAAGCTTCTAACCCACCAGTTCGGATATATCGAAGCGAGGCAGATTCACGATTTGAAAAAAGCGCAAGGGAAATAAGACACAAAAAAACTAACAAGAGATACTGCCGAAGATCTTCTACAATCGTTTCAAGTATCCGCCGAAGAAACATAAACTGAATTTTTTATTGAAATGTGCCGCTTTTTTTTGAATCGAAAGAGACAAACAATTTTCCTGAAACCCAAGTGAGGGAAAATACAAATAAAAGCAAAATGACCCCTAAAGCTCCGGCTTCCTGAAAACTACCGTCTCGCATTAGCGAAAAGATTTGAACTGAAACAGGAATATTATCAGGTGTATAAAGAAGGATCGAGCAAGGGAATTCAATGATGGCGCTAATCAGCGTAAACATAAATCCTGAAATTACCGAGCCAATGATAATGGGCAGCATAATTTTTGTGATAACCTTCAAGTAACCTACACCTAAAGTTGTTCCTGCTTCAACCAAAGAATAATTAAAGACATCCAAAGCGGATGATACACTTCGGGTGATAAATGGCAAATGGCGAATAAAATAAGCAAGCGGTAAAAGAGATGTTCCGAGAAGAAAACCATTAAATGTGATGAGATTCGAAAAAATACCATTGCTTGAAAAGGCCGCTAAAACAGCAATTCCAAGTGCCGTGGCGGGAATCGAAAGTGGGATTGAAATCACACTATCTACAAAAGTGGGTAAAACGATTTTTTTTCTGGAAATCGCATATCCGGCAATCAAACCAAAAAAAAGATTTGGCACACTTGCCAAAAGCCCAAGTCGAAAACTATTTGAAAATGATTCCCAAATTGAAGGGGTATTGAAGAGATTGATCAATGCATGAAACGAAAAAGATTCGGGAAAAAATGAGGTGGAAGTCATGATTCCTTCACCGAAAGCAAGAAATAGAAGAGAGAGAAGGGGCAAAAAAAAGAAAATCAAACCGGTACTGACTATTCCCCAAGCCCACACGGGTGCCATCTTGAGTTGTGATTCTCGAAATGTTTTTGACCCCTGAGCATATTTTTCGGAAAGATGATAAAGCCCAACGAGTGGCACGGAAATTAGGAGGAGAATCAGGGTCATCGCGCTCGCCTGACCATAATTTCCCAGTGTTTTTTGGTTAAACAATTCGACCGTAAGAAAAGGGGTTTTTCCGCTAAAAAGAAGCGGGCCCGTAAATGATGCCATACTTAAAGTAAAAACAAGAATCGAGGCAGTAAGCAGAGAAGGCCTAATGAGAGGCAAAAGAACTTTTTGAAAGGTTTGACTTGGCGAAGCCCCACAAAGTTCAGACGCCTCTAAAACAGATGAATCAATCTTGTTTAATGCCGGTTTAACAAAAATCAAAAAGTGCGGTGTAAATGCAAAAATATGAATCAGAAGCACAGCCGGAAATCCTTCTAAAGAGATACTCCCTTCAGGCTGACCCAAAAGAAATGCAAGCATCGAGGCGTAGAGCCCAAAATCAGATAGGAGAAGTTGAAAAGCCAAAGCGCCAACCAAGGGAGGCATCGCGATTGGAAGTATGAAAAAAGAGGCTAGAAATTCGTTGAATTGAAAATTATAACGAGTAAGCAGTAAACTGATGGTTGTTCCAATCATTCCCGAGAATAAAACAGTGAGAACAGAAAGTAACAAACTATTGATAAGGGCACGAAATCCACCTGAAAGTGAAAAAAAATGTGCGTAATTACTAAAAGTGAAAGGAGAATCGGAAGTACGAAAACTTTCAAATAAAACCGTAAGGAAAGGAAAAATCACATAGCCAAAAAGCACTCCAAACACCAAAAAATGATAAACCACACTTGGTGCGGAAAATACTTTGCTACGAAGTAAAGTCATTGGAAGAAATGAATAAGATTCGTCTGAATTGATTTAATTGGAGGGTTGAGGCGCGGGGCGGAATCGAACCGCCGAATAAAAGTTTTGCAGACTTCTGCCTTACCACTTGGCTACCGCGCCATTGAAGAAAGAATTGCAATTTACAGAACAATGTGATTCTTTTAAAGCGTTCAAAAGATTAATGTAATAACCATTTTATTCTAAAGGAGAGTCTCATGAAAGAAAAATGGCGAGTTGAAGGAAAAAAAATAGTAATCACCGGTGCAAGCAGGGGCATAGGAAGAGCTATTGTTGAAGAATTGGCATTAAATGGGGCGGAGCTTATGTTCACTTCCCGAAATCAAAAAAATGCAGATAGAACGGCAGAAGAAATCAAAAAAAAACACACTAAGAATATAAATTCAGCCAAGTTGCATGCAGCTGTTTGCGATGTCAAAGATTATACATCGGTTCAAGCACTAATGGCAGAGGCGATTCATAAAATGGGTGGAATCGATGTGTGGATTAACAACGCAGGGGTTTCTGAACCATTTAATAAAATTATTGATCAATCACCCCAAGAATGGTACGAGCCAATTGAAGTCAATCTTAAGGGAAGTTTTCATTCTTGTAAAGCGGTTATTCCCTTCTTCTTAAAACAAGGCCACGGAAAAATTATCAATATGGCTGGCTCTGGCGCAAATAATGAAAAGAGAAACACCGCCTGCTTGAGCGGTTATGCCTGTTCAAAAGCTGCCATTCGGCGATTAACCGACACATTGGCAGAAGAGTATCAAGGAAGAAATATTGAGTTTATGCTTTTAAATCCCGGAATGGTTAGAACTGAAATTTTAGGGACAGCCCACCCAACACCCGAATTAGCAAAAAGACTTGATCGCTTTTTAACAGTGCAAGATATTTTTGCTCAGCACCCAAGTGTCGCCGCAAAAGCCGCGTTAAAACTTTGTAGCGACTGGAGCAATGGAAAAAACGGCCATTATGAAACCGTTTTTTCAAAGTGGAAGGCGCGTCAACTTCTTTTGACTTATCCTTTTCGAAAATGGCGAGGCACAATTGATCGGACCATCTATTGACAGAAAGTTTTAACGTATCAACAGTTTCTATAAGCAATGAAAAAATCGTTTTACTTCAGTTTACTCATCATTTCCTTTGTATTTAATGGTTGTTACAGTTTTTCAGGAAATGCCATCCCACCTCATATTCAATCGATTTTTATCCCGGTCTTTAACGATGACTCACGGAGCGGGATTCCACGGCTTCGCGAATCGCTCACCACACGCCTTACGGATAAAATTCAAAACCAAAGTTCGCTGATCATTGCGTCTTCCAAAACAACGGCCAATGCTGTTCTTGAAGCAACGGTTAGCGGATATGTTGATGCACCAAGTGCGCTTGGCGGCACAAATGAACGAGCAACCCAAAACCGTATCACCATTACAGTAACTGCCTCATTTCGCGATGAGGTGGAAAAAAAATGGCTTTTCCAAAAAAAAACGTTTACTGCGTTTAAAGATTATCCCGTTGGTAATGCAGCTCAGCAAAGAACGGCAATCGATGACTCGGCAGAACAGTTGGCTGAAATCATCTTAAACCAAATGCTTTCCGGTTGGTGAAACTTTTTGGCCGATCTGGACGAAAAAAAACAGTTACAAATATTCATTAGATCTGTGTTTTAACATTCATCTCAGATGGCTTCTTCCAGAATCAATTCTAAAGGTGCATTAATTGCCCTTCAACAAGAATGGAAAGTGGTTACCCAAATAGAAGCAGAGAGCCGGCAAACGATTTCTTTTCAAAAGTATCCCTTGAGCCAGCATTACAATCAAGAAAACCCACAAAGCAGAGGAATGAAATCCATTCAATTACAATTTCTAAAGCTTTTCATTTTAGGTGTTGTTTGTTTTGATTTCATGCTTTTTTCCGGAAATGCCCAAGAAATAAAAACCATTCACCTTAAGCGTGAAAGTGAAAAACAATTGAAAGCAACATTAAATCTTGGGGCAATGAGTCTCTCCATTCGCGCATTCAACTCAGAAAATATATTCGAATTTCAATATTCCTCATACGACACATCGATTCTACAACATGACTATGAAAATCGACACTTATCCGAATCAAACAACGAGAATGAAATTGCCCACCTAAAAATTGCTCAGATTTCTAAATCTAACGAAGACGTAT
Source organism: Chloroherpetonaceae bacterium (assembly GCA_033763895.1). Taxonomy (NCBI): domain Bacteria; kingdom Pseudomonadati; phylum Chlorobiota; class Chlorobiia; order Chlorobiales; family Chloroherpetonaceae; species Chloroherpetonaceae bacterium. The sequence continues at coordinate 494,240 of JANRJQ010000004.1, read as the reverse complement.
TTTCAATCGGGGAGTTTTTACGTTCAGGTTCAAATTCGGAAGAAATACAAGACCTTCGATTGTCTCTCAACGATGCGTTGCCAATAAATTTGGATATGACCTTGGGCGGAGCATCTGCTGATTTAAATCTTTCAGGGTTGAAGTTGAAAAAACTTGCGCTCAAAAGTGGGGCTTGCAAAACGAAAATTTATTTTCAAAAACCAAATTCAGAGACTTTGGAATCATTTCGGGTTGCATCTGGTGCTTCTAAAATTGTGATGAGTGGACTCGGAAATGCAAACATTGAAAATTTCAATTATGCTGGTGGAGCTAGTAATGCCGTGATTGATTTCTCAGGAGAGATAATGAGAGATTTAACGGCAAAGATTTCTGTCGGTGCCGGGAGTGTTACAGTTTACATTCCTAAAAATTCAAATATTATTGTTCGTTATGAAGAAAACTTTTTTTCATCAGTTACACTACCCGATGACTTTGAGCCTCAAGATAATTTTTTCACTTCTACCAATCGTAATACGAATGCCCATACCATCGATATACAGCTCTCATGTGGAGTAGGAACGGTTAAAGTTCAGTGGAAATAGTAAAATCGACTTATTACAAAAATGCCCGCATATGCGGGCTTTTTTGTTTTAGGTCACAAATGTAATCCTTATCATTACTTCCTTAACAAAGATGTACACTTTTATGAAGTTTAGTACAGATTTCATAAAAAAATCACTCATCTGAATCAGGAGATATCCTAAACATACATTAAATGTCCAATAAGCGAAGTTTGACAAATATCGATCAATTAATTTATGTATCAAGTTGAATCACTTTCAAGAAGATTGAATCTTAAAGCGATAGTGTCTAAAAATTTACAGGTTCACGAAATTGAAAATTTTAACCTTTAATTATTTTTCAAAAGAAAAGAAATTTGATTTTGATATTTTAAATTACTTTAATAAGGGAATTTAAATTAGTAATTAATTAATTTATTCCTTAAAAATAATGTTGAATGAGAAAAAGAGGGCTTGATTTTCTTCGGTCTATTGCAATTTTATTGGTTTTGATAGTACATAGTTCCGAAGTATTTAGAAATTATGGGTTTTCTCTTCAGGGAAAGTGGAACCTTGGGAATATGGGTGTTATGCTTTTCTTTGTTCTGAGCGGATACCTTATTGGAGGAATTCTTATTAATGAACTGGAAGAAAAGACGAATTACATTACAGTCTTAAAGTTTTGGTTGAAGCGTTGGTTTCGTACACTTCCAAACTATTATTTATTTTTATTAATTAATATATTTATAATTTGGAAATTTAAATCTTCATCGTACAACGAATTATTTGATATGTGGAAATTTGCATTTTTTATACAAAATATTTTATCTACATTTCAAAAAAGTATTTTCCCTGAATCTTGGAGTTTGGCAGTTGAGGAGTGGATGTATTTAATTCTTCCGATTTTAGTATTTATTATTATAAGAGTTTTTAGGGTAAGTATTAAAAATTCGATATTGATTGCATGTTGTTTTATTTTTCTATTTTCAATAAGTTTTGGGTTGTACTTTACATTTATAAACCCTGATTATTCTAAACTGCATTTTTCAAGAGGGGTTATTTTTCACACGTTTTCAAATTTTTATTCAATTGCTATAGGTGTTTTTGCAGCGTATTTAAATTTTTATCATAGCAAAGTAATAGAAAAATATCATTTGAATCTTTTTCGAACAGGGTTGGCGATTTTATTTTTTTACTTTCCACTATTTTATCTCTTTAGTAAATATTTTATACTTCTGCAATATTCAGTTGTCCTTTCATTTTTTTTGATGATATTTTATTTTGCATTATCAGATTTAAGTTGGATTGGAGATGGAAAAGTATGGTTTGTAATTAAATGGACATCTTTGCTTTCTTATTCAATTTACCTTAATCAAAATATTGTGATTTTCTTCATAAATAGAATTAAGTTTTATCAAAATCCATTTTATATTCTCTCTATTTCTAAAATAATTATTATTTGGGGTTTTTGTTATGGACTTGCCTTTTTAACTTATAAATATGTTGAACTTCCATTTATTGAATTTCGTAAATTGATAATCAACAAAATCAAATAATTTATTCCTCGTACTCTGAGAGGATAAAAGCATCCAATTCCCCTTCTACCTCTTGAATCGTTACCACAAGTTTATTCGGGTGGCAACAAACAAAGCAATCTTCGATGTATTCCTGAAGAAAGCCACCCTCAGGATCAACGGTAGTTTCATTCCATTCTCCACAAACAGAGCAGTGCCAACCGGTTTCAATCAATCCTTTCATTGTAATTTTGTGATGGTTAAAAGTGAATTCTATCCTCTTGGGTGAAAAGAGGCATGAACTTCCTTGAGAAACGTTCGATCGATATGGGTATAAATTTGAGTTGCTTTTATGCTTGAATGACCAAGCATTTCTTGAACGGCACGCAAGTCAGCGCCGCCTTCCAATAAATGGGTTGCAAAAGTATGACGTAAAGTATGAGGTGAAATTTCTTTATTGATTCCGGCACGTTTGGCATGATCCCGAACAATATTGAAGAGTGTCATTCGAGAAAGCGGTTTCCCTCTCGCATTTAAGAATAGAAAATCAAGCGAGTCAAGATGAGAGATTTTCGCGCGAATGTCTGACTGATAAACCTTAACTGATTTTATTGCAGAATTTCCAACCGGTACAAGTCGCTCTTTTGAACCCTTCCCAAACACACGAATAAACCCGGCATCAAAAAAGCAGTCTTGTTGTTTCAGTGTAACAGCTTCTGTTGCGCGCATCCCGGTGGCATAAAGCAGTTCTAAAACCGCTTTGTCTCGAAGTGCCATTTTAACACTTGTATTCGTTGAGTAAGGAGCCAATTGATTTTCTTCGGTTGAAAGAGTAAGAGGAATCTGAAGAAGGCGATTGACTTCTTCAATACTTAAAACTGTTGGTAAATAATTTCCTTGTTTTGGTAAACTGAGTTCTTCTGATGGGTTTTTGGGAATCAACTTGTCTGAAACTAAAAACTTAAAAAAACTTCGGATAGCTGAGATATTTCGCGAAACGGAAGAAGGTTCTAGCCCAAGGTCATAAAGTTCTCCAATGTAAAACTGAAGTGATTCGGGTTTTACTTCAGAAAGCGATGAATGCTTTTCTTGCATCGCGAAAAGTAGCCGAAGTAAGTCATTTTTGTAAGATACCTTTGTGTTCTCAGAGAGATTTCGCTCTAAGGTCAAATAATTTAAGAAGCTCCGCAAAGCAAGTTTTATTTCACCTTGAAGCTCACGCTTGGGTTGAGAAGTCGCTTGATCTAAAGTCACTTTAAGAATTGGCTTCGATATGTTGATTTCATTATTCAATCATTAAATAGAGGTGAATTTAATTCGATCGAAAGTGGGTTGAAGAACCCGAATCCATCGGTTTTCAAAGTTGTATAAATTATCTATTAGCATCAGTTAAATTATGATGAAGTTGTTTAGGATTTTTTTCCTACAAAGTACTTTTCTCAAATGATTGAGATCATACGCAAAAATTTTCGCCCATTCCAGCCCGCAATCATTTCAACTTCATCTCACGTCCAATACAAAGAGTTTGCTCCAAGTTTCAAGCTTCAACCCTTTATCTATTGCTATTGGGATCTCAAAACAAATGAGCGATTGATCGAAAATTACAACTATCGGGTCATCGCGGATGGCTGCATCGATATATTTTTTGAACACACAGAACCTGAAAAAATCTATGTAATGGGGTTTTCAACAGCATTTTCAGAATTTCCGTTGGGTCTTAGTTTTCATTATACAGGAATTCGGTTCTTACCGACGGCGTTTCCGCAATTGTTTCAAATCAATGCCTCCGAAATTTCAAATCAGGTTTTTTCACTATCAGATCTTAATAAAGCAATTGTTAAATCGTTAGAACAGATTCATTCTTGTGGTCAAGATTTCGTTGAAAAGAGAGAAGAAATGAATCGTTTGTTTGAAAAACTCCTAAGCAATACCCAGTTGGCGTTTGACCCACGTTTGTACCGCGCGATCGACTTAATCTTAAAAAAAAGAGGACATGTTCATACAGAATCAGATTTAAATACAGGCTTAAGCCCTCGTCAACTCCGTCGTCTTTTTGAATTCTACCTCGGTGATTCACAAAAATCCTTCAGTCGGGTTGTGAGATTTCAATCTGCTGTTGCTTCTGTATTCAGCAACAAAATGCAGGTTGTGCCAGATTATATCTCACTCGGATATTTTGATCAAACCCACTTTATTAAAGATTTCAAACATGCGTTTGGGCTATCTCCCGGTAAAGCCGTTCGGCTTTCAAAATAGAATTCCTTCCCCAAAATTTTGTCCGATTTATACTATTTCAAATTTTAAGTCTCGCCGATTTTTGTGCCGTTAATTCTTTAATCAAACGCACTGAAAATCTTATGAAACACATCATTCTTTTTCTTGTTCTGTTGGCAAATGGAATCACACTTTTCGCTCAACATAACAATCAAAATCCTTCTTCTTCAACGATTAAATCAATAAAAAAAATGAAACTCAATGCAGGAATCATTACGAACAAACTAAAAGAGACAAAAAAATTTTACACCGAAGTTCTGAATTTCGGGGTCACTTTTGAAAATGATTTTTACCTCCTATTACATACTCCCGAAAATAACGCTGAAATTAGCTTTCTCTTACCAAATCACCCCTCGCAACAACCCGTATTTCATAAAGCATTTGAAGGAGCCGGGGTTTATTTGACAATTGAGGTTGAAAGTGTTGAGGCTGTTTACAAAGAAATGAAAAAAACAAAAATTCCGATTATGGTTGAGCTAAGAAAGGAACCGTGGGGAGATCATCATTTTGCCATTCAAGATCCTAATGGTATTAATATTGATATCGTAACCTACAACCCGCCGGAAAAATAGAGAGTACTCCCCCAACTTTTTATTTTTTTACTGCATAATGAAGCATAACCGCTCCGTTTGGATAGCTTTTTGAATTCAAAAGAGAAAGATGAAGGTTTTGATCGAATGGCTTGAACAGTGGAATCCCTTTGTTTAAGTAAATTGGATGAACGGTCAGAATAAGTTCGTCAACCAAACCGGCGTTTAGCAGAATTGTATTGATTTCCGAACCACCAACAAGCCAAATCGATTTTCCCTCAGATTTTTTTAGTTGAGAAACAAAATCAGCCACAGGGGTTCGAACAACTTCAACCATTTTTTGATGAGGTAGCGAATGCGAGAAAACAAAGTTGTGCATGCCTTCATAATGTGTTTGACCAAATTTAAGCATCACTTCATAAGTCCTTCTTCCCAAGAGTACCGTATCAACGGTTGATGTGAAGTCTTCGGTGTTGAAATCATCAGGAGAAAAAAGCCAATCCAATTCATCATTTGGCCCGGCAATAAATTGATCAAGGGTCGTCGCGATATATAAAATGACATTTCGCATTGAAGTTTACTTCGAAAGTGAAAAAAGAAGAGGTTGATTATTCGTATTAGGCTTGAATTGGTTTTGTAAAATGAAGAAGATATATCATTACTCCATCCGCGCATCACGCAAGCGAAGTTGGAGTTTGGTTTGCCCATTCCATTCATTTTCTTCTAATGAATACACCAATTGAACTGTTGACTTTGAATTCTTCTCAAGCCCGTCACTAATTTCCTTATACTGATCAGGCATATTAAAACCAATGGCATCAAATACCCGGCCCGAGCTGTCTAAAAAACTCATCTTCAAGTGTAAATCTTTCAAAAGCTGTGGCTTTTGATAAGGGCGAACGCCCTTTGTGAGAAAAACGGGTTTTAAATTTTTGGGGCCATAGGGTTCAAATTGCATGAGTACTTGAAAGAACTTTGGTGTAATCATATCAAGCAAAACTTCAGCGTCAATAACAATTTCAGGTGTGCGGAATTCAAAAGGGAAAAGGGTATCGCAGGCAGCATCAAAAGCATTTCGAAAAGCATCGAGTTTTTCAATTTCCAATGAAAGACCGGCTGCAAAATCATGACCTCCAAATTGAATGAGGTGAGTTTTTGCCATAGAAATCGCTTGGTAAATATTAACTCCAGAAACACTTCTTGCTGAGCCTTTTAAGACGCCTCGGTTTTCAGTAAGGATAATAGTGGGTAAATAGAATCGTTCAACAATTTTTGAAGCAACGATTCCGATAACTCCTAAATGCCAATCGGGGTTGTAAAGGACAAGTGAAGAGAGTGGCTTAATCGAAAGCATCATTTCAGCCATTTTCTCTGCGCTTTGAAAAATTTCTTTATCAAGCTCTCGCCGTAAAGCATTTTGTTCATTTAGAATCGCTGCAAGTGGAGCCGCTTCTTCCTCGGTTGTAGCTGTTAACCATTTAATGGCATCACGTGCGTGACCAAGTCTGCCGGCCGCGTTGATTCGTGGGGCAAGTGTAAAAACAACACTTGAACTTGTTGATTTTCCGAGTTCAAGACCGGCTTCAACGGCCAATGCCCGTAGCGGGGGACGCGGATTTCGAGCGGTAATTTGTCTTAACCCTTCTGCCATTAAAATGCGGTTTTCATCCATCATTTCAACGATATCAGCAGCAGCAGCTAATGCAACATAATCAAGTTGTTCGAGTGCATACTCCATTGGAAGCTCTAACGCTATGCAAAGTGCCTGCATAAGTTTAAATGCGACACCGCATCCGCTAAGTTCTTTGAATGGATAGGTACAACCCTCTTGCTTTGGGTTTAAGATGGTATGTGCATTGGGCAAATCTAACGGGGGTTGATGATGGTCACAAATAATAAAATCAATGCCGTTTTCTCGGCAAAATTGCGCGGGTTCAATGGCTGTGATACCACAATCAACAGAGATAACAAGGCTTGCACCGATAAGCACGGCGTTTTCTAATCCCGATATCGCAACTCCATACCCTTCACTTCGGCGGTCATTGATGTAATACCAAACCGAAGATTTCGAGCCAATGAGAGGAATAATTTTTTGGAGAAACAAATAAAGGATCGAAGTTCCTGTTGTGCCATCAACATCATAGTCGCCATAAATCATCACGGATTCATTTTCCTTCAATGCCGTGATAATTCTTGAAACAGCATCTTGCATTCCCTTCATTAAGAAAGGGTGATGAAGTTGACTGATATCAGGCCTAAAAAAGCGTTTTGCTTCTTCAAAGGTTGTAATACCTCGGTTTACCAAAGCAGCCGCAATAGGTTCACTGACATTGATTTCTTCCGAAAGGCGCCGAACGGTGGGCAAATCGGGTTTAAGAAGTGTATATCGAAATCGTTTCATTCGAAAGGTTTACAGCAGTATGTGAGGAGAGCAACTCAGGATCGGTCGTCTTTACTGGCATCCAAGAGAATTTTCTTTTCTTCGGCACTCAGAGATTCATAGCCCGTCCGCGAAATCTTATCCAAAATCTCATCAACGCGCTCTTGTTGGGCACGCTTTATATCACGTGTGCTTTGCTTATTTGAACTGAGCGTTGACTCCGCAAATGTTCGTTCAATCCAATTCTGAAGTGGAAATTCACCTTGCATCACTTTGATGTAGATATACCCGACAATCATTCCTCCCAAGTGAGCAAAATGTGCGACCGTACTATTGGTATTGAATGTACCGATGAATTCAAAAGCGATATAAATCATCACAAAATATTTTGCTTTAATCGGAAGAAGGAAATACAAATAGATGTAGCGCTCCGGAAACATCATACCAAAAGCAAGCAAAACACCATACACCGCTCCCGATGCACCAACAGTTGGCGTACCGGAGCCATAAGTGGCAATGAGATTAATTAACGCTGCGCCAACACCACAAGTAAAATAATAAATGGTGAATTGGCGTGTTCCCCAATAGTTTTCAATCTCCATTCCAAACATCCACAATGCAAGCATATTAAAAAAGATATGCCCTAAACCGCCGTGAAGAAAAAGGTAAGAAACCGGCTGCCACAATTGAAACCGTGGGTCTTCAAATGACCAAAGGGCACCGTAGTACATTAAGTAATCATCAAGTATTGTAAACTTGAGTAAAAAAATTCCTACAGTAGCAAGCAAAATAAATTTGATAGCCGGCGGCATCAACATAAAACTGCCACTACCCGGTCTGTATTCGTCGTTATAACGCATCTTTAAAAGCTTAAACCTGTTGTAAAAGAGAGTCAATCAAAAATCAGTGAGAAAATCAAAACACGGCTTTTCTTCTAATAATTTGTGAAGCGAAACTTCATCTTGGAGCAACTTAGGAAAAATAAACTGGAGAGAGAAAGCCTGCCCTTTTTCTCCCGTTTATCGAATGATGAATTGAAGTTAAATATTATTCCATTTCATTCAGAGCGGCAATTCCCGGAAGAACTTTCCCTTCAAGAAACTCTAAGCTTGCACCGCCACCGGTTGAAACATGCGTTACAGATTTTTCCAGCCCAGCCTTCACTATGGCTGAAGCGGAATCGCCTCCGCCGATGATGGTAATCGCGCCAGAATGGGTTGCGTCGGCAAGGGCCTTTGCAACTGCAAATGTACCTGTTGCAAACTTCTCGATTTCAAACACGCCCATAGGCCCATTCCAAACAATGGTCTTTGCGGAAAGAACAACATTTCTGTAGGTTTCAGTCGTTTTAGGCCCAATATCAAGCCCCATCCAACCTTCTTCTATAGCATCAATATTGACAATCTTCGAATTTGATGATGCATCAAATTGATCCGCAATAACCACATCGGTTGGTAAGTAAAAAGCAACCCCCTTCGACTTCGCCTTTTCTATAATTGATTTAGCAAGGTCAAGCTTGTCATCTTCGACAAGCGATTTCCCTACCTTATAGCCTTGCGCTTTAAAGAAAGTGAAAATCATTGCGCCGCCAACTAAAACCGAATCAACTTTACTTAAAAGATTTTCAAGAACGTCGATTTTGCCGGAAATTTTTGAACCACCTAAAATTGCGACAAATGGGCGCTTTGGTTTATCCGTAGCATTTCCTAAGTATTCAAGTTCCTTTTCAATTAAGAAACCCGCAACAGCAGTCGAAAGGTATTTCGTAACCCCTTCAGTTGAGCCGTGCGCACGGTGAGCCGTGCCAAAAGCATCATTGACATACACTTCGCCAAGTGCAGCAAGCTTAGAAGCAAAATTAGCATCATTTGCCTCTTCTTCCTTATAAAACCGAACGTTTTCAAGCAAAAGCACATCGCCATTATTCATCGCAGAAACAGCCGAGGATGCAAGGTCACCGATACAATCGTGAGCAAAAGCAACCGGCTTTCCTAATAATTCCGAAAGCCTCTGAGCAACGGGCTCCAAAGAAAACTCTGGCGTCTTGCCTTTTGGACGACCAAGATGCGACATCAAGATGGCTTTACCCCCGTCGGAAATAATTTTTTTTATGGTAGGTAACGATTCACGAATGCGGGTATCATCTTCAATTTTTTTGTTCTTATCAAGTGGAACATTAAAATCAACGCGAACTAAAACACGCTTTCCTGATACAGATAGGTCTTTAATTGATTTTTTGGGCATAAGTCTTAAAGTAAAATTTAAGAAAATGAGTGTTGTGAGTGCATGAATGATGTTTCACTTGCAATTCACACCGACAAAAGTACGCATTTTTCCAGTATGGCTTGAGTTGGAAAAACAAAAAGCCGCCTTTAGGCGGCTTAAACGCGGTCATAATAAATTCTTATTTGACCTCAGGGGCTTTTTTGAATAAAGCGGCACCGATTGTACCTCCTAAGCCAACAAAAAGTGGATAAATAATTACTGTAGAAAGAACCCCTATAGCAATATTTTTGACACTAAAAGCGTTAAGCTTAGAATCTTGAATGCCTTGCTCATAAGCTTCTAAGGCCTCAGGGTTCCCTTTCATAAACGATTTCATAATCATCCCCATTTCTTCTGTGCCGGGCTGATAATCAAAGAGAACCAAGCAAAGCATTTGAAGGACATAAAGAACCAAACCTCCTAAAATCCCTGTTAATGCCCCAAGCTTAAATCCTTCGCCCGAACTCAGGGTTAGTGAGAATGCATTGGTATAATGCCAAACGCTTAGCGTTCCACCGGCAATAAGCCCTAAACAGCACATATTCACAAAGGAGAGATAAGGAACAAGACCAAAAAAAACAATCAAACCTCCCCCAATCAGAATCGAATTAAAGTTATCAGGTTCTTGAACAGGATTTTGTGATGGTTGTATTTCTTCACTCATAAAAGGAATTAATTTAGGTTAGATAAAAGAAGTTCAAACGCTGAAAGAAGACACGATGTTGATGAATAAGTTAAAGTTTTAATTGATTTGTTTAACAAGGGTTTCTTACTTTTAACAATCGTCCATTTTGAAAATTTTTTACAAGATGAAAGCAATTATTCTCTACGACGCCCTAAGTACCGGAGGGTCAACCGACCGAATTATTGACGCAATCGGCGAAAGGCTTGTGCATTACGGATTTTATGTTGAAAAAGCGAAAACACCCCCATTTGCAGACTATTCATTTCTTGAAGAATTTGATCTAGTACTTATCGGCTCACCGATTTATAATCTTGCCTTGTCACCGGGGCTCTCGCAAACCCTTGATAAAAGCAACTTACTTCAAAGTATGAAAGGAAAGGACATCGCAACCTTTCTTATTTGCGGAGGTCCGGAATTGACTGCTGCATTTTTATATATGCCGCAACTGACGCTGAGGCTTTTTGGACTCAATATCGTGGCTCAAAAGATTTTTGGTTTGGCGGAAAAGAATAACCCGGAAAGCCCTTTGAAGTTTGCTGATGAAATTGCAAGTAAGACGATTATGTTGCAAAAAACCTCATGAAAACGTAACGATTATCAATGAAAAAAAAGTTGAATGATTTAGATTAAAGTTATCGGTTAATTATTTCAATCTTATTTTGTTGTGTTAGTTATGAAGATTAATTCACATATTCAGAGAGATTTGGTGTTTCCGTCCACCACTTTCTGACACTAACCGGCGGAGCAAACAAACACTTATACTACAATGGCTATTGAAAAATCAACATCATCATCATCACTTGCTGAAGTTGTCGATCGCGTCCTCGATAAAGGGATTGTGGTGGACGCTTTTGTGAGAGTCTCCCTCGTCGGAATCGAACTCATTTCGATTGAAGCCCGAGTGGTTATTGCTTCCGTCGAAACATACTTAAAGTATGCTGAAGCAATTGGTCTCACATCAAACGCAGCTTAAGCGTGTTACAGGAAATGGCTACACCGGCGAGAATGGGAGTAAACTCGCCGGTGGTATTTCCTATTGAATAAAAAAAATGAACACAACTATGTCCGCAAGTTTAAAGTCAACGGTATTAGCCATCGCAGCTGCTAAAGAATCCCGCAATGCTGCAAGTGAAGCACGTCATCAAAGTGTACAAGACATCTTGAATGACACGGCCCAAATTCGAAAAGAAAACCAAGACTCCCAATATGAGCTTGCTGCCGACTTAAAAAGGCAAGCCACTGAGTTGCATCAAAAGCTTTCGAATGAACGAAACGGGCTTACTCACCTTGTTATGGAATTTAGAAACCGTTTTCAAAACGAACGACAAACCCTAATTCAATCGATTGAAGCCTCAAAAAGCGAATTAAGAAGTAAACTTAAATCTGATACTGAAGCAAGGTTAAACGAACAAGAAGCGTTGATGAATCACATTCATACATTTATGGATGCAAATCGGAATGAAATTCATCACATCCGGCAATCAATTTTTAGCAGATTAGATTCGTATAAAACGGAGCGCAAGGAAGGTCTTGATTTATGGAACTCTCTTTTAGGTTCAAAAACAAAAAGCGAATCAAAAGAATCTGAAAAATCAGCGAAAGTAGCCAGTCAGTTCGCTATTCAAATTCCATTTGCCCCGTCACAAAAAAAGCATTCGAGAAGACCTTGAATCCCTAAACGGCCAATGATTAAAATTGGTCAAATCAAAAAGGAACAATGAACGAGGATATCAGAACGATTGAGGCTAAACCCCTCCCCGATTTTGTTGAAACCAAGTATGTCAAGGAAGTGACCTATCGCGCGATGACATATATCGAAGCGGGCTTTCCCATTCATCTCCGAGGCGCATCGGGAACAGGTAAAACAACCCTTGCAATGCATTTGGCGAGCAAGCTTGGCCGACCAATTATGATGATGCACGGCGATTCAGAATACAAAACAACCGATCTTATCGGCGGTGATTTTGGATATCACAGCCGAAAAGTGGTGGATCGGTTTCAATCGCGTGTACTGAAAGTGGAAGAAGATTTGAGCAAACGGTGGGTCGATAGTCGCTTGACGCTTGCATGCAAATATGGGTTTACGCTGCTTTATGATGAATTCACGAGGTCACGTCCTGAGGCCAACAACGTTTTGCTTTCTGTACTCCAAGAAAAAGTGCTTGATATGCCAAACGGTCGATCAGGTGAAGACAATCTGCTCAAAGTACATCCCACATTTACTGCCGTTTTTACAAGCAATCCTGAAGAATATGCTGGGGTTCACAAAACACCAGATGCGCTCCGTGACCGGATGGTAACGATTGACCTTGAACATTTTGATTATGAAACCGAAATCGCGATTGTCATTGCTAAATCAGGATGTTCTTCTGAAGATGCCGAAGAAATTGTGGGAATCGTCCGTCAATTGCGAGATAGCGGGCGATGTGAATTTGCACCTACTGTTCGTGCTGCAATTATGATCTCTAAAACTTTATCGGTTCAAAGAACCAAAGTATTTCAACCGCCCGATTTTTTCTTAAAAATTTGTCAAGATATTTTATCGTCCGAAACAAGTCGTATCGGGTCGAAAACCAATCAAGATGAAATCAAGCAAATTGTTCGAAGGTTAGTTGAGCGAACCGCCCTGCATCGCGATTCCCAAAACGGGAAGCTAAATAATTTAGGAGCAAAGTCGAATTTTGATAATCTTCATAATAACTTAATTCTCTTGCGGCAAAATGATAAGCGGGCAAGCGGAAACTAATCAATGTCATATTCAATGAATTTTGAACAAGCTGCAAAAAAAGTTCTCGAGTTCGCCTCCCAAATGACCGGCTCAGTCGCAAAGTTGCATAAGTTGGAAAAAAGCAGTGAAGGATGGCTTGGGTATGCAGAAGTATATGAAGAAAGTGCCTTTATAAAATCTATCGGCATCCCAAGTAAAGTGATGGACAGAAATCTTTACGAAATTCGACTCAACAATGCTTTGGAAGTGATTTCATTTGCAAAACAAAATGAAAATTCAAACTCCTAAGCGATATGGCAGATAATATTGTTCACAATACCAATGCTTCAACGTTAGGCGATATTCTTGAAAGAGTCTTGGATAAGGGCGTTGTAATAGCAGGTGATATCAAAGTGAATTTGGCAGATGTAGAACTGCTTAACATCAAAATAAGGTTGGTTGTTTGTTCTGTTGATAAAGCCGTGCAGCTCGGAATAAATTGGTGGCAAAGCGATCCTTATCTTTCAGCCGAAGCGGCCAAAAAAATACAAAATGATGAAAACACACAGCTAAAACGCAAAGTAGAAGAATTACAAAAACAGCTTTCTGCAAAACCTACAGAGATGAAGAGGAGACCATAATGAAAACTTTAGCCGAATTAAAGAGCACACGGAGTATCAAAAAACTTCCTCGCTCACGCTCATCGAAACCGAGAGGAAAAAGCGGTGCCTATCTTGATCTTTATGTGATGACGGTCGAAAAAGAACGACTTGAAAAAGAATTGGCTGTCCTTGAACGGCGCCGTAAGGAAATCATAGGTCAATTGGATACAGCCAAAAAAAATATTGAAGAAATCTTCGAGCGAAAAAATATCGTTCCTGAATCCAAAGCAGCTGCAGCACCAAGTTTGGGCTCTGAGACAGGCACAACAGAAAGCAGCCAACCGTGGAAGACCATTTCCCTAAACTATTAAGAAATTTTCCTATATGCTTTCTCTTAAAGTCGTTGTAAATGCAGAATGAATAAGGAGCACGAATCAAAAAAAGCAACTGAGGTTCTCGGTCATTTATTGGGCGGTAACTTGGTGGAAAACCTTGAAAAACTTGCTAAGTTGGCTGATAATTTACAAGGTTTATCACCCGAAAATGAAACTGAAAAAAAAGACAAAAAAGTCGTTGAAGGGGAATTGGATTTAAAAAAAATTAAAGAGGGATTAAAAGCGAATTACCACTTTTCTCTCGGCAAAGCCTCTAGCAATCAAAGAACAGGGTCTATTCCTCGAAACCAAAATCAAAAGCAGACCCCATTTAAGTCTGGATATAAAAAAGAGGCTAAGACAAGGGACGAACCAAAAGCAACATTCAAAACCATAGAACCTGAATATGATTTGTTTTGCGATAAATCAAAAGTGTTGCTTGTTATTCAATTACCGGGTGTAAAACCTGAGTCCATATCCGCTAAACTTATTCGTTTGAATCAAGCCTTAGAATTAATCGCTGAATCAAAGGAATTTCGATTCAATAAAGTCATTGATTTTGATTCGCCCGTTTCTGAACTCTTTGAACAAACATTCAAAAACGGCGTCTTATCCATTTCATTTGATTCCCTATCTTAATCCTGAAAGCCAAAACAATAAAATGAAATTGGTTTCTTGTTCTCTAGAAGAGGAGAGAAACGTGGATTTTTTTATTCGGAGAGGTATCTATATTGTATTCAAATTTCCCAACTGCATTTCGATTTTAAGTGAATTGCACTTCAAATCATATTGATCGATAAAGTTGCACTTAAGGTGATGTTCGTTCTAAAGAAAATGTATAGAAAATTGAAAATTCGTTTCAAACAAGATCAATCGGTGAGCACCGCTTTTCTTTTTTTACTCATCGTTTCAATTTCTAATTCGATTTCCGCACAAACCGTAATCGGGAAATACGCCGGTGAATTTTTAACCTTAGGGGTTGGTGCTCGTTCACTTGGAATGGGTGGAGCTGTTTCAGCCTCTATTTCAGATGTTACTGCTGGGTATTGGAATCCAGCCGGTCTTGCATCAATGAATTACCCTCAAGCGGCTGCGATGCACTCACAAAGTTTTGGAAGTGTCGTCCAGTACGATTATCTCGCAGCCGCATTGCCTCTTCAAGAAAATCATACGATTGGGTTTAGCTTACTTCGGTTAAGTGTTTCAGATATTCCGGATACCCGTGCTGCTTGGGATGATTCTCGCGGTCAACCCTTAGCGAATCCCGAAAATTTTATCAGCCGTTTCAATGCAGCTGATTATGCATTTTTTATTTCATTTGCTTCAAAAACACCCTATCAACTTTCGTACGGAGCGAATGCAAAACTAATTTTGAGAAATGTGGGAAGTATTGCTTCTGCGTGGGGAATCGGTTTCGATGTGGGGGTACAGTATGTTGTCAGTGATAACTTTGCGATCGGCGCTTCAATTCAAGATGTAACCACAACGTTCCTTTCGTGGAGCTTAAGTGAAGAAGAAAAAAGTAAGCCCAACGCGCAATCATTAAGAAATGAATTGATTGCACCAACTGCTAAAATCGGGGGGAGTTTTGTCGCCCCTTTTTGGGAAGGAAGGTTTCTTTGTTCAATTGATTCCGATTTTCGGTTTGAGGGAAGAAAAAGCACTGCTGATTTTTACATTGGAAACATCAGTTCTAACATTCGATTGGGCGGAGAATACACATACAAAAATTCTGTTTCGATACGCGCCGGATGGGACGATTTGCGCCGTCTGACACTTGGCGCAGGAATTAAACTTTCGCAAGTTAATATCGATTATGGTTTTGCAAAGTTTGATGGGAACGATCAATTAGGTAATTCCCACCGGATTTCGCTACAAATTCAATTGGAGCAAGAGAATCTTCGTCGTGAGGGATATACTCCGGCAGAGCAATAACGTTTTTTTGAAATCAGAATTCAGCTTTGATTGAGATTATTTGTAATTTAAGTTAAAGTTTTATCGAATCACATTTAATAATATGTTGAATCATTTGTCGTTAATCGAAGTAAGTAAACCCATTAGTGAAACTGCCAATGAAATTTCAAAGTCTTTCCCCAAAAAACACCTCAACCGTACAAACCTTTACTTCTTTATCATAACGCCACTTATTGGAATTTTAGGAACCTTCATTTGGGCGAATTCAGAGTTTTTTAACTGGTCAACGGTAATTCTTGCTATTGTACTCTGGAAGATAGCCGGGATGAGTATTACCGCCGGCTATCATCGACTCTTTTCTCATCGCAGTTACGACGCAAAAAGACCGATAGAATTATTTTTTATTTTCTCGGGCGCAATGGCGTTTGAGGGCTCCGTTTTGGAGTGGTCTGCAGATCACCGAATTCATCATCGATTTCAAGATAAAGATGAAGACCCCTATGCGATAAAAAAAGGTTTTTGGTACGCACACTTAGGGTGGATCTTTAAGAAAAATTGGGAAATGAATCCCGCCATTGTACCTGATCTTTCCAAAGACGCAGTAATCCGTTTTCAACATAAATATTACATCGCGGTTGCGTCATTTATGAGTTTTGTTTTTCCAATGCTAATTGCTTCACTATGGCTTGATCCGATTGGAGGACTTATTGTCGCGGGGGCATTAAGATTAAGCATTAACCATCATCTTACTTTTTTTATCAATTCTCTTTGCCATTATATCGGCACCCGACCTTATTCAGACATAATTACTGCGCGCGACAGTTGGTTTACCGCCCTGCTCACTCACGGTGAAGGTTACCATAACTTTCATCATGAATTTCCGGGTGACTATCGAAATGGGATTCGCTTTTATCACTTTGACCCCACAAAATGGGTGATTTACTTGATGAACTTACTTGGTTTAGCTACACGATTAAATCGTATGAGTCCCGAAAAGATTTTGCAACGCCGAGTGGCTGTTCAAGAACGCGAAATTCTTCAGGCACTTACACAAAAATCTCCCGCTCTCGCCACATATGCCAATGAAACGCTTGCCGCTGCACGAAAAAGAATTCTAGATGCAGGAGAAAAACTCTCAGAGCTTCGAGAAGAATATTATGCACTAAAGGCTAAGAAAAATGAAGAAATTCATTTTAGGCTTGAAGAACTCAAACATCAACTTTCCGAGGCGCAGCGAGACTTTCAAATCAATGTTGCAATGTGGAAGGCAATGATTCAAGGCTTTTCAAAAGCTTGTAGCATTTAAAGCACACAGAGTTGTGAGAATATGAATTTAGAGGTTGCCGCGACTAAGGAGGTTTGCGGCTTGCTAAAACAAAAACCGCCGAGAAATCGGCGGTTTTTTGTTGATTCAAATTTTCCAAATCTTAAGAAACCCTCTCTTCAGGAATTATTGGTACAATCGTCTTTTGCGGAGAGCGAATGATGATCAGTTCACCAGAATTTCCAATTCGTTCTTTGGTTAATAAGCGATGCAGATCATCAATAGAAGAAATTAACTCTTCGCCATATGCGACGATGATATCTCCTTCTTCAATTCCAGCGCGCTCTGCTGGGCTATTTTTTTCGATTGAGGCCACCATTACGCCCGTATCTGAAACCAACTGGTGGGCACGAATCACAGGCTTAGGAAGGCGAATAGTTTGCCCTGCTATTCCGATGTAGCCACGCCGTACTTTTCCATATTGAAGAATATCGCTAGCGACTCGTTTCGCAGTGTCTATGGCAATCGCAAAGCAAATTCCTTGTGCGGGAAGAATAACGGCGGTATTCACCCCAATGACTCTGCCTTTTGAATCCACAAGTGGCCCTCCAGAATTTCCGGGGTTTAAAGCAGCATCGGTTTGAATGACATGATCGATTAATCGACCTGTATTTGATCGAAGCGATCGACCCAAGGCGCTAATGACACCGGCTGTTACGCTATATTGAAATCCATAAGGATTTCCAATCGCAATTGCCAAATGCCCAACTTTGACTTTGGAGGAATCACCTAATGCAGCAATATTCAAGCCAGAGGTCGAAATTTGAAGCACAGCTAAATCAGTATGCTCATCATTACCAATCAATGTAGCCGTGGCCGTTCGGCCGTCGAGAAGCGTAACCACAATTTCTTTTGCACCATTTACAACATGACTATTTGTAAGGATGAATCCATCCGGTGTAAAAATAAATCCAGAGCCACTCCCTGAAGTCGCTCTTGCTTTTTCTAGGCGTGTGGGAAAACTTCTTGATGTTTCAATTTTAACAACCGAAGGAGAAACTCTTTCAGCGGCGCTTGAAACAGCAAATGAATAGGCATCAAGTAATTGATCATCGTGTTTATCATTTTTTTCTTGGAGTGTTTCCAAAGCCTTCAATGATGACATCGGTTCACTTTGAGATTCGTTCGAAACAAAAGTCAAAGGAAGCCGAGAGACAGAAAATTGATGTGATTTCATAGCAAGTAATAGTTGATTAATTAAAAGCGTCGGCCCTAATCATATTCGGGTGCGCTATGAAGAAGGTAAAGGAATAGCGTTATTTTGTAAAGTAGGCACTAATAAGTATTATAGTATCCAAAAAGTAACTTTTGAAATACTGACTTGAATTAGCGGGATATGGACCAAAAAAATGATGTAAAAAAATGCTCCTTTGACGGGCTTTGCCCTGTTGATGTTACTATGGAAGTAATTGGAGGAAAATGGAAATTGAAAATTCTTTATCATCTTAAAAGCGGGGTGAAACGGTTTGGTGAATTGAAAAGGCAAATATCTGGTATCACTCAAAAAATGCTTACACAACAGCTTCGCGAGTTGGAGTCCGATAAAGTTATCGAGAGAAAAGTTTATGCTGAGGTTCCGCCAAAAGTTGAATATACCCTTACAAAACTAGGACAGTCACTATCTCCGGTCGTTCATGAAATGGCAAAATGGGGGAAAGAAAAAACAAAACAGATTGAAAAAATCAGGAGTGAGAATTGATCATAAGGATGTCTCTGTATAATCAGATTTTAACGGTAGCTTAATAAAAAAAGTTGATCCAAGATTTTTTCCGGGCGAATCTGCCCAAACTGAACCGCCGTGTAGTTCAATAATCTGTTTGGTTAGGGCTAAACCTAAACCGGTTGAAGGTTCACCGCCTGTGGGGCGTGCTGAAAGCCTCTGAAATTGACCGAAAAGTTTTTCCTTGTCATCATCGGTTAATCCTAAGCCTTCATCCTTCACAGAAATAATTAATTGGGTGATAAGAATTTCAATCTTAATAAAAATTGTTTTCCCTTGGGGTGAATACTTAATTGCGTTGCTAATCAGATTTTCAACGGCTTCGCGAACCCGATCTTCGTCACCTGTCATCATAATGACCTCTGGAGAATCGAAATACAAAGATTGCAACTTTCGATATGCCGTTGATTTGTACGACTCAATAATGAAAAAAACGGTAGAGTATAAATTAAACCGATCTTTCCGAAGCTTTATTCTTCCACTTTCGAGTGAAGCGGTTTTAAGTAAATCGCTAATGAGTTGAAACATTCCGTTGGCACTTTGGCGAATGATGGTGAGGTATTCGTGAGCAGCGGAATCTCTTGAGGTTTCTTCTAGCAAAAACTCGGTAAAGCCCAAAATCGATTGAAGAGGATTCTTCATATCATGAGCAGCAATAGCAAGCAGTTCTGTTTTTATTGCATTGGCTTCTTGTGCAATATGGCGTTGGCGTTCAGCCTCTGCTAAGGTATGCTCTAAATCAGCATTGCGTCGTCTGTAAATCTCAGCTTCTCTTCGTTCAAATGCAGCTTCGCGTTCCTTTTTTTCAATTTCATTGAGGATTCGAATTCGACGAATTCTCTCTTCCGTTTCAAGATTAAATACTTCCTCGCGAGCAACATTATAAAGTTTGTAATAGCTTAGCGCAGTAGTGGTTTCGCCTACTTTTTCACTAATTTTTGCAAGTTGAAGGTAAATCGGATAGATAAGGTTTTTGGCTCCCAGTTGTTCAGCAATTGATAAAGATTTCTGAAGACAATCGATAATTAAAGTATTGTTTTCAGTTTCATCCTTGATTTTTTCTTTAGGTAAAAGAGACGATGCCCGTGCTATTTCAAAGAGAGTTTCCGCTTGAAGCCGCGGCTCGCTAATTAAATTGCTGATGGCATAGGCTTGCAGATAAAACGATATCGCTTTGTCTTCTTCATTGATACTAAAATAAACCTTGCCGATTCCGATCAAAGCCATTGCTTCAGCGCGCTGATCTCCGCTATCTCGTTTAATCTTTAAACTTTTTTGGTAACATTCTAAGGCTTGCTCTGTTTCTGTCAGTTTGAGATAAGCATCCCCAAGATTGGATAGAACGGTTGCCTCCCCTAAATAATCTTTTAACTCTTGACGAATAAATAGACTTTTGTGAAAACAATCAACGGCTTTAGAAATGTCATTAATTTTAGAGTAAACAGCGCCAAGTTGATTGTACGAAGATGCTTCCCCATAACGGTCAGTGATTTCCTGCCTTAATTTCAAACTTCGATGAAGGTATTCGAGCGAAGTGGCATAGTCACCAAGATATTGATGCACAATTCCTATACCCATTAAAGAGGAGGCTTCGCCGATTCGATCAAGCATTGAGCGTCGAATACTCAAGCTTTGTTGGTGATTCTGAAGTGCCTTTTGATATTCTCCAAAGCGTTCATATACAATCGCTAATCCGTTTAGTGCTTGAGCGACAAAGTTTCTACTTTCAAGGACATCCCCGATAGCTTCTAATTCAATGAGAGCATTCTGAAGATTACTGATGGCATTGACATAATCAGAGAGACGCCAATGACATTCGCCAACAATAAGTTGTGCTCTTGAGAGGATATACTTTTTTCGAGTGATGAAATCTATAAGACCTTCCTCTGCTTCAGGGGTCACAAAATCGGAAGCCTGCATTTGTGTTTCAGAGCCAAGCAAAAGGGCTTGCTTTGCATCAGTCATTCGTAATTCCCAAGCAAAATCATTTGCTGCCTCTAAAACCTCGAATGGGTTGCTCGAAGGATTCGCTCGCAAGGTGTCAAAGCGGGTGCGAAGTTTCGATAGTTGCTCGGGTATGACCGTCATTGATAAAAAGAATCATAAATGGTGATTGAATCTAAAATATACAACCAATTTGTTTACTGATTTGTTTGTTGCTTTATCAGAATTCATCAAAAAAAAAAGGGCGAGAAACTCGCCCAAATGTATAAAAAATGTTAAACCTGAATGTTGCCCGTTAACGGGGAAGCGTTCTCTGCTTCTTATTGTCGATAGATAGTCCCATAAAAAAAATGCTCACCATAAACGCAAAGTTATGTGACTTTGTTATGATACTTTTGTGAACATTTGAAGCTACTTTCGATTATGAAGTTAGAGAAGTTTTTGAAATTCACAAGTGCTCGTTAAAAAAATCTTTTTCGAATGAAAGCAATCGTTTTAATAATATCAGTCTTCGCGATGATGGTTGGATGCACTTCCAATCAGCAGAAATTGCCTCAAGAACAAGAATCGAAATTAATTCAAACTGCAACTTTAACAGGAGAAACGATGTCTTCTAAAGACTTACAAACCGCAATTTTTGCAAATGGATGTTTTTGGTGTACCGAAGCAGTTTTTCAAAGGCTTGATGGAGTCGAGAAAGTAGAATCAGGATACATCGGAGGAAAAAAGCTCAACCCTACTTATGATGAGGTTTGTAGTGGGCAAACAGGACATGCTGAGGCTTGCCGAATTTTATTTGACCCATCTAAAATATCTTATAAAGAATTGTTGGAAGTATTTTGGCAAACACACGACCCAACTACACTGAATAGACAAGGAAATGATGTCGGTACACAATATCGCTCAGGTGTTTTTTACTTGAATGAAAGCCAAAAGAAAGATGCTGAGGAAGTTTTAAAGCTTGCGCAAGATTGGTGGAATAATAAAGTGGTGACAGAAATTACAGAAGCATCAACATTTTATGTTGCTGAAAATTATCATCAGAATTATTTCAATCGTGTTGGCGCGGGCAACAGCTACTGCATTTTCGTCATCAACCCGAAAATTGAAAAATTCAAGAAGCAATTTAAGCATCGCTTAAAGGCAGGCGTGGAGTAAAGCTAGAAAAACAATGAAAATTGAGATATTGAAGTTAATCCGTTAGTAAACGAACCTTTAAGAAATGAGAATCTCAGCCAATCAAAGAATCTTTGCGTTCAGTTATCTTTTAGTTCTCGTCTTAGTTTTTCCTTCAACACTTATTGCACAGCGCGAGCAAATTGGCGTTCGCTATGAAATGTGGGGAAAGAGCGAAATCAGTGATAGTAGTAATACCCTTTCCTCTTTTTCAGTAAATTTTAATGCTTCGTTACGATCTATTTTTGGTGAAGAGGGTGAAACCCTCATTTTAAATGGATTTAGCTATCGATACTTGAATATCATTCGTGAATTTCCCCAATCGCAATCACCTCCTGATCCGTTAGGAATGCCAACTGCTATTTTACCTTCAAATATTAAGACTGAATATCATTTGCTTCAATATGACCTTACCGTTCTTCATTCACTTTCTGATGAATGGACAGCAGTTTTAGCGTTGCGTCCCGGGATTTTCTCTGATTTCTTCAACATCACTTGGAATCATTTCCGATTCGAGGCTGCCGGATTTGCTGATTACATTGTTTCTCCTACATTCACAATTGGATTAGGGATTGCAATTCAACCCTCGAACTTTGGAAGAGTTCTTCCTGCAATACCGCTTCTGCATATTTTAAACAACGGCAATCTGTTTGGGAAAAAGTATCTCCTCGATGTTTTATTGCCTCAACGTGCTGACTTCACAATGTATCTAAGCAAACCGCTTGAAGTAGGGCTTTCCGTCGCGTTAATTGGCTCGAGTTACTTTATTGGTGATGTGAAAAACAGAATAGGCTCTCAAAGCGATCGATTGGCCTTCGCGAATGCGACACTGAGCGGGGTCGTGCGATATAATTTGTTCGATAAGCTTTACATCACCGGAGATGCCGGCTATACCCTTCTCCGGAGATACGAATATTCGGTGAGCCGCTACAAAGAATTAGGTGTCGATGAACGGCCAGATGCAACAAGTTTTGATTTACCAAATGCGTATTTCTTGAGAGCGGGAATATCAATACTGTATTAACATTTTCTGAGAAGAAGCTCACTTAATTTTTGCTTCATAACTTTGTGCAATACCCTAAAAAAAATCCGTATATTTGCTTATTAGTTTTGTTGCCTTTAGATGCTGCTTAGCAGCTGTGAAGTATGATTCCTTTTCTTTGCCCCGCTTTTAACCCTTTGAGCCGTCAAGAAAGCGGTAAACCCTACATATTCTCTTTTCTAAAAAATACGAATCACAGATTACAAGAGATTTTCAATATCTCCTTAACAATGAATTTTTTTTCTGTTTTCTTTTCACATTTTTTTGAATCAAACCAAATTGAAGTATGAAAATTACTGTTGTCGGTGCCGGAAATGTCGGCGCCACAGCCGCTCAGCGCCTGATCGAAAAAGAGTTAGCACATGAAGTGGTGCTCGTTGACGTAGTTGAAGGTGTGCCTCAAGGCAAAGGCTTGGATATGTATGAATCAGGCCCAATTGAACTCTTTGACACCAGAATTACCGGTACAAACGGTTATGATGAAACCGCAGGTTCAGAAATCATCTTGATTACCGCCGGCATTGCTCGCAAGCCCGGAATGAGCCGAGATGATTTGATGAATACCAATGCAAATATCGTCAAGGATGTGACTGATAAAGCGATTGCAAAATCACCCAACGCGATTATTATCGTGGTTTCAAATCCGCTTGATGTAATGACTTACGTCGCTTATCTCCGAAGTGGATTACCATCGCACCGTGTTTTTGGAATGGCGGGCGTATTAGATACCGCGCGTTTCCGCTCATTTATTTCGATGGAACTGGGCGTTTCAATGCAAGACATCAACGCATTTGTGCTTGGCGGCCACGGCGATTCTATGGTGCCCGTTGCAAAATACACAACCGTTGCCGGTATTCCGATTCGTGAATACTTAATGATGCATTATAAAGATAAAACCAAGGCGGAAGAACGCTTGAAGGTGATGTCTGATCGTGCAAAAAACGGCGGTGCTGAAATCGTTGGTCTCTTAAAAACCGGCTCAGCGTATTATGCCCCATCTGCCGCGGCCGTTGAGATGATTGAATCTATTGTCAAAGACCGCAAACGCATTTTACCTTGTGCTGCTTGGCTCACCGGCCAGTATGGGCTTAATGAAGTTTATTGTGGTGTACCGGTGAAATTAGGCAGAAATGGAATCGAGCAGATTCTTGAAATTGAACTTGAAAGTGATGATCTGGCTGCACTTCATAAATCAGCGGCAGATGTCAAGGCGATGAGCGATAAAATTAAATTCTAATTTTCTGTTGTCTTTTCAAGCAAAAAGGGTTCTCTTGGAGAACCCTTTTTGCTTTCAGTGTTAAAAATGAAAAGCGCTTAAATGAGTGGCGGCGAGTAATCAGTAGCATATGGCCTTAAAAGGCGAGCCAATTCATCACGATTGGAACGAGAGATTTCACGCCCTTGAATAGGAAAATCCGGAATTTTGCGTGCGACTTTGCGAAGCTCCTCAACGGTAAACTTTTCTAAGGTCATTGTATCAAATATGATGGATACATCAGCAGTTACGGATTCTTCAACTCCATTTTCTTTTGACTGTAAATCGGGTTTTGAATCTGAAAGCGATTTCAGAACTGAAGTAACTTTTTTCTTTTTCCGCGAATCAATTTCAACCGCAATTAAATCGTTGTAAATGCCGTCATCGGGGCGAGCAATAATATGCTTTCCAACAAGTTTGCCAATGCGTGCAGCCGCGGCTGCACCTGCCTCAACAGCGGCTTCAACAGCAGAAACTTCTCCAACCAACTTCACCGTAACCAATGCCGCATCAACCCGGTCTTTTGAAATTAACTTGACATCTGCCGATTTTAGTGCTGCATCGGCTGCTTCCAAAGCAGCGATAAGCCCGCGGGTTTCGATTAACCCAAGTGCTAAGCCGCGCATGACTTGTTACGCGTTAAGATTTTTTGGGAAGAATCGATTCCACTTCGGCATGCGGACGGGGAATGACGTGGACTGAAACCAATTCGCCTACTCGTTGTGCTGCAGCAGCGCCAGCATCCGTTGCGGCTTTAACAGCACCGACATCGCCTCGAACCATTACTGTAACATACCCGCCACCAATGGTTTCTTTTCCAATTAATTCTACTTTTGCGGCTTTCACCATTGCATCAGCGGCTTCGATTGCGCCGATAAGTCCTTTGGTTTCAACCATTCCAAGTGCATCCATCGCCATAAGAGTTAATAAGTTCAGAGATTAAAAAAAGTAAAAATTTATTTTTCGAACTTCAATTTACCGTTTCGTAATTCATTTGCAAAAATAGAGTGATCAATTTCCAATCAGCGTAATTGACTTGAAAAAAAACGATCTCCCACTATGGTAATCAAAATTGCATAAAACAAATACACATTGGTATGATAAGCGCTCATCGCATAAACCCCGATGAGAATAGCCAATTGATACAATATAACTAAGGCGGTAATGTGCAGCGGTAATGTTGAAGGTTCAAATTTCCAAGACCCTTTAAATATTTCTTTTAAGAAGAGACCTAAAGAAAAAAGACCGGAATAAAAAACCAAGATGGAAACCCCTATCACTATAAATTTTGGTAGTAACAACAAAAGTGATAACGGGTTATTATGAATGGTTGACAGCAACTCTTTAAGATTAAAACTATCAGGGCGAAATTCACCTAACAAAGATTTCTTAAAGAAGTAAGACGATACTGTTTTTTCAATTTCCCCTGTATAAAAGGGCTTTGTAAGAACCAAAAGAAAATTGAATCCGCATTTCTTTACAAACTCTACAGGGTGCGCAATAACAGAATCACGCCAAGCGGATTTTAAGAGAGGATCTGCTTTTGCACTGAGCGTTGAAACTTCTTTTCCAAAGTAGGTGGAAACTATTGATTTCATTTTAGGGTCATGATCAAAAGGCGTAATGCCCCAAAGATTTCCGGGTAATTGCCCTAGACTGATAAACAAATGATGCCCGGAATTTGATGAAGTAAGAAGAAAATTGCCGGTTTTGGCTTTGGAATAAAAACCCCAAGGAAGGAGAAAAATGAAGATTGTTATTGCCCAAATAAAAATCTTTAGGAGAGACACATATTTTTTTTCAAGAATTGATGAAACGAAAAAAATGAAAAAAATAAGAAAGGCGAATAAAAAATAGTCGGAGCGAAAGTTCAGTGCAAGGCCAAACGCGAGGCCTGAAAAAAAAACCTTGAAAGTGCTTTCAAGGCCATCAAATAAGAGAAGAAGCGAAAGGGTTAATAATGATGCAGAAAAAGAATATGGCCAAAGAATCCCGTGAAAAAGAAACCACGAAAAGCCTAACACACAAATCAAACGAAAAATAAGAATAGACTTTGGGTTGCGAATTTGACGCCATATGACTCTCTCTGAGAGGAGGATGAGTAAAAAGGATGCAAAACACTGAAAAAAAATGATCAGAGTTTTACTCTTCGTGAGTGCAAGAATAAAACCATACCCCCACATTGGGAAGGTATATTCATTCAATTGAAATTGATAATTAGGGTTAAATCCCGAGTGAATGTATTCTGAAAAATCGTTGTAATAAGGAAGAATGCCAGACATCGTCTCTGCATTCCAATTTAGGAGCGAAAAGAGGAAGAATTCGAAAGCAATAAGAAAAATGAAATTGCGATAAGAATTTAGGAATGAAAATACTTGAGGAAATCCAAATACGTGGTGTGCAAACGAATTCTTACTCATCCCTATCATCGGGAGATTCTTCCCCTAGTTTTCGACGATGGTCATTGATAGAGTCAATTCTACGTTTTTGTGCTGCTTTTGCACGGGTGACCACAAATCTATAAATGCTATAAAGGAGAAAAATGCCCGTCATCATATTTTGAAATTGCCTTGATGACCCTGAAGGCATCCCTTTTCCGATAAAAACGGCAACCGCCAGTACAAAAAAGGTCAGGGAAAGAGAATAGCCGATGATTTCATTGACCGTAATTCGGCTTAAAAAGGACTTAGGACGATTTCTACGCGCTCTGATTCTTTCACCAATACGAATGTCCGGAACTGTTTCTGAATCTTCTGAAATCTGGCCTTTTGTTTGAGTCTCTTTCTCTGACATATCCATACTTAACTTGATACTATTCTTTTTTTGGTTCTATTAAGTTAAAAATGTTTCGAACCCTCATAAGCAGTTCATTTGGATGAACAGGCTTGACAATATATTCGTTTGCCCCAACTTCAAATGCTTTCAACTTCAAGCGAATATCACTTTGTGCAGAAACAATCACAAGCGGAGTATAGCGATTAAGCGGCATTTGACGAACCAACCTCAGAAACTCGATTCCATTCATCGAAGGCATTGTTAAATCAGAAATAATCATATCTGGTTTATTGCCTTCAGCAAGCCAAGAAAGAGCAGAAGCGCCATCTGTTTTTTCTATAACTTCAAAGTCATCTCCAAGTACGCGACGCAGCATAAACAGCATATCCGGTTGGTCATCAATAATCAAGATGGATTTTTTCATCAGTTTGTTTTTTCAATCGCACTTATTTTTCAAAAACGGAATGATGGAAATCACTCGAGTGATTCAATTTTACACATCAAGTCTTGTGCCCGAGGTTCTTCGAAAAAGATTATTGATTCTGAGTGAAAGCTCTTCAATGTGAACCGGCTTTTGCATAAAATCATCTGCCCCTAATTGAAGCGCGCGAATTCGAACCCGTACATCACTTTGACTCGAAAAAACGATTATCGGTGTTTGACGATTTTCTTTGCCTCCGGTTCGAATGGTTTTGATAAATTCAAATCCATCCATATTGGGCATCGAGAGATCCGTGAGAATCATATCGACAATATTGCCCATTTGAAGCCATTGCAGTGCGGCTGCACCGTCTGTTTTGGTTACAATCGTATGTGCACCGCCTAAAGCGCGGGAAAATAAGGTGAGAATACTTATATCATCATCTATAATTAAGATGGTGCGTTTACTGGGCGCCATATTTTTAATCGGTTATATTTCAATACAAGATACTTCATGAAGCCTGTTGTTGCAATCGTCGGGAGACCAAATGTAGGAAAATCTACACTTTTTAATCGCATTGTTGGAAAACGGCATGCCATTGTTGATGACATGCCCGGGGTTACCCGAGATCGAAACGCTTTATCAACAGATTGGGGCGGAAAAGAATTTTTACTTTTAGATACCGGTGGATTTACTCGCGAAGGAGAAACTGCCGGCGATGAACCTCACCATATTTCAGCTGCGGTGCGTGAGCAAGTAATCCGTGCCATTGAAGAAGCGGATGTCATTCTTTTTGTGTCAGATTTACGCTCCGGCATTACCGATCTTGATCACGAAATTGCTGATATGCTGCGAAAACGCTCGGGCGGAAAGCCCATATTTTGTGTCGTTAATAAAGCAGATAGTGAAATGATGCGTGTCGAATCCGAAAAATTTAGACGGTTCGGAATCGGTGAATTTTTTCCTGTTTCTGCTTTAAACGGAGATAGTGTCGCTGATTTGCTTGATCGTGTCACAGAGTTTTTTCCAGTTGATTCCGAAGCGGTGATTGAGGATGGAAAAATTAAACTTGCTGTAATCGGTCGGCCAAATGTCGGCAAGTCGAGCCTTGTTAATGCCCTTCTTGGTGAAACGCGTCAAATCGTGACGGATGTTGCCGGAACTACCCGCGACTCAATCGACACCGAATTCAAACGAAACAATAGGGATTATATTTTAATCGATACTGCCGGCTTAAGAAAGAAAGCGCGTGTCGATGAAAATGTCGAGTTCTTTAGTACGCTTCGAACTGAGAAAGCAATCGAACGCGCCGATGTTGCCATTGCCGTTCTTGATGCAACTTTAGGAATTGAAAAGCAAGACTTAAGAGTGATTAATCTTGCGATCGAGCGAAAACGCGGAATCATGATTGCTGTAAATAAATGGGATTTAATTGAAAAAGATTCAAAAACTGCAGATGCCTATACGGCGGCATTGAGAAGTCACTTGAAAAGTTTAGACTTCATTCCCATCATTTACATTTCAGCTCTTACAAAACAGCGTGTCTTTAAGGTGATTGATATGGCAACTGAAGTTTGGGAAAATCGCAGGAAGAGAATTTCAACCAGTGAAATCAATAAACACCTCTTACCTGAATTTCAGAAAACCCCGCCGTGGGCAAAAAACGGTAAGGAAATCAAAATCAAATACATTACCCAACTTTCAATAGAACCTCCCTTCTTCGGATTTTTTGCGGCAAACGCAAAACTTATCGAAGAGCCTTATAAGCGGTTTGTAGAAAATAAAATTCGCGAGCATTTTGGCTTTGAGGGAACACCAATAGAAATTCAATTTCGACTAAAATAGTGTTCAGTCAATTTCGCTAAATATGCCAAAGCCCGAGATCGTCTAACTTAACTCGGTCGGGCTGTCGAAGTAAATAAAGTGCCGCTTGTGCTAAATCTTCCGTTTGAAGAACCCCTTGCCGAACTTCTGAGTCATTCTTTGGCGGTGGAACTTGAACCAAAGCCGGAAGCAAATTTGAAACCTTAATGTTGAACTCTCTGACCTCCTCTTGCAAAGCTTTTCCGAATCCAATCAAGGCAAATTTTGATGCACAATACACCGTTGCTCGCGCATATCCATTTCTCCCAGCCTGTGAAGAAATGTTGATAATATGGCCTAATCGCGCTTCAATCATTTTGGGGAGTAAGGCTTGGGTAAGAAGGAAAGTTCCTTTCACATTTGTATCCATCACAAGATCCCATTGATCCTCAGTCATTTCAACCGCAGAAGCATCAACCCCCAAACCAGAGTTATTGATCAGGATTTCCACTTTTCCAAATTTTTGTAGAACTGAATCGGTTGCGGAGCGAATGCTCCGTGTGTCGCGAAGGTCAAGTGGCAAAGCGTGTGAGGGAGTTCCGTACTTTTTTGAAATCATTCTTGCAGCGGATTCTAAAACCTCCAAACGCCGTGAAGCTAATATAGTTTGAACGCCTTCACTTGCAAGAGATTCCGCTATGGCGAGTCCAATCCCTGAACCTCCTCCGGTAATTAATGCAGTTTTTCCCCTTAAATACACTGAATTGAATTTCTAAATTGACAAAGACTTCATGATTCACAGAATAGGAGATGTTTGGGGGATATATTCTTATTCCTCTGGCGGAGTTTCTTGCTCGGCATCAACCGATTTATCGTCAGCATCGAGCGTGATAGAAAGTAAATTATCCTTTACCAACTTATACACCTTTTCAAAGAGAACCTTATCTTCTTTGAGTTTATCGCGAACGGCTTCTCTTCCTTGACCCACTTTTTCGCCTTCAAAACTGAACCAAGCGCCGGCTTTTTTAATAATTCCTGCTTCAACAGCAAGGTCAATGAGTTCGCCCGTTTTTGAAATGCCTTCTCCGTAAATAATATCAAATTCAACTTCCTTGAACGGCGGCGCAACTTTATTCTTAACAATTTTAACCTTGGTACGATTGCCAATGACATCCGTACCTTCTTTGATACCGCCAATGCGACGGACATCAATTCGA
This sequence comes from Chloroherpetonaceae bacterium, assembly GCA_033763895.1. NCBI lineage: Bacteria > Pseudomonadati > Chlorobiota > Chlorobiia > Chlorobiales > Chloroherpetonaceae > Chloroherpetonaceae bacterium. Next base: position 463,779 of record JANRJQ010000004.1, on the reverse strand, counting down.
ACCGATGAATAAAATTTGAGTGCACGTCCGCCGGTTGTTGTCGTTGGATCTCCATAACCCATCGAACCGATTTTTTCACGGAGTTGATTGATAAAGATGACAATACAACTCGACTTTGAAATTGCGCCTGTAAGTTTCCGAAGCGCCTTCGACATCAAGCGGGCTTGCAAACCGACTTGAGCATCGCTCATCTCGCCTTCTAATTCAGCCTGAGGTACCAAGGCTGCAACAGAATCGACAACCACAATATCGACTGCCCCGCTTCGAACCAAAGTTTCAACAATCGTAAGCGCAGATTCACCTGATTCAGGTTGACTGAAAAGCAACGATTTAACATCAACCCCTAACCGTTTCGCATAATTTTGATCGAAGGCATGTTCAGCATCGACAAATGCCGCTGTGCCCCCTGCTTTCTGCGATTCTGCAATGGCATGCAACGCGATGGTGGTTTTCCCTGAAGATTCAGGGCCATAAATTTCTATTACACGGCCTTTTGGAAATCCACCAACACCAAGCGCGGCATCAATCGTAATAGAGCCTGAAGAAATGACAGGAACGATTTGGGCTTCATCGCCAAGCTTCATGATCGTTCCTTTACCAAACTGCTTTTCAATGGTATCAAGCGCTAAATCAAGTTGTTTCTTTTTTTCAGGATCCATTTTTGGACCCTTGTCTTGTGCCTTTTCGGCGAGTTTTTCTTTTGCCATCGTTAATTTTTGAGATTTTGAGTTTAAACTGAAAAATTTCGGGATTCAGGAGAAGGAATACGAAAATTCAGGCGCACAATTTACTTCTCCATTCTGCATTTCGCAATTGAAAGGAATTCTTTTTGGAACTTGATGATACTTTTGCATTGTTAGCTCTCGTTGTATAAAACGAAAATTCAAGTTACTTTCGCAATTATTAAATTTTTATTGGTTAGGAGAATTTATATGCCAACATATCAATATCAACGTGAAGATGGAACGCAATTTGAAGTGTTTCAAAAAATTTCTGAACCTGCGCTTGAAGTTTGCCCTGCCACGGGTCAACGAGTTTTAAGAGTTATTTCAGGCGGAGGCGGCGTTATTTACAAAGGGTCGGGTTGGTATGTCACAGATTATAAAAATGGCGGAAGTTCCGCAAAACCGGCAACCAAAGAAGCAGCAACCTCAACGGAAGGAACGCCAAGCCCTGCACCGGCTCCCGCGACTTCTGCCTGTGCAACCGGGGCTTGCGGGCATAATCATAATTAGATTTGAAAATTTAGTTTATTCAAGAATCACAAAATGAAAATGGGCGAGTATTTCTCGCCCATTTTCACAATCAAAATTCTATAAACTATCACTCGTCGTTTCTTCCGCCAAAGAGTTGAAGCAAAGAGAGGAAGAGATTGATAAAGTTCAAATACATTGAAAGTGCTCCCATTACGGCAATTTTCCCTTCACTTTCACCATCAAGCGCTGCACTGGCCATTTCTTTAATACGCTGCATGTCGTAAGCGGTAAGTCCGGTAAATACAACCACCCCAATTGCGCTGATAATCATACTTAACATGCTACTTCCTAAAAATATATTAACAAGCCCGGCAATAACCATTCCAATTAATGCCATAAAAAGCAAAGCGCCAATTTTCGAAAGATCCATTTTGGTTGTTGCACCAAAAACGGCCATTGCACCAAACATGCCAGCAGTAATTAAAAACACTCCAGCAATTGAACCAAGGTTGTAAACCAAGAAAATGGAAGAGAGCGTTAGCCCGTTTAAACCGGAATAAAGAAAAAATAAACCGGCAGCAGCCATTGAAGAAATACGGTTGATTAAACCGCTAATTGCAAACACCAAACCAAGTTCGGCAATGATGAGTCCCCAAAAAACCAAACGATTCCCAAAAACGATGTTTCTGACCGATTCAGTGCCGGCAGCCCACCAAGCGGTGCCTGCTGTAAAAAGAAGACCAAGCATCATCCAAAAAAAGACTTGGTTAATCACACGCTTTTCAATCGAAACTAGCGAAGAAGCGCTTGAAACTTCGCGATATGCAAAACCAGTGTTTTCCATTTGTTGATTTATTTAATGTTAAAATAAATTTGAACGCTAATATACGATATAACCCTAAAATTGTTTGAGATGTTTCCTCAGAGATTCTCAATTTAAAATCGGAAGCTTGCCGTTAGTGAAAGAAACGATTGCGTTACTTTGTCTGAAATAATAGGAGAACCGCTGTAAAACCTGTTTTCCACTGTTTGCCATTGATAAACATAGGCGAAGTCAAGCGTGAGTGTTTTTCTAAGAATGATTCCGGCACCGAGAGAAAACCTTTGCCGAGCGTCTCCGAAGTCAGAATTTTGATTAGGATTAGATAGTTTGAATTGGAAAGGTGAAGTGTCGAATCCATAACCCCCTCGAAATCGAAATGGGATTTCAGAAGGGCGAATTTCAAGACCAATCGCTAACCCATAACTTGCGGAAAGTTGATTTTGAATTACCGTATTGATGTCATCAAGGGGAGAATTGTCTTGGCTGTAAGAAAGCTCTTTATGATTAGTATATCGTAAATCGGCAGCGAGCGTCATCCAAGATTCTTCATAACTGAAACCCAAACCAAAAACGAAAGGAGTTCGTAGTGTATAGTCAAATGAGCCTTCAAAACGGTCTTGAGAAGAATTGGTAGAGTCAAATAGCACCCCGTTTCGAAATACGGGAACTCTTCGAAAATCATAATTTGACTGCAATTCGCTTGAAAAGCGGTCGCTGAGACTATATAAATAGGGCGATTCTACCGTAAAGGAGAATCTCAGATTTTCATCCAGCCTGTAAAGAAATCCTCCTTTTACTCCCCAACCTGAAATCTGGGTTGTAAAATTATCGACCAATGAAAGCGATTGAAATCCCCACACGGCATTTGTATTGTCGGTTTCGTTGTAAGTACGGTTAAATGTGTAATTGCCATTGTAATAATTCAATGTAAGGCCAACAAACAAGGCAGGAGCAATTTCAAGCGAAAATCCTGCATTATATAAGTTTGTCCCACCAGTTTCATTAATTTTAGAATTTTGTTGAACTCGGTTACTGGTCCCTTCATTCACATAACGTCCTCCCACCAAATCAAACAGATAGGTTGACCAAGCTAAGCCCCCGTAATCTTCTATTTGAAGGTTAAAATTTGAATCAAATATGGGATTTAAGTTCGAAAACGAATTCAATATAGATCCGGTGGCATTAAAGGCATCAGCGGTTTGTGTGCCTGTGAAGTTATTGCTTCGTTGAAAACCAAATGCAATGACGAAGCTTCCTTGAAATGTAGGGATAGGGATAATGAGACCTAAAGCACTTGGAAGGGTTTGAGTAGCACTTGAAGTTTGAGTGTTTCCCAAATAGGAGGCATTGCTTGAGAAACCATAGTTTTCAAGAGCTAACATTAATTCAAAGCGTTTAATTTGACCGAGCCCGGCAGGATTAAATTGCATTGCACCAAAATCTTCAGATACTGCCGAATAGGCAGAGCCCATCCCCAAAGCCCGCGAATGAACGGCAAGAGGTTTCTCGCTAAATCGAAGGGCATCCAATTCATTCTGAGCCCTTAAAGCGTGAGCTGAAAGGAGTAAAATGACGATTAAAAGCGGCTGCAAAAAGAGGTTGTTCGATGATGCGTTTGTTTTTCTCGGGAATAACATTTGAAAGTGAATATGTTTGAAAAAACTCAAACGAATATGCTGAAATTTTGATACACTTTTGGCGATAGATATTTCTGAAAAAAATTTGAGATACCTAAACAAAACAATTAATTGTAAAGAAGTGAAAATAATGAGATTGACTTTTATATTGGAGTTTCTTGTAAAGTTTAGAAAATCCTATGATGCACGCTAAATCTCGAACTGGCCTGAATCCCCTTTTATTCGTAATTCTTTTTGCAGTTTTCACATCTGAACCGATTTTTGCTCAAATCTTGAAGCCTTCCACATTTGGAAAAATTTTGAAATCGACGCAAGAGGAAAATGGATTAACAATTCTATCAGAAGGTGCCAATATTCAAGTTATCGTTTATCGCCCGGCGACAATTCGAATTAGAATCTTTAAGACGGGTTTTGCTGATTCGTTGAGTTATGCGGTGGTTAAAGGACCTGAAAAAACAAAATTTCAAATTAGCGAAACACAGGAATCGATTCGCTTGGTGACAGACTCTTTGGAATTGCGAATTTCAAAAGATCCGGTGAGACTAACCTTTTTGAATCGAAAAGGGGAGATACTTTCGGAAGATGAAACATTTAGCACGCAGTGGATTGGTCAAAAAGTGACAACCTACAAAAAGCTCCAACCCGGTGAAAAGTTTATAGGATTAGGGGAAAAAACAGGGTCTCTAAACCGCTTCGGCAATGCCTATACCAATTGGAATTCAGATGTTCCGGGTTACAGTATCGGTCAAGATCCTTTATATGTTTCAACCCCATTTTTTATGGGGATTCATTCCAAGAATCTCTATGGAATTTTCTTGGATAATACCTACAAAACAGAATTCAATTTCGGGGCTTCAAACCGACGCTTTTCTTCATTCAGTGCGGAAGCAGGGGAGATGAATTATTATTTTTTTGCTCGCTCAAGTGTTCAAGGAATTTTGGAAGAATACACTTCACTTACCGGAAAAATGCCTTTACCTCCGTTTTGGAGCTTGGGTTACCAGCAATGCCGTTGGAGCTATACACCAGATAAAGAGGTGAAGCGAATGGCAGAAACATTCAGAGAAAAAGAGATTCCCGCCGATGTGATATACCTTGATATTGACTATATGGATAACTTCAAGGTTTTTACGTGGCATCCAAAAAATTTTTCAAAACCAAAAGAATTGTTGCAAGACTTAAAGCAACTTGGTTTTCATACCGTGGTTATTATTGACCCGGGGGTGAAAGTAGAAAAGGGCTATCACGCTTATGAAGAAGGTCGGGCTCAGGATTTATTTGTCAAATATTCCGACGGAGATTTTTATCAAGGCGAGGTGTGGCCAAGTTGGTCTCACTTTCCGGACTTTACTAATCCCAAAACAAGGATATGGTGGGGTGAAAAATTTCAGGGCTTGGTTGAAACTGGTGTTCGCGGGTTTTGGAATGACATGAATGAACCGGCAACTTGGGGACAGCGATATCCTGATAACACAATGTTCAATTTTGAGGGTGAAATTGGCACCCATTTGAGAGCTCATAATATCTATGGGCTTCAAATGTCAAGGTCAACTTATGAAGGTGCAAAAAAATTAATGAAAGGAGAACGCCCATTCATTTTAACAAGGGCGGCTTTTTCGGGTGTTCAACGATATTCCGCTGTTTGGACTGGTGATAACGCTGCAAATGATGATCATATTCTGCTTGGGGTTCGGTTGCTCAACTCGATGGGGCTCGCAGGGATTCCTTTTGTCGGAGTTGATATTGGCGGATTTAACGGAGAGAAGAGTTCTCAAGATTTATTTGGTCGGTGGATTTCAGTTGGCGCATTTTCGCCATTCTTTCGCGCGCATTCGATGCGAGGGACTCGTGAAAATGACCCTTGGTCTTACGGTGAACATGTTGAAATGATATCAAAGGCTTTTATAAAATGGCGTTATACCTTGTTACCCTATCTGTATTCTCAATTTGAAGAAAGTTCAACAACCGGAGCCCCGATTCAACGATCACTTGTTTACAAAACCCCTTTTGACCCAAAAGTTTATGATTGGGCGTTCGAGAATCAATTTCTCCTTGGTGATGCCTTAATGATTGCACCGCTTAAAAGCAATGAGCAATACATTAGGGTATATTTTCCCGAAACTGATTGGTATGATGTTTATACTGATGAACTCCTTTCAGCCGGTTCAGAAAAGATTGTATTTGCGCCTTTAGAAAAATTACCTGTTTTTGCTAGAGCGGGTTCAGTCGTTATTCAGCAAAATGTGGTTATGCATACCACCGAAACCCCTTCAGATACCTTATATCTTCATGTCTATAATGGTATGAGTGGTGGTTCATTCAACTATTATGAGGATGACGGTTTGACTTATAACTTTGAGAATGGGGATTTTTTTAAGCGTGTAATCGAATTTATACCGTCCAAAAAACAAATTTTATTGTCTAAACCGATAGGTAAAAGAAATTCTCAGCGGAAAAAGGTGAAAGTAATTTTACACGGATTTGAAAATATACGTGCAGTCAAAGTTGGCGGAAAAACCTTAAAAACTGCTGAAGAATTTCTTCCATTACCGATGCGAGCGATGGAAGAATGGTCTCCAGTTAAAAATTTCTTAAACTTAAAAGGGAAGAAAATAAGTACCGTTATTGTTGATTTTCAATCAGATGAATTTAGTATTTCTTGGTAACCCATTTGGATTTGTTGAAAAGAATAAATCTGTAGATGCCAATTATCGACTTATTTTGTAGCCTATATGCAACAAGAATTCGAAATAAGAAATCGGATTCTCTATCAAATAAATGATGAGTCAATCATTGAGAAAAAGCCCCGAAATGAAAAGTCAACCCTTGTCTGAAACGGAAATCGGTCAGATTAATTATCAAAATGAATTGGCTCGGAAGGGAATTCATTCAGCCTCAATTTTGATTCCAATCATTTACTATCATATAGAGCGGGATTTGGCGTTACTACTTCTCGCGATACTTTTTGGAGGGTTTTTTATCGTTGATCTCTTGAAGATGTTTTTTTCACCGTTGAGAAATTGGTATTACGCCCAATTCGGCGGTATGCTTCGTGCTCATGAACAAGGGACAAGAAGTTTTAACGGGGCAACTTTTGTCTCACTCTCTGCACTTATTTTGGTTTTCTTTTTTCCGAAGTTAATTGCCATTGCTTCATTTGCCATTTTAGTCGTGGCCGATACAGCAGCGGCTCTTGTTGGAAGAAAATTTGGAAAAACTAAAATTTTCTCAAAGTCATTGGAAGGCAGTATCGCCTTTTTTGTATTCGCTCTTTTAGTATCGTTTAACACTCCAAAAATTCATTGGGGAGTTGCTTTAGGGATGTCCTTTGTCGGAATGATTGCCGAACTTATTCCTATCAAATTGGGCGATTATACCTTTGATGATAACCTTACCATACCCTTGTCCACCGCCGTATTTGCTTATGTATGTTATATTTTTTTGATGCCGGAAAGTATCATGATGATTTCAATCACGCCATAAAGAAATTTAAAGTTTATTTTAAAAATGTTAATCTTGATGTAGAGACGAGTTGTCATACTTTTATTTGAAATCAAAAACATTTGCTAATGAAAGTTCCAGAGATGATTATCAAACATCAACAATCCATATTTATCCTTCTTCTTTTTTGTGCATTTTTCTCCTTAAATGGACAGACGAAAAAAAATTCTATTAACAGTGATTTTTCTGAGTACACTCAAAAGCGGATTTTAGGTTATACAGATACTCTGCTCACGGTTGACTTTTTTGATCTACCCATTCAAACCAAAAATATTATTAGAACCGAAGCAAAAAGACTTATAGAACGAACGGACTCATTGATACTAAGTAGTAAAATGCCGTTGGGAAAAATGGAAAAAGAAAGATTGCTCATAGAGACCATAGATTCTTTAGACCGATTCTCTGAATCATTGTATGAAAAATTTTTAGCATCAATGATAAGTAATGGTGCAGTCACACAAGAAACTTATTCAGAAGCAGATCTTGATTCACTTGAAAATGCCTTTGCTGCCTCTGGCTTTAGTCGGGATGTCAGCGGAAGTGCATACCAAAGGGATAATTTTTCGCAACCTTCAGGCAACAATTCATATTTCTTAGCTAATGGCAGAGGCTCCCGTCAGCAAGTTTGGAGGGGAACCGATCAAAGTGGTGGGAATGGTTCTGCTTCGCTCTCACTTTCATATCGCTTTGGATTTGGACTGCGTTTGAGTGCCAGTGGTTTATTTATTCCCAATCAAACAAGCCCGCTGGATCAATCGACTCTCTCGGTGGGATATATTTTTCCGATTGTTGATAAATTGAAAGCCTCTGTTTCTTATTCACGATCATTTTTTTCAAATGAAAGCGCTCAAAGCATTTCCGCATTGAATAATGATATCACTATTTCACTTTTTTACAACAACGAGTTCTTATTCATTTCATCGAGCTTTAGTTACACTTTTGGTAAACAAACAATTGAAGTTGTGCGAAGGTTAATCCCTCTGCAAGTGGTCAACGAACAAGTTGATGCGGCACAACGGTATTTTTATGCTTCTCTCAGTAAACCCTTTACAATCGAAAATGTATTGGGAAGTTACTTGGTCATAGAACCTGCATTTGACCTAAGTTTTGGAACTGTGCCAAAGTTCATCGACGAAACAAGGCAAGTCAGAAGAGCTAATGGGACGGTTGTAAATGTGCCATCAAGAAGAATCATTGATAACTCGGTATTTGCCATTACAAACTATGATTTCAATCTTTTCTTTTCCTTTGACTTTGGTTTTATCACCATTGACCCTGAATTAGGCTATTCGATTCCCGTAAATCAAGACGGGGCTGAGAATTTATTCAATACTGCAATTGGATTTTCAATTATCCTTTGATAAAGGGAAATTGGTTCCTCGCTAAATTTGCTTTTTACTTCAAGTATTGATTTAATCAAGATGTGATTGAATAAATCAATGCGACACGCCGCATTTTATTTCCTTTTTTTGCGTTACATTAAATAATAGATAGACATACAGATTTGCAAATATTGCTTTAGAATTAGATAGAGATTAAATTTTTGAAATACCTTTTGATGTTAAATGTGGATTGAGGTTAAGTTTTTGGCAGCACTGAATCCCTAACCTTATTGAACATGCTGCGTAAAGAAAAGAGTTACCCTAAATTTTCAGGAGATTTTTTTAGGATTTAAGAATAAAGAAAGGACAAAACGATATGGCCAATAACTTTTTTGACGGCTTCAACGATGAGGGAAGCGAAAAGAAGAAAAAGGATAAAGACGGAAAACCAAAATTCTCGGCTATTTACTATGTGATGGCAATTTTAATTTTGATTGGGATTCAGATTACGTTTTTGTGGTCTAGCTCTACAGTAGAACTGCCTTACAGCCAGTTTCGTCAGTTGCTTTCTGAAGATAAAATTCAGGATGTAAAGATTTCGCCCTCTCGCGTCACCTATACCATCAAGCCTAATGTGGTTGTTGAGTTTCCGGGGAAACAGCAATCGCTATTCAAGCGACAAACAAATACTCGCGAATTTACCTCCGTTGCCATTAAGGATGAAAGCCTTGTGAAGCTTTTGGAAGAAAAAGGGGTTCGCTATCAGGGAGTCGCTGATGGAAATTGGTTTACGGAAAGTATCCAGTGGTTTATCTTTTTTGGGCTTTTTATTGCTGTTTACTTCTTCCTTTTCCGCCGGATGAATCCGAATTCGCAAGTGATGAATATCGGTAAAAGCAAGGGCCAATTGTATGAAGGTGAAGAAAATACAAAAATAACCTTCAAAGATGTAGCAGGCCTTGATGAAGCTAAAGAAGAAGTAATGGAAGTGGTTGATTTTCTAAAAGATCCGAAGCGATTCACAAAGCTTGGCGGAAAATTGCCAAAAGGGGTTTTGCTGGTTGGGCCACCCGGTGCCGGTAAAACGCTTCTAGCGAAGGCCGTTGCAGGTGAAGCCAATGTTCCATTTTTCTCGCTTTCAGGTTCTGATTTCGTTGAAATGTTTGTTGGAGTTGGTGCAGCTCGTGTAAGGGATTTGTTTAAGCAAGCAAAAGAAAAAGCGCCGTGCATAATTTTTATCGATGAAATTGATGCCGTAGGACGCTCGAGAGGAAAGGGCGTGATGATGGGTGCAAATGATGAGCGAGAAAATACGCTTAATCAACTTTTGGTTGAGATGGATGGATTTGCAAGTGATAAGGGTGTTATTATGATGGCCGCAACCAACCGCCCTGATGTTCTCGACCCAGCATTGCTTCGTCCCGGTCGATTTGACCGACAAATCACGGTTGATAAACCTGATTTGAAAGGTCGTTTGGCAATCTTTAAAGTTCATTCTCGTAACATGCCGCTTGCCAAAGATGTCGATTTAAAAATATTGGCATCTCAAACGCCCGGTTTTGCGGGGGCAGAAATTGCGAATGTTTGTAATGAATCTGCACTCCTTGCTTCACGCAGAAATAAGGAGCAAATTGAAATGATTGATTTTCAAGATGCAATCGAACGCGTGATAGCAGGGCTTGAAAAGAAAAATAAGGTGATTAGCCCAAAAGAAAAGAAGATTGTGGCATATCATGAATCGGGGCATGCAATTATTTCTTGGCTTAAAGAAGGAAATGATCCGCCGCAAAAAGTTACAATTGTGCCGCGTGGGGTGAGTGCTTTGGGTTACACACTCAATATGCCATTAGAGGATCGGTATTTAATGACAAAGGATGAACTTTTTGCAAGAATTTGCGGGCTTTTAGGCGGAAGAGTGGCAGAAGAAATTGTCTTTAACCAGATATCAACCGGCGCTCAAAACGACTTAGAACGCGTCACCGACATCGCCTATAGTATGGTTGCTCTTTATGGTATGAGCGAAAAAGTAGGTTATCTTTCTTTTGCCGATACCTCAAATCAGTTTCTTTATGGCATGAGCATTGATAAAAAATATGGTGAAGAAACAGCTCGGTTGATTGATAGCGAAGTCAAGGTAATTATTGATGAAGCACATCAAGAAACCCGTCGGATGCTCAATGAAAATCGTGATAAGCTTGAACGAATGGCAACCGATCTTTTGAGGCGTGAAGTTTTAAATTATAAAGATCTCGAGGAAATTTTAGGTAAACGCCCGAATATGGATGATTTAAATACTAACTTGGATTTCGGCGATGAAGAAAAGGCAAATGAAGCACCAGTTGAATTGCCGAAAGAAGAACGTGCTGCGCTCGAAGCTGCCGTTGAAAAACTCAAAGCTAGAAAAGCTGAATAGATGAATTGGAAACAACCGAAATTAACACAAAACAAAACGGGGCTCTTGCCCCATTTTGTTTTTCAGCTGTTGTGATTGCAAAATATTTTTTTATGAGGAAAGTATTAAGCTAACTGTGTGATTAAGAGCGATGTACCGATATAAGCAGCGGCTTCAATTGTTCCGACACTGATATTTCTATCTCTAGCAATTTCCTTATCCAATTCACCCCCATAAATCGCAAATCCTGATCCTAAAACCAATCCTTGAACTAAAAATTGACGAATTGGGTAAAAGAAAATAATCACGAGAAGAGATTTCCCATATCCGATCAAACTTTGGCCGTAGCCAACAAATTCTCCTTGAAGGCCATAATGAATGGCAAGAGCAATACCAATCATCACACCGGCATAGGCAAGGGCTGCGGCGGTGTTGCCATTATTTATTTCGATTGCATCGTCGTAGGCGGTCAGAATGCGGTAGAGTCTTGTAAGGACATGAAGAGAAACCTGTCCAACAAGGAAAAATACGATTGCCGTTAACCAATCGCCGCCTGTATTATCTCCTGAAACTGTCCCAGCGATCACCAAAGAAGTTGAGATAAACCCTCCTGCAGCAATAATCCCGGCGGCGGTATTTCGATTGGCAACTTCAGTGACCACATCAATATTATGAATCCACTTAAAGCCAAATAAAGCCAGAAGTGAAAGCAACACGATTCCTCCTATGCCATAGGCGCTAACAATGAGAGCATCGGTTAAAAAACTGGTATGACCATCCCCGCGAAGAACGGCCGCTATTATTTGGACAACCCCAAAGAGGTATCCAGCAACGGCAATTCCGATTGAAGGGCAGTCTTTCATTACAACAGCGTCGTGCATATTAATTTTCATAACTGCTTGATAAACATAACGCGCAATGACAAGCATAAATATCATTGCTGTAAACGAAAAGAGAATGGCCTGCCAATTCATCAGCATTATAGGTTTGAGTTAAAAAAAATCCTCGCTTCCGAAAAATTAGCGAAGCGAGGATTGTTATCCAGAATTAAATCGTAAAATTTAATCGAACTTACTCGCCGCGCGGTTCACGATGACCGCCATTTCTATCGCCCCGATCTCCCCTGTCACCTCGATCGCCACGGTCACCGCGGTGGTCACGATTGCCACGGTTGTCACGGCGTCCATCGCCACGATTCCCGCCATAATCGCCACGCGGTTCGCGCGGTTCTCTTGGCTTCGGTGCTTCCATTCCTTCAGGCATCGGAATTAGTGCCTTCAAAGAAAGACGAAGTCGTGGTTTGCCGGACTTCGGATCTTTCTGAACATCAAGCAATTTAACCGTTATGCGTTCGCCTGCTTTAACGATATCGGTTGCTTTTCCAACACGCTCATGTGCGAGTTCAGAAATATGCAATAAGCCTTCAACTTTTGGAAGAATTTCTACAAAAGCTCCAAGTTCATCACGAACTTCTTTGACAAGGGCGTTTTCATAGATGGTTCCAATTTCGGGCTCGCTTGTAATTCTCTTGATAATTTCCAAAGCGCGTTCAGCTGCTTCACCGCTGACCGAAGCAATTGTGATGGTTCCGTCATCGGCGATATCAATTTCAGTACCGGTTTCAAGGGTAATGGAGCGAATGGTTTCGCCGCCTTTGCCAATCACAGCACCGATGGATTCAACCGGAACCTTGATGGTGGTTAATCTTGGGGCATAGCGTGATAGCTCGGTTCGTGGCGCAACAATTGCTTCATTCATTTTTCCTAAAATATGCATACGACCTTCTCGGGCTTGGGCTAAAGCCTCTTCAAGAATTTTGTAATCGAGCCCATCGATTTTGATATCCATTTGGCATGCGGTGATCCCGTCTTTTGTTCCGGCAACTTTGAAATCCATATCACCCAAGTGATCTTCGTTACCTAGGATATCGGAAAGAACGGCATATTCTTTTCCTTCTTTGATAAGACCCATTGCAATTCCAGCAACAGGCTTTTTCATAGGAACACCGGCATCCATCGCAGCAAGTGTACCGCCGCAAACTGAAGCCATTGAAGAAGAGCCGTTAGATTCTAGAATATCGGAAACAATTCGAATCGAATAAGGAAACTCGGATTCGCTTGGTGCCATCATTTTAATTGCTCGTTCGGCAAGATTACCGTGACCGATTTCGCGGCGACCTGTAAATCCTAAGCGACCAACTTCGCCCACAGAGAAGGGCGGAAAATTATAATGCAACATAAATCTCTTGGATGGGCCTTCGTAAAGCGTGTCCACCAATTGCTCATCTTTTTTGGTGCCAAGCGTTAATGATACCAACGCTTGTGTTTCTCCGCGAGTAAAAAGAGCTGAGCCGTGAACGCGTGGTAACAACCCGAGTTCAATTGAAATAGGCCGAATCTGCTTGGTATTTCTGCCATCGAGACGAAGACCGCCTTTTAAGACCTGACGGCGCATTGCATCGCGCTCGAGATCGTGAATGACGATTTTGATCATTTTCTCATTAAGAAATACGGCCTTTTCCGGATGAGCGGCGAGGACTTCTTCGGTCAACTCAGCCTTAAATTTCTCAAGTGTCTTTTTAACGGTTTCTTGATAAACCTCTTTGGTGCGCTCTGCACGAGCTTCTTTTGCAAGCGGCTCGGCGGCAAGGGCTTCAAGTTTTGAATAGCAAATACCTTTGACATAGGCATTTAATTCTGAAGGTGGAAGCATCGGAACAAAAGCTCTTTTGGGTTTTCCGGCGGTTTTAACCATTTCAGAAATTCCATTTGATATTTTGGTAATAGCTTCGTGGCCAAAGCGAATGGCGGCAAGCATTTCAGCTTCAGAAATTTCCTTCATTTCGCCTTCAAGCATGCAAATCGTTTCGGCGGTGCCTCCAATGCAAATGTCGAGTTCGGTATTGGCAAGTTCTTCGACCGTTGGGTTCAAGACAAATTCACCGTTGATTCTGGCGACACGAACCTCTGACATCGGTGTTGTGAAGGGAATGTCGGAAAGGCAGAGTGCGGCTGAGGCTGCAACACCGCCAAGAACATCGGCATCGTTGGATCGATCGCTTGAGAGGACATTAACGATAACTTGAGTTTCGTTGTAATACCCATCTGGAAAAAGCGGGCGAAGGGCACGGTCGATTAAGCGGGAAGAGAGAACTTCCTTTTCACTTGGTTTTCCTTCGCGTTTTACAAAGCCACCGGGAAATTTACCAGCTGCCGAATATTTTTCACGGTATTCAACTTGAAGCGGAAGAAAATCTTGACCGAGCGGCGGTTCATCTTTTTTAGCAACAACCGTGGCGAGCACCATTGTATCGCCAATGCTTGCAACGACAGAACCATCAGCCTGTTTGGCGAGTTTTCCGGTTTCGAGCTTTAATATTCTGCCAGAACCGAGATCAATTTCTTTTGTATGTACCATAATAATAATGAGTTAAGTGAATAAACGCCGAGTTATCGTGCTTATCACCAACCATTCTGAACATAGAAAAGCCGCAATCGTGCTTTGCCGTGTTCAGCATAGTGGTGACCTCGATGAACGGCGTGCGAATATAGACCAATTGGGGCGGTTTGAGAAATTTGAGGTGGGATAAAGGTATCAAGCCAAATACTCAATAATATGAATTGGGTTTTATTTTTTCACGAAATTCATCGGCGGAGGTACGAATCGCAACCAATTCATCGGCTGACTTTTTTTCAAGGAGTTGGTAAGCCATTCCGATGCGAGAATTTCCTCTGAGTTTCTCTTCATTGCGGAGATAGAAATCCCAATACAAATAGTTGAAAGGGCAAGCATTTTTTCCGGTTCGCTCAGTTTTATTGTAACTGCAGCTATGACAAAAGTTGCTCATTTTGGAAATATAATTGGCACTTGCCGCGTAGGGCTTTGTGGCAACCAATCCACCATCTGCAAATTGAGACATCCCAATAACATTTGGTGTAACGACCCAATCATAAGAATCGACATAAAACTCCCAAAACCATTGATTGATTTCTTCGGGTTTTACTCCGAAAAGCAGAGCAAAATTACCAAGAATCATCAAGCGTTCTATGTGATGAGAGTATCCGTGCTTGATTACTCGGTTAATAACTTGAGAGAGACAGTTCATTTTTGTATTGCCAGTCCAGAAAAACTCTGGGAGCTTGTGAGTATTATTAAAAAAATTTTCTTTGTGGTAATCGGTCTCGGACATTTTAAGCCAATAGCAGGCATATATGAATTCACGCCAACCAATGATTTGCCGTATAAAACCTTCAACAGAATTAATCGGTGCGTGATTTTTTTTGAAGCAAGCTTCAACATCGCGGACAAGCTTAAGAGGGTCAAGAAGGCCGATATTCAAAAGTGGTGAAATAGAGGAATGAAATAGAATACTTTCGTTTGCGAGCATAGCATCTTCATATTTACCAAACAGTGGGAGGCGGTGCTTGACAAAATCATGAAAGAAAATTTCTGATTCTTCACGAGTTGTCGGAAGTGAGAAATCTTGTGTATGACCGGGATTATTCGGGAAATACTTTTCGACAGCCCCGATTACATCGCGATCAATTTTATCTTTTTTTGGAGAATAAACTTCAGGGAGTTTGACATCGGATTTCAACGGCAAACGATTTTCTTTATCAAAATTCCACGCCCCACCTGTTGGTTGACCATTCTTCTCCAACAGTACACGGTGTTTCTTTCTCATTTCTCGATAAAAGGGCTCCATTACCAAGTGTTTTTTTTTCTTATTTTTTTTGATGAAGGCATGCCGATCGGTCAGAAACATTGTATTGGGGGTGAGTTCAATTTTCGGGTCGTGATTGAAATTACTTGCAAATTCAACGGTGGCTTTTTCATGCGGCTCCATTAAGAAAATGCGATTAATATGATTTTTTTTTGAAATTGATTTCAGTGCTGTCTGGAATGAATGATTCTCTTCCAATTCAAAGTAAAGCACTTGATAGCCCAACTCAATAAGTTCTTCCCGAAAATGGCGCATCGCTGAAAAGCAGAGTATCAATTTGTGTTTGTGATGATTGAGAAGGCTTGCGTGTTCAAGCGATTCGACCATCAAGACATAATCATGTTTTTTCTCGAGCAATTGAAGCGCTGAGTTAGAGGGGGTTAGCTGATCGCCAATAATCCAAGCAAGGTTGGGCATTTGAAGAAATAGAGTTAGATGCGGTAAGGATTTTCTACAGTTAAAGTGCCGCCAAATGGAGTTTCTAAGAAATCGATGATTGCACCATCGGCATGTTTTTTTGAATTTCGATCAATGTAAATTTCAAACCCTGCTTGGCGAAGAAAGGCATCATCATCGCTTGGAATCATATCAAATTGAATTTCCAAAATTGGCATTGCCTGAGCAACACCTTTAAGAATGAGGCGAAACCTTCGTGAATGAATTTGACCTGAAGCGACAAGCTCTTCGAGATGACCTTGAGCCGTTTTGGTGATGAAAACAGTCATTTAAGTTGAGTCGATTTCGACTTACGACAAAAAAAAAGTGGTAAACATTCCCGCAAGCGATTAAATCAACTTAAACTGTTTGAAGTGATGTGTAAAATGCTTGGTATGAAAGGTTTCCCATTCGGTTTTGTTGAGCTCGCCCATTGTGGGATTCATTGGTTTCGCATCAGGGTTTTCAAGAAAAAACTGATGAAAATTTGAAAGGGCTGTAAGTAGATTGGTTTTCGCCATTTCAATCGATTCAAAAATCAGTGGAGGGGGTAAATCGGGGACGATTGGCGATTTAAACCCTACCGGAATTTCATTGGGCGAGTGGATTAGTCTTTGTTTAATAATCTCTGCTTTTCTCTCAGGGAAATGCAATGTTTGAGGGAGATTACCATTTGAAATTTGAAGACTTAAATAGAGATGTTCAATCATCCCTTGAGCAGAAAAGGCTCCGAAAACTGGGGATTCCTTGGGCTGCAATTGATTCAGCAAGTGACTGAGTTGAGCCGAGTTATGAATATCGAGCATGATTTAGGTTTCAATAAGTGTTGTATGAAATCCGCAGGCTTCACCGCTATTTAAAGAGCCAACGATAAATAATTTTTTTTCGCTTGGGTTGTCATTTTCTGAAAAAAGAAAAGCCTGAGGATTTCTAAGATTACGGTTAATGAATTGATTCAATTTATTAAATCGATTTGTGGGGTCATTTTTGCAAATCGGGTCTAAAAAATTCTCATGCATAGAACGCTCAAGGTGAAAGGATTTATTATTATAAAAACGGGAAACAATGAATTTTTCAATCGAAGTGCTATCAAAGTTTTTGGCTTCGGGCCAATGAAACGCGATCAAGGGAAAATCAGATTCGCTTGGGTAAAGCAGCCCATCGGTCAATTTTTTCAGTTCACTAAAACTCATCGATGATAGATTTATTTATTGAAGATAACCTTGAAATCAACGAAAATTGAAATCTGTGAAAGGCTTTTGTTAACCCAAGGGTGAATAGTATATTTGCAACCCTTTTGGAAAGTATAATGCTGTTCAATAGGGAAATGGTGTGGTAGCTCAGATGGTTAGAGCACAGGATTCATAACCCTGAGGTCGGGGGTTCGACTCCCCCCTACACCACGCGAGCCGGAGAAATCCGGCTTTTTTTATTGATAGATAATTTACTGATGCCACATCCTGAATCGCAAGAATTCCAAAAGATAATACAAGAGGAGAGAGATGCCTATGCAGCGCTAAAACTCCCAGAATACCGGCTTTATTTGGCGGCGCGTTTTTTATTTACTGTAGCCATTCAGATGCAAGCTGTCGCGGTAGGTTGGCAAGTTTATGAGATTACAAAAGATTCACTTTCACTTGGGCTTGTTGGGCTTGCAGAAGCGATTCCATCAATTGCCGTGGCTCTCTATGCGGGTCATCTCGCTGATATTCACCGTCGAAAGCAAATTATTCTTATTTCGCTATTTGTCCTTTTAGGTTGTTCACTATTCCTTTACTTCTTCCTTTTTCTTACACCAAATTTTTTTCAATCAAGTGGTGCATTTCCGATTTATACTGTGATTTTTATCAGCGGTATTGCGAGAGGTTTTCTTACACCTGCGGTATTTGGGCTTTTTGCTGAAATTGTTCCAAGATCGCTTTATGCAAACGCAGCAGCTTGGAGCAGTACGGTTTGGCAAACGGCAGCGATTTCGGGGCCGGCTGCTGGAGGGTTAGTGGTTGGTTTTTTGGGGTTAAAATCGGTTTACTTTCTGGATAGTCTTCTCATGATTTTATCAATTTCGATGGTGTTTTTGATTGAGCCAAAAATTAGAACTGAAAGAAATCAAAGTGAATCTGTATTTCAAAGCATACGCGAAGGGATTTTATTTGTATTTCAGAATCCGATAATCATATCCGCGATTTCACTTGATTTATTTGCCGTTTTATTTGGAGGTGCCGTCGCCTTACTTCCAATTTTTGCGACGGATATTTTAAATGTTGGGGCCGAAGGTTTAGGCATTTTAAGAGCTTCTCCTGCAATTGGAGCTGTTGTTATGGCCTTCTGGATGGCACATCATCCGCCAAAGGAGAATGCGGGTAAAATTCTTTTGCTTGCTGTGGCGGGTTTTGGGCTTTCGATGATAGGCTTTGCACTTTCGAGTATATTTCTGCTTTCTTGTTTCCTTTTGTTGCTCAGTGGTGCATTTGACGAAATTAGTGTGGTCATAAGGTCAACAGTGTTACAGCTCTCGACACCAGATCACATGCGTGGAAGGGTTTCGGCAGTCAATAATATTTTCATTGGTTCATCAAATGAAATCGGTGCCTTTGAATCAGGAGTTGCTGCACGGTTAATGGGTGTAATTCCTTCGGTTATTTTTGGTGGAGGAATGACCCTTTTCGTGGTGTTGGTTACGGCGTGGAAATCGAAATCAATCCGTGAGCTTTCACTGTTAAATTTTCGTGAACGAAAAAACTCAGGCTAACTTTTGTGTAGCTTTTCAGACTTATCGAAATGAAAAATATTTTATTGATATGACACTAAAGGAACAAGGATTTTTTATGCCTCCGGAGTGGGCTGAACATGAAGCGACGTGGCTTTCTTGGCCGCATAAGCAGGAATCGTGGCCTGATATGGATATGAATTTGGTTTGGGAAGCTTGTATAGAAATCGTTCGCTTTTTATGCCCTCATGAAAAAGTTTGTATCAATGTGCTTGGTGCTGAAATGGAGGCCGATATTCGCCGCCGAGTAGAAGAAGCGGGAATCATTCGCGACGCAGTACCGAATATTCAATACTTTCACTTCCCAACGAACGATGCGTGGTGCCGCGATCACGGGCCAATGTTTGTGCTTCGTCATACTTCAAGCGGCGTTGAAAAGGTGATTCTTGATTGGGATTATAACGCTTGGGGAGGAAAGTATCCGCCGTTCGACTTGGATGATGACATCCCTTCCAAAATTGCAGCTTTGAAAAATTTGCCAGTTCATTATCCCAAAATCATAATGGAAGGTGGCTCCATAGATACCAATGGCAAAGGCGTATTGCTTACCACCACATCATGCCTTTTAAATCCAAACCGAAACCCGCATTTAAATCAAGAGCAAATCGAAAAGTCCCTTATTGATCACTTGGGGATGAGCAAAATCCTTTGGCTTGGCGAGGGAATTGTGGGTGATGATACCGATGGGCATATCGATGATATTTCAAGATTTGTGGATGCAAATACCATCGTTACCGCAATAGAAGATGATCCTTCTGATGAGAATTATGAAATTTTGAAAGAGAATTATGAGAAACTGAAAACCTTTACCGATCAAGATGGCAATCCTTTTCGAATCGTTACGATTCCAATGCCAACACCGGTTATTCATGACGGACAGCGCTCGCCGGCAAGCTATGCCAATTTTTATATTGCCAATAACACGGTGCTTGTTCCTACGTTTCGATCAAAAAATGATATTAAAGCACTTGAAGTATTGCAGAAGTGTTTTCCAACAAGGCGAGTACAAGGAATTGATTGTTATAACTTGATATGGGGCCTTGGGGCAATTCACTGCCTTTCTCACGAAGAGCCAAGCATGAACGGACTCAAAAATTTATAGAACAACAAATGAACCAACTTCGATTTTTAACCCTTCTCGCTTTCATTTTGATTGTCGCGGCGTGCAGCGCGACAAGTCAGCCGAGCCTTAAGGAACAAACCAAAAGTCAAGGATTTCCAAAACAAAATGAGACCGTGCTAATAGCGTGGTGGAATGTTGAAAATTTGTTTGACACCTTTGATGACCCAACCGACGATGATGAATTTCTTCCAAGTGGGCGACGGGCTTGGACAGAAGAGCGGTTGCAGAAAAAAATTACAAATCTCTCCAAAGTAATTTCCGATCTCTCTCAATCGCGAGGAAAAACCTTGCCCGATGTGATGGGTTTTTGCGAGGTAGAGCATCAAGCGTTGCTTGAAAGACTTTTTGAAGATGGTTTGAAGACCAAAAATTACAGGTATGCCTATTTTGAATCTGGCGACAACCGTGGAATTGATGTTGGTATCGCGTATGATGCAAGTAAGTTTACTCTTCAAAGCGCTGCAAAGTATAAAGTTGATATGGGTCAGGGTGAGCGACCGACACGTGATATTATCCGCGCGTCACTCACTTACAAAGGAAAAACGATTCACTATTTAGTCAATCATTGGCCTTCACGCTTAGGCGGTCAAGAGCGAAGTGAACCGAAAAGACTTTTGGCGGCAGCGGCACTTCGAAAAGTGGTGGATAGTATATATGCTTCAGATCCAAAGGCCGACTTTGTCATAATGGGTGACTTTAACGACGGGCCGGAAAATAAATCGATTACTGAAGTGATGAAGGCTTCGGTGACACATCAAGAACTTGCATCCTCAACCGGAAAACCTGAGGATATACCCCTCTTTAACTATGCAAAATTTTACCCCGGAAATGGTGAGGTGAAAGGAACAATCATCTTTAGTAATCAATGGGAGTTTATTGATTTATGCCTTATCAGTAAAGGGATGACGGATAATTACGGCTTTTATGCAAAAGAGGATAAACTTGATGAACCCTATGAAACCCGAGCGTTTAATATTTTTCAAAGAGATTATCTTTTTGAAGCGCCGGATGCAAATCGGCGTGGGCGGTTAAAGGATTTATATAGAACCTACGGCAGTGGAAATAAATATTTGGGAGGCTTTGCCGATCACTTGCCGGTATTCATAGAAGTTTATGTTGCACCTTGAAGAATGACGAAAGAATGTGTTATTGAGGTTTCTCATTTGGTCAAAGAGTATCGCTCGGTAAAGAAGGAATCGGGGATTTTGGGAACCTTGAAAAGTCTCTTGAATCGGCAATATCAGATAAAGAAAGCGGTCAATGATGTTTCATTTAAGATTGAAAAGGGGGAATTGGTTGGCTTTTTGGGTGCAAATGGAGCCGGGAAGACAACAACGCTCAAAATTCTTTCAGGATTACTTTTTCCTTCGCAAGGGAATGTGAGGGTATTGGGATATGAACCTTCAAAAAGAAGTGATGCCTTTCGGCGCCAGTTCTCTATCGTTTTAGGGCAGAAGAATCAGCTCATTTGGGATTTACCGGCTGACGACTCCTTTTTGCTTCTTAAAGAAATTTATGAAATTCCGACACCCATCTATCATCAGCGACTCGATGAGCTTTGCCGAATGATGGATGTGAAGGACAAACTCGGAATTCAATTGCGACAGCTTTCGCTTGGGGAGCGAATGAAAATGGAACTTATCGGTGCTCTTTTACATGCGCCGAAAGTTCTTTTTTTGGATGAGCCTACAATCGGGCTTGATGTGGTGGCTCAAAAAAGTATTCGTGAATTTATCAAGAAACTAAGCCAAGCAGGGGAAACAACCATCATTTTAACCAGTCATTACATGCAGGATATTGAAGAACTTTGCGATCGTGTAATGATAATGGATGCCGGAAAGCTCATATTCGACGGGGCATTAGGAGGAATAATCGAAAAATTCTCGTCAGAAAAACTACTTTCAATTGATTTTGAACGAAGTGTAACCGAAATTGAATTAAGGTCTTATGGCAGGGTAACTGAAGTTCAAGACGAACATGCAAAATTAAGATTGCCACGCAAGGACATTTCCACTCGCTCGGCAACACTCCTATCATCATTTCCGGTCAAGGATATTACGATTGAGGATATTCCAATCGAGGATATCATTCGAGAAATTTTCGAAAAGAGGGAATAAGGGCAAAACAAAATTTGAATATGCACTTGTTACTTTTATGCGCCCATCTTAACCTCTTCATAAATTTCCTTCAGTGATATCGAAAATCCGATACTCAGCAAGGGAATTTCAGACTCAATTGTGGTGTATTCGTGCAGAATCCATTCTCCATTTTCAACCTTTCGAAAATGCTCAGCCAAAATTGATTCTGAATCAACAAGTAAATATTCTCGAAAGGAAGGGATTGAGCGATACATTTTGAATTTTTCTCCTCGGTCGTAACTTTTTGTGCTCGAAGAAAGTACTTCAACAATAAGAACCGGATTTTTTAGCTCCGTTTGATTTTCACTTAAATCAGGGTTACCGCAATAAACTAAGGCATCGGGATATGTGTAAAGCCCTGAGGGTGTTACGATTCTAAAATCAGAACTTTTGGCAGTGCAATTTTTACCGATTAAGAATTTCCGAAGAGAAAAGAAAATATTTTCAGAAATCGCACTGTGATTAAGTGTGCCCCCTGCCATAGCGAAAATTTCACCCTGATAAAACTCGTGTTTAATGTGGTCCTTCTCCTCCAGAGCGAGATACTCTTTTATGGTATATGTTTTTTTTGCAATCTCTTCCATAAACTTATCCCAACTTGTTTTGGAAATTATTTGAAAAAAGAACTGATGATTTCGTGAAAAAAAAATTAAGATCAATCCGCTTTAATTTTTTTAACAATACCGCCTTTTGTTTCGCGGATGCTATGTGCGAACATAAATGCTTTTGGGTCAACCTCATTAATCGCTTCAGTGAGCATCAAAATTTCAAGCCTTGTGACAATGGTCAAAATAATATCGGTGTCTTCTCGAATTTCAAATGAATCGGGCAGGTATCCTCGCTCGCCTTTATACACCGTAATTGCTTTTCCAAAGAACTGAACCAGAAGCACTTTTACCGTTTCGGGTTTAGAAGAAATGATGGTCAGTGCGGTGTATTCTTCTAAGCCATCAACGATATAATCAACAACTTTAGTCGCAGTATAAAAAGTAATCATCGAATACATTGCCGTTTCAACACCAAGAGCAAAACCGGCAGAAATGAATATGAGGGCATTCAAAAAAAGAATTATTTCAGAGCTTGTTAAACCAATCTTTTTGGTGGTGAACAATGCAATAACCTCAGCGCCATCGAGCACGCCACCGCCGCGAATCACAAGTCCAACACCGGCACCCATTAATACACCGCCAAAGATTGAGGTTAAAAGCCGGTCGTTCGTAACGGTTGGAAATGGAAGAAATGTCAGTGCAACACCTAAAAGAACAGTGGAAATGACCATTTGCATCCCAAAGGTTTTTCCAAAGCGGCGATATCCGATAATGATGAAGGGAAGATTAAAACCAACGATAAGAATATTAATGGGAAGATGGGTGATTTCATGAATCAGAATTGAAATCCCCGAAACCCCGCCATCCATAAAGTGATTGGGAATCATAAATCCCTTGATGGCAATTGTTGAAAGCGCGACACCGAGAACTTTAAGAAATAGTTGTTTCGGTGAAAAAATGCTTTGCCAATTGATTGATTGCTTTTGACCTTCCATTAATGTTGAATTGGTTTTTTTCTTAGTGATTGTCAACTGAGAATAACTGGTGCATAAGATAAATAAAAAAGCGAGGCAAAATACCTCGCTTTATTGATCTTGAAAGGCGTGAATTTACAATTCGCATGAGCCGCCGACACAGGCAAGCTCTTTTGATCCTTGTGTTTCATCATTTTCTTCATAAGCTACGATTTCGGAGAAATCGATTTTTGGCAATTTCGCGGCAAGCTTTTCATAAGTTTCTTTGCTGACTTCCTCATAAGGTGCAAGCGCATAAACATGATTGGTTCTTGGAAGAAAAGATAATCCCCCAATGATTTCCCAATTTTTATAAAGCCAATTTCCGACTTCAAGCCACTCTTCTTCACCGACACTAACTGTGACAGAAGGATTATGCTCTGTAAAATGGGTCTTCACCAATTTCCAATGTGCAAGCTGTTCCAACGCCGAGACATCATCACGAGTCGTTGCACCGTCTGGGGCCTTCACAGGAAACTCAAGAACATAAGTCGTCGCTTGTCCATCGACTTGACCAACCTCAGGTTTATAAGGAAACTTTTGATCTTTCAAAAGTTTGAAGAGTGGATCGCTTGCGGAAATACGGATTCTGCGGATGTAATAAGGGGCGTGCCGGGCATGCATGCCTGAGGCAGCATCGACCAATTGAGAGACCGTACCTGAAGGCTTAACGCATGTGATACAAGTCGAGGCATTAATCCCAAAGCGCTTAGCGTACTCTTGATTGATTTTAAGTGACTCCGTTTTAAGCTTGGAAAGAGTACTGGCTTGACGCGCAGCATCTGAATCCCACTGACCGGTTATCGATACGCCTAAAAGTCGCTCTTCTTCACAATTTTTTTTCCAAGCTTCTGAAAGGTAAGGAAAGTCAGTTAGAGTTGATTGGAAGGTGCCAACAATGGTTGCAAGGCGAACCTTGCGAAGCAATGAATCTTCGGTGTCTTCACTTCTTGCAACAACTTCTGAGAGGTTACAGAACTGTTTTGAACGAAGGATGATTTCTCCGCAAGGATTCGTACCTGAAGTTGAAAGATAACGCTCAAATTTTTCTCGGCGGCGCTCTGGCAGTTGTGAAAGAAGCGTTGAGCGGTTGAAAATACCGCGTTCACCGCTTCCTGATTTGATCAGTGAAAGCCATTCATCTAAAAATTCTGAAACGGTAGGCCGTTCATTATAAATGGCGGAGTTGTTGGCCATACTTCGCTCAGGGTGAGACATATAAAACGCCCCATCCTTCGCGTGACGCATTTCAGTATCATCTAAATCGGAGAGTGAAATCAGCGCGCTTCGTCGAACCCCGCCCATCACAACCACTTCTCCGATTTTACAGATAATGTCGTGAACATCAAGTGTGGTAAGCCTTCTGCCTTGCCTTTGAAGCACGCGATCTCGCGTAAAATCAATGAGAGATCGAAGCGGCTCAGGGCCTGAAGCGCGCCCTCCCATAGTTTTAAGGCGCGCACCTTGTGGGCGAATAGTTGAATAATCAAATGAAATATCTTCTCCTGAAAACCAAGTGTTAAGTCCTAAAACAAAAGCATCAGCCCATCCTTCTTTGCTGTCTAAAACAACATGTGAAGGTTGCTTTTTACCGGTTTGCCTTTTGATTTGTGGAAGGCGGTGAATCGTTTGCTGTTCAACAGAAAAGCCAACGCCTGTTCCGCACATCAAGATGTACATGATTTCGCCGAAATCTTGAAGCGATTCGGGTGCAATGAATGAGCAATTATAAGCAGCAACATTCGTACGACTTGCGGCTTCTCCGGCGCTCCAGAGAAGTCTCATTGATGGCATGATATCTTGCTTTAAGATAGCGGTCCGAATCTCATCGTACTCCGCAGTGGTGAGTTTATCGCCAAGGTTTTGACGCATAAACTCAACATAGCGGGTTACAGTTTCGACCCAAGTCTCGCGGCGACCTTTTTCGGGTAACCATCGTGAATAAGTTCTATAGTAAACAAGTTCCGAAAGCTCGTTTCTAAAGAAATGCTTGCTTTCATCGGCCAATTTTTTTACTTCTTCGGGAATTGGGCGTTTTTGCTCTCGAATTTTAGCGCGCTCGTTTCTGTAAAGGATGTACGCCTTGGCAGTTTTCGCCCAATTTTCCTTGATGAGAACAGTTTCAACAATGTCTTGAATTTGTTCAACAGTAGGAATCTCGCCCTCAAATTTTTGCTCTAAAACTTTAACCACTTCTTCAGAAAGCTGTTGTGCGATTTCAGGTCCAAATTCCCCTGTGGCATTCCCGGCTTTATTGAGTGCAATTGAAATTTTGCTCTGATCAAATGAAACGACAGATTTATCTCGCTTCATAACCTTCAATAATAATGCAGTATCTCGGGTTGGTGTTGAATTCATAATGAAGTTTACTGTTTGAAGTTGTTAGAATATTGACGAAAAAATCGGTTTAGGAGTATGTTAAAACAAAACCTAAAGAAATAATTTCAAAATAAGTTGACTTATATTTTCTTTCGAATGAAAAAAATGAGTGGGCGTGATTTTTGAGAAATTTGAGGGAAGAGTGTGGAAGGAAAGGAGGTGCTTCATTGAAAAAATCTATCAATAAAAATGAACAGACTAGTGTTAAAGATTTGCTAAAATCGAAGAATAAACAATGTGCCTTTTTCGGGGGTTGAACGTACACGAATGTTCCCGTTATGAAGGCGCATAATTTGACGAGCTAAAGAAAGTCCGATTCCGCTGCCATTGGGCTTAGTTGTAAAAAAGGGAATAAAAATTCTTTCTTGTAACTCTTTCGACATCCCAATTCCGTTATCCTCAACTTCTATAATGACTTTTGATTGAGAATCCAAAAAGGCGCGAACCCAAACAGCACCGTTTGGCTTATCAATAATCGCTTGTCTTGAATTTGTAATTAAATTGATAAGCACTTGTTCAATCAAAGTTTGATCGGCAATAAGCTCTAATGAGGCGGGTTCAACACGAAAGGATAATTGAAGTTGAAATTCTTGAAAAGAAGATGAAAATAAAATTTGAAGTCGCTCCATTATTTGGTATAAAGGAAAAACGGAGAACTTTGGTGGAGGAATTTTTGTCAGATTTCGATAAGATTCTACAAATTCAAGAAGTCCATTGCTTCGTTTTGCAATCGTCTCTGATGCTAACAAAAGATCATCAAGGGTTTCTTTATCCATACTGGCTTGTTTTATCATCCTATTCATTGTTTCGGCGAGCGATGAGATTGGGGTGATACTATTCATCATTTCATGTGTTAAAATCCGAATTAGCTTTTGCCACGATTCCAATTCCTTTTCATCCAATTCCGATTGGATGTTTTGAACTGCAAAAAGAATCATCTCTTTTGAATCAATCGTGAAGCGAGTGGCAGAAAAAAGCAGTTGAGTATGGTCACCCTCAATCGAAAAGTTCACAAGCATTTTTTCCCCGCTCTTTAATGCCAGAAGCTTTTCATCGAGTCCTGTGTGTAGATGCGAGAGACCAGAAATGGTTCTTAAGGAAGGGAGTTGAAATAATCGCTTTGCAGCATTGTTTATCAGCTCAAGTGTCCCATCGCGATTTACGGCAATTAAACCGGTACTGATATGTTGAAAAGTTGTTTCGAGAAATTGGAGGCTTGCTTCTTTTTCTTTTCTTGTATTTCTAAACCTTTCAATGATTCGGTTAAAGGACTCATAAAGCTTGGAGAAATCTTCCCCTTCGGTATGGCTCTTGAATTGTTGTGAAAAGTCTTCATAAAGTATGGCATCGAGTAAGCGTGTTAGATCACGGTTGGTGCGTTCGACATAACGAATGAGAAGCCATAGTTGAATCACCCCAAAGGCGGTGAAAAGTAATGGAGTAAAAACAAAATCGGTAGTTATAAAAATAGAATAGGCGCCGATAAATAGAAGACATAAGAACAGAAGCCTTAAGATGAATTGAAAGCGAAAATTTTTCCAAAATTTCCGCAGATTTGACAGTAGGGGCTTATAGACCATATTTCTCTAAACGTCGGTAAAGAGAGCCTCTTGTAAGACCTAAAATTTTTGCCGCTTCGGTGATATTACCATTGCACTGTTCCAACGCTTTTTGAATCGCTTCTTTTTCCACCGATTCAAGATTGACGGTATGCTTTTCTTGATGAATCGAACCGGTGATTTCAATAGGGTTAATCTCGGTATTGGGAAAATCCTCCGGTGTCAGTAGGGATGATTCTGCAAGAATGACGGCACGCTCAACGGCATGACGAAGCTCTCTTACATTTCCTCGCCATCGAGCTTTTTGAAACAAAGAAATCGTTTCTGGGGTAAAGGTCATATCCCCTTTCTTGTACTTCGTGGCAAATTGATTTAAGAAATGGGTGGCAAGTAACGCGATATCAAGACCTCGCTCTCGGAGCGGCGGCAAATGAATTTCAATTGTATTGATTCGATAAAGCAAATCTTCCCGAAATGACTTTTCCCGTGAAAGCTGATGTAAATTGGCATTGGTGGCGGTGATAAGACGAACATTGATTGGTTTTGAGAGATTGCTGCCAAGCGGAGTAACCGATTGACTTTGCAAGGCCGAGAGAAGTTTCGCCTGAAGGTGTAAGGGTGTATTGCCAATTTCATCTAAAAAAAGTGTACCGCCTGAGGCAGCGAGAAATCGCCCAATCCGCTCTTCCTTTGCATCTGTAAATGCACCCTTTTTGTGCCCAAATAATTCCGATTCAAAAAGCGTTTCAGAGAGTGACCCGAGATCGACGGCAAGAAATATGTCATTCTTCCTTACCGAAGCCCGGTGAATTGCTCTCGCAACGAGTTCTTTGCCTGTGCCGTTTTCTCCTTGAATCAAGATATTGGCATCGGTCGGTGCAACTTTTTCAATCGTAGAAAATATTTTTTCCATCGCTGGAGATTTTCCAAGAAACTCTGAAAAGAGCCGATCTCCATTTTCGGAAAGTGCCTTGTTTTTTTGGGTTAGTGAAGCAGTTTCGCGTTTTGATTCAAGAAGTTTGAGAGAAGTAGAAATGGTGGCCAAAAGCCGTTCATTTTGCCACGGCTTTTGAATGAAGTCAGTTGCGCCACTTTTGATTGCCTTTACCGCAAGGTCAATATCACCATACGCTGTAATCATAATTACAATTGCAGTGGGGTCGATTTTTATGATTTCTTTTAGCCAAAACAGCCCCTCTTCGCCGCCGCTGACATCGCGAGTGAAATTCATATCCAATAAGATAACATCGTACGAATTGGAAGAGAGGATCTCGGGAAGTTTTTCCGGCTTTGTTTCTGTTTTTACTTCCGAAACATAAGGCTTCAAAAGAAGTTTGGCGGCCAAAAGGACATCTTCATTATCGTCGATAATGAGAAGTTTTGCAGTTGAATTCAGCATCATGTTTTAATTCGTTCAAAATAAAATACCACGCTTCACGAATTCACCCATCAATACAAGAAATATTTTTTGAATGTCCATTGGCGGACGTTGAATCGTCCAAGCTTGGACAAAGGGAAGACGCTGGTTAAACCACATGTCAATTTTCAATGAAACTCCAGTCTTTATAAGGGTTCTGACTTGGCATAGAAATTGAACAGATATAATAAAAAGTTGAAATCGTCACTGATATTCGAATTGAAATATCCACCTCGTTTTTGGTGTCATAATTAGGGAGAGAAATGAAATTTCACATAAATAAAAAAACCTGAAGAGAAATGTCAAGCGAAATCGATGAGCGCAGCGCAATGAGTTCCATTGAAGGTGAAGTCTTTATCAATCAGGATTCCAAAATGGATAGAAATATCAAAAAATCGTTTTGGAGCAAAGAGCGTATTGCTCTGTTAGCTTTTTCTGCCGTTCTCTCACTCGCAATTATTTTTGGTTTGATTTATCGAGGAAGCTCCAAAAAAAAGGTTGAGCGGTCAAAACTTTTAATCAGTGAAGTAAAAGTTGGGCAATTTCAGGAATTTATTCCTCTTAGCGGAAATGTTTTTCCAAAAACCACATTCTACTTAGATCTGATTCAAGGGGGGCAAATTGAGAAAGTTTATTTAGAACAGGGGGCACAGGTAAAACAAGGAGATTTAATACTTAAACTTTCCAATGCGGCATTCTTGCTCGATGCCACCACGAGAGAATCTCAAATCTTTGAACAAATGAGCAACCTTCGCAATACAAGAATTTTGATGGAACAAAATACTATTGCAAGGCGAGGCGAGTGTATCCAGATCGAAGCACAACTGACGGAACAGAAAAGTGCTTTTAACCGCTTGCTGTTGCTCCACCGTCAAAAGTTAGTCTCAAGTCAAGAGTTTGAACAAGCAGAAAACAGGCTGAATGAATTGGAGAAAAGATTTGCGCTTTCGCAACTGGCATTCAAGCAAGATTCACTCTTTAGAGAAAATCAACTCAATCAGATTGAAGAATCAATGCAGCGTTTAAAATTAAACTTGGAAGCTGTGAAATCAAGCGTTGAAAACTTAATGGTTCGCGCCGCTATGCCCGGAATACTAACTGCCATTACAGATCAAGTTGGAAAAGCCGTGGTGAGCGGAGAGCGCGTGGGGCAGATTGATTCAGAGTATGCATTTAAGATTCGAGCTCCTGTAGATGAATATTATATCAGTCGGGTATATGAAGGGCAAAAAGCGGTTGCCACGATTGAAGGAAATAAGATAATGCTTACCCTGTCGAAGGTTTTTCCCGAGGTTCGCAACGGCCGCTTTGAAGTCGATTTTCAATTTGAAAACACGCCGGCTGGAATTCGTCGAGGGCAAAGCATTCAGATTCGATTAGAACTTGGAGAGCAACTTCAAGCAGTTCAGATCGAGCGAGGAGACTTCTATCAAAAAACAGGGGGTCAATGGATTTATGCTCTTTCTAATGATGAGCGAACTGCAAAAAAGAGAGTGATCAAAATTGGTCGTCAAAATCCAGACGACTTTGAGATTCTCTCAGGACTTTCGGGAGGGGAAAAAGTTGTCGTTGCAGGCTATGAATTATGTGAGGATGCAGATGAACTTATCTTAAACGATTGAATAGAAACAAACAAAACCAATAACAAATGATTACGCTCAAGAATCTTCAGAAAGTATATCGAACGGATGAAGTTGAAACCACCGCCTTAAGGAGTATAAATCTACAAGTGAAAGAAGGCGAATTCGTTGCAATTATGGGGCCTTCAGGTTGCGGGAAGTCAACCCTTCTAAACATCTTAGGATTGCTCGATAACCCCAATGATGGCGAGTTTATTTTTGATGGTGAAAACGTAGCCGGTTACTCAGAATCGCAACGAGCGGTACTTCGTAAACACAAAATCGGATTCGTTTTCCAGAGTTTTAATCTCATTGACGAGCTCACTGTATTTGAAAATGTTGAACTTCCCTTGCTTTATCAAGGGGTTTCAAGTGGCGATCGAAAATGGCGAGTCGATAAAGCACTTGCCCAAATGAACATCATGCCTCGCCGAAATCATTTCCCTCAGCAGCTTTCCGGTGGCCAACAGCAGCGAGCCGCAATTGCAAGGGCAGTGGTTGGCAATCCAAAATTTATTCTTGCCGATGAACCAACCGGAAACTTGGATTCTAAAAATCGAAAAGAAGTGATGGATACGTTATCAAAACTCAATGAGAGTGGAACCACTATTGTTATGGTGACACACTCGGGTGAAGACGCCGATTATGCTCATCGCGCGGTTCACTTGTTTGATGGGCAAGTGGTATCTGAAAATTACAAACGAACCCTAAAACACGGATGATTGAGCACTTGAAATCGCACCTCTTTTTAGAACTGGGGTGAACAATAGAATTTTTATAAATGGCGTTATAAAAACCGCATCATGTTAAAAAACTATCTGCTAACGGCGTGGCGAAATATGCTACGTCAAAAAACTTACACGGTAATAAATCTTATTGGATTAGCGCTTGGGCTAGCTTCTGCAGGGATGATTGTCCTTTATGTCGCTGATGAACTTGCCTTTGATGAATTTCACGAAAAAAAAGATCGAATTATCCGTATTGGCCGGCGCTCGATTCGTGACGGTAAGGCAGAAGTTTCAGCCGTTATGCCCGCACCTTTTGGCAAAATGATGAAAGAAAAAATGACGACGATTGAATCGGCGATTCGCCTTTTCAAGTTTGGTGGAAAAGATTGGCAAATCGAATTTCAATCAATTTCAAAAGGAACCAAGTTTAAAACCAATGAAATCCTTTTTGCAGATAAAGAGTTCTTCAATGTGTTTTCGTTTGAACTTATTCAAGGCAATCCGGAAACTGCCTTAGAGATTCCTTTTTCTATGGTGGTTTCGGAATCGTTTGCACAAAAAAGATTTGGTCACACGGCAATTATTGGAGAAAAACTTAAAACCTCATTTGGCGAGGTCACCATAACGGGAGTAATCAAAGACCCGCCAAAACAATCTCATATCTGCTTTGAGATTCTAGGGTCATTTCGCACGTTGGAACTAATTCCCGGGGTCGCTTGGATGATGGATAATTGGTCATCTTCCTCCTACTATACTTATGTCCTTCTTCATAAGGGCGTCTTGTTACAACAGTTTGAACAAGAACTAAAAGCAACGGCTGAGAAACTACTCAATGAACGAATAAAGGGAGATAACCTCAAAATTCAACTTCTTCTTGAACCACTAAAAGACATTTACTTAAGGTCAGAACTGGAAAATCAGATGTCGGAAGTTGGGAATATGAACGCAATTCTGCTTTTTTCAACAATAGGACTTGTGATTTTGATATTGGCAGGGATCAATTTCATCAACCTTGCAACTGCCCGTTCAATGAGACGATACAAAGAAATAGGAATCCGAAAAACACTCGGGGCAGAGCGAAAACATATTGCAATTCAATTTATTGCGGAATCAGTAATGCTTACCCTATTGTCCTCAATTATCGCCATAGGAATAATCGAAGTTCTTTTACCTGAATTCAATGCTTTTACTGAAAAGAAGTTATCGTTAGGTTCATCAGCCCTTTCGTTGCTTGGGTTTACATCTATACCGATAAGTAACACCATTCTCTTTTTTTTATCTGCTTTTATCGTAGGTGTTGCTGCAGGGCTTTATCCAGCCGCAGTTCTCTCTCGATTTCTTCCCTCTGGTTCCGCACTGTATTCACGCCAAAAAAGCAGTAGGATAGTGAGAAAAGCTCTCGTTGTATTTCAATTTTCAATTTCTGCAGCGTTAATTATCGCTGCACTTATTGTTAAGTCGCAAATCAATTACATGAATTCCAAACCCTTAGGTTTTAGTACAACCCCAATGATTGTTATTGATGTCGAAAATGAAGAAGCGAGAGCCCGACTTGAAGCACTAAAAAATGAATTTGCAAAGTCGGCTTATATCGCAAGTGTCAGCCTTTCCGGTAATGTTCCATCAGCACCCGTAGGTACTTGGCTTATGAATATCGAATTGAGTGAGGGGAAAGAGCCGCTTCGCACTGAAATGAATATGTTCCTTATCGATGATCAATTTATTGACCAATATGAACTGACCACTGTTGCCGGAAGGCCGTATCGAAAGGGAGAACCACTGGAAATGATGAATACCGAATACGGATTTTCTACACAGTGCTCCCGAGGGATATTGCTTAATGAAACGGCGATTCAAACCTTGGGTTTCAAGTCACCCGAGGAGGCTTTAGGGAAAAAAATTACCAAACTTTTTCCGGGAGATGGTGAAGTTATTGGTGTGGTGAAAGATTTTCACTATAAGTCGCTTCAAACCAAAATTGAGCCGCTTGCATTGCGAATTTTCCCGGGTCAATTTAGCTCTCTCAGTCTTAAACTTTCGCCGGCTGCTTGTGAATCCTCGGAGTCGGTTGAAAATACGATTCGCGAAATAAAATCGATTTGGGCAAGAGTGATTCAAAATAGTGATTTAAGATTCAGTTTTCTTTCGGAGAGATATGAAGCACAATATCGAAATCAATTTCGATTTGGATATTTACTGAGCGTCTTTGCGGTCATTGCGGTTGCTATCGGCTCACTTGGGCTTTTTGGATTATCAGCTTTTACTGCGGAAGAGCGAACAAAAGAAATTGGAATTCGAAAGGTTTTGGGAGCTTCAGTCGGAGATATCTTTTCAATGATTGCAGCCGATTTTCTTAAGTTGGTCGGTATTGCATTTGTGATTGCAATCCCAATTACGCATGTTGTGATGAAAGAGTGGCTCAATAGTTTTGCCTATCATACCGAGCCAAAACTCTCTCTCTTTTTCTTTTCAATTCTGTTAGGAATAATGATCGCAACTATAACCGTTTCAGCACATTCCATTCGCGTAGCCTTAACCAATCCGGTGAAGAGTTTGCGGTATGAATAGTTTATGGGTTAATGACG
The DNA here is from genome assembly GCA_033763895.1 of Chloroherpetonaceae bacterium. Taxonomy (NCBI): domain Bacteria; kingdom Pseudomonadati; phylum Chlorobiota; class Chlorobiia; order Chlorobiales; family Chloroherpetonaceae; species Chloroherpetonaceae bacterium. The sequence goes on along the minus strand of JANRJQ010000004.1, from coordinate 429,874 downwards.
GAATCAAAAGCCAAAGACTTTAATGATACTCAATGAATTTGTTGCAAATCCTGTAAAACCATAAGTGAACATAAACTGCCAATCACGATAGCCAAAGCCGAAATGCCCATAGAGATTTACTTCGTCACGCTCTCTCCATCCGGCACCCCCAATCAGCAAGCGATAATCGCTGCTGCCCGAAATTGATTTCAGATCAATGTAAAGCTTTTTATAAGCCTCAGAAATGCTGTCTGTTACAGCAATCAATGATTTTTGCCTGATAAGATTGGTATCAGCGGCAGCTTTATAGGCTTCAAAGTTTTGAATCAATTTCAATTGTGAGGCAATTTCAATGCTATCTCGCTTCACCCGCTCTTGCAAAATGCGAACCCGCTCAACCAATCGCGACAATGTATCCATCGGTAAAATGACTACAACAGACGAATCCTTTTTTGCAACAAAAGTATTGGCATCCAATCGGCTGACTTGAAAACTCTTTCCACCTATACTAAACTTCACTTCTTGGGCGTACAAGTTCACTGAAACCATTAGACTTAGGATGGCCAATCTGCCAAGTGAAAAAAGCTGTAAGAATGAAATTCTATTGCGGCGCAGGCGTTCCAAGTATTTTTTTGATTTCATCATAGAGTTCTTCTGGTGTTATGGTTTCGTGATGCTTTTTTATTTCTTCAACCCTTTTGCGTAAGCTTTCATCAGCATTGGCTATGGCTTCGGCACTTTCTAACTTCGATTGCTTTAACCGTTCCGAAGCCGCTTGATACTCGGCATCACTGATTTCCGCCTTTCGCTTTAATTCATCGTACCGCTTTTCCATCGCGGCGATTTCTTCCTCTCGCTTTTTTAGTTCTTCAAATAACCGCTTTCTTCTCCACGCTATCCCTCCTATGCCAAACCCCAATAAAATAAACATAACCGTATAAAACCATCCCCGATTTCCACTTCCTTTCAGCTCTAATCGTACAAAAAGAAATATGCCCAAAATAAAAACCACGGTAAGGATAAGAACATCAACCCAAAATGAATTGAGTTGAAAACTGAATATAGATTTAACAAACTCCATTATGATGATTTTTCCGTTGATGACTTAAGCTTTTTTTCGGCTTGGACAATAAGATTGTGAAGCGGTTCAACGCCCATTGAAATCAGCGCTGAAACAATAAACACGGATGGTGCAGTAAGTGAAATTTCTAAACCCTCCTGACCAATGTTATCGAAAAGAAACTCAAAAATTGACTTAAAGCGATTGAACCCATAAACATCAAGGATACTCTTCAGCAAAAGTGCCGATTTGGCTTCAAGCACCGTATTCTGCAAAACAACTTTTAAGAGAAACAACGCTAGAAAAAAAGACATCACGCGATTGACCGCCTTCACCCAAAAAATTCGAACTTTTTCGATAGAAATCGATTTCTTCTCACCTTCTTTGGAACTGCTTAGCAAATGAGATGAAAATGATTCCACTACGGTTTTCCCTATAGCAGAGTTTTGTTGAAGTGCATACGCAAGTTCAAGTTTCTCTTGAACAAACTTGGCACGATGAAGCCAAAAACCAGAGAAAAAATCATGCCTCATCTCTACATACTTAAAGAGGCTATTGAGATACTCTAAAATCCGTTCTACTGTTATGGCAAGAGTGAGATAAATGAAAAATACAAACGTCGTGAGCGTAATGGCATCCTTCGAGAATGTCTCAACTCCCGTTTTTACCGAATCCAATGGGTTCATAAGTAGGGTTGTGTTTTGAAATTTTTTAGTGCAGTTTCAAATCCATCTAATTTTTTCCAAGCGGTTACATATTCAACAATTGTTTGTTGAAACAGATCAAATTGAAAACTTTCTCCGGGGCAAGCCTTAAATGCCAAGTGACGATGAGGAACAATTCCTTTTATCGCTTTTGAAATAACCTTTTTATCTGAAACTGCCTGAGGGAATTCGAGCGGAACTTGATAAAGAAAGTGCCATAGCGCAATAACGCGAGCAGCTGCATGTAACTGAGGCAATGTGGCTTGCGAAGAACCAAGCCTGCCATTCACATTTGAAAACGGTACTTTAGGGTTTGTTTCATAATTGCCTTGAAATGCCAGCCCAAGCGAGCGAAAATTGTATCCTGCCGCATGATTGCCCCGCCTATCCCAACGGGTTAAAATTTCAATTGCCCCGTTCTGAAACACTACCGCATGATATCCCGCAAGCCACTTTTTTCGTTCGAATTCTTTGATTACTTCAGAAAAAGGCGCGCTGCTGTTCATCGCTGTGTGATGATAAACGATAAGATCAATTGGTGCGGTGCGCTGATGAGAATGTTCTATCGCTTTAGAATGAACCCCTTGATGGTGCAGGTAGCCCACAAGTGTTTCTAGTGAAATTGGAGCATGCGTCAAAACTTCATTTTTCAGAGCATTAGCCGAATTGAATCCGTTAGTAGTTTGTTTAACAGTAGCGGAAGGTATTGAAGCACTTTCAGAATTTATCTGTTCATGTTCATCAGATGGGTTTGCGCTAAGCAATTCACGATATCCCACAATTTTTTCAGGACGAGATACTTGTAATTTTCTCTCCGTAATAAAGCGAATCAAAAAATGTACCGGCTTACTTCCTGCGCCAATAATGATACCGGTCAATACCATACCAAGTACTGTGTTAGGCAAGGAATCGTTGCCAAAAGGCAGAAAAGTGAAAATCGAAAAATTTGAGAATTTGCATCCGGCAATTCCTACAAAACAGCCTAAAGTGTTTAACCAAAATTCTTTTGTGATGGAATTTCGATTTCCTATAGGCATTGGAAGAAGATCAAATGATTTTTCCACAAACGAGAAATTTGGGTTTGGAGGGATTTCTCTGAGATCATGATTAAATGAACGAATTTCATCTAATTCCGAGGCTTCCTTAAATGCCAGCTGCTCCTTTTCTAAATCACGCTTTAAGGATGAGTAAATCTCAATGCGAAAAAGAAAAAGTTGGTCAAATAGCCAACTGCCAATCTCTAAAAAACGCTCAACTGCAAGTGAAAGCGTGAGCATCACACCGAGTGCCGCTAAAAGTGGCGCAAAAGGGAGATAAAGTTCCATTTCGTTTTCGGTTTAGAATTTGGTAAAAGTGAGAAATAAATGTAGGATTTAACCTCTCTATCAAAAAACTTGAGCAATGCGTTTAAATCACTTGAAAGGATTAATGGCCTTGAGAAAAGAATGAATCTTTGAAGTGAAAGAATTATAACGAAATGCTAAGTCGATTTTGACTTCAATTCATCAAGTTCCTTTTGCATCACTTTCACGGTTTCTATTAGATCAGCCAATTTTCCAAGCAAAGCCTCTTGGCGCAACTGATGGCGAATCGGGCGAGCGGGAATGCCTCGAAGCGATTCCCCTTCGTTCAAAAACGATTTTGCAACGCCTGCTTTTGAACCGATAGTGATTTTATTTCCTATTTCAATATGCCCTACGAGCCCAACTTGACCACCTAAAAGGCAATTTTCACCTATTTTCGTACTTCCCGAAATGCCAACTTGCCCTGCAATGACGGTGTTCTTCCCGATTTTGCAGTTATGCCCAATTTGAACAAGGTTATCTATTTTTACACCATCTTCGATAACGGTTTCAGTAATTGTAGCACGGTCAATCGTGGTATTGGCACCGATTTCAACATCGTTTCCAATGCGTACAATCCCTATTTGGGGAATTTTATGATACCGCCCATCTGACCTTGGTGCGAAACCAAATCCATCCGCTCCAATAACCGCACCCGAGTGAATCGTTACTCGATGCCCAATTTTTGACCCGTGATAGATTGTCACATTTGGGTAAATCGTACAATCTTCACCAAGAAGTGAACCTGCAAGAATGACTGAATTTTGAAATATTCGGGTATTTCTGCCAATTCTAACATTTTCTCCAATAAAAGCATTTTCGCCAACAGAAACCCCGTCAGCCAAAATCGCAGAAGGATGAATAAATGAGGATGGTGAAATGCCGTTTCGGATTAATTCGATTGGAGGTGTAAATTTTTCAAGCAAAAAGACAAACGCCAAATAAGCATCATCCACCTGAAAAAGCCCAAGCCCGGGGCGAGCGGATTCGATTTTAAGGTCTTTTGAAACGATTAATGCAGAGGCCTCAGTGGTAGTCAAAAACTTCTCATACTTCGGGTTAGAAATAAAGGAAATTTCTCCGTATCCGGCTTCCTCAATTTTGGCGAGTTTCGAGAGCTCAAGCGTCGGGTCGCCAAAGTAATCGACAGAACTTCCAAGTTTTTCAGATAAATAGTCCTTAATTTCGTTTGCTCTCATAATTCGGTTAAAACCGCAGGTCTTTGAATAGAATAAAACCCTCTCCAAATGGGAAAGGAAAAAAGCCTGAATTCCATTACTTTTTTTAGAAATTAATGTATATTTGCGGCTCAATTTTTTTAGCCGAGAAAAAGCAGGGGCTTTACCGTTGCTTTTTTGCTTTGTCAAAATTAGGGTATGGCAAGCCTAAAAAAAACTTGTTTGGAAAATTTAATTCCGGTTTTTATCCGAGGTCCACTATGATCAAAACGATAAAAATTTTTGCTGGGCGAAGCAATCGCCCGTTGGCTGAAAAAATTGCAAGACATCTTTCCTTGCCTTTGTGCAGGGCAGAAGTAAAAAACTTTTCGGACGGTGAACTTTCGGTTCAATACAACGAATCGATTCGCGGTAGTGATCTATTTATTATTCAATCCACGAATCCACCTTCCGATAATTTGATGGAGTTACTCATTTTGATTGATGCTGCCAAACGCGCATCGGCAAGCCGTATCACGGCGGTGATTCCATATTACGGTTACGCTCGTCAAGATCGAAAAGATCAGCCGCGTGTTTCCATCACGGCCAAGCTGAATGCTAATTTGATTACAACAGCCGGGGCCGATAGAGTTTTAACAATGGATTTGCATGCACCGCAAATTCAAGGGTTTTTTGATATTCCGTTTGATCATCTCTATTCATCGATCGTACTGACCGAGCATATACGGCAAATGGAACTTGAAAATTTCGTAATTGCCTCGCCCGATGTTGGTGGTGTAAAACTTGCGCGCGCTTATGCTCAGCGGTTGCACACCGATCTGGTTATATGTGATAAACGCCGGCCAAAGCCGAATGAAGCGGAGATTATGAATATTATCGGCGAAGTAAAGGGAAAAAATGTGTTGCTTGTTGATGATATGATTGACACTGCCGGCACAATTTGCCAAGCCGCTGAAGCTATGAAGAAAAACGGTGCAGAAAAAATTTATGCCGTTTGTACACATCCGATACTTTCAGGCAAAGCAGTTGAACGGTTAGAAAATTCTCATATTGAACGCGTGATAGCGACTGATTCCGTACTGACCAATCACGCACCGTGTTCAAAATTAGATGTTGTTTCCATCAGCGGCATTTTTGCAGAAGCTATTAAAAGAATTTACGACGATAGTTCAGTAACATCGCTCTTTGATGAATTGAAGCAATCGGATAAATAGTTTACAAGTATTCCGAAATGGTTGCCATTTCAAGGCAATAAATATTATAAGTCTTAAAATTTTTGATAACATAAACTTTACTAAGAATCATGCAAACGATAACGCTTGAAGCCAAAACGAGAGCCGTGGGAAAGAAAAGCGAATTGAAACAGTTGCGCCGTGAAGGGTTTGTTCCGGCAACCCTTTATCACCGCGGAGAAGATTGTGTCACCCTTACCGTTAAAGAAGCCGAGCTTCGCCAATTGGTCTATACCACTCAATCACACCTTGTGAATTTGAAATTCCAAGACGGAAAAGAAAAGCAAGCCGTCATGAAGGATGCTCAATTTGATCCTGTGACGGATTCGTTGATTCATGCCGACTTTCTTTCATTGAAAGACGATGAAAAAGTTGAAATTACCGTTCCGGTTCTTTACAAAGGAACGCCTGTTGGACAAATCAAGGGAGGAAAACTTCAAGTTATTTTGCACAAAGTTTCTGTTCGAGCCTTGCCTGCCGATATTCCTGAGCATATCGATGTTGATGTTTCAATTCTGGATTTATCCCAATCCGTTCACATCGGCGATCTTCGCAAAACCTACGCGACTTCAAAGTTTGAAATTTTAGGAGAAACCACCACTTCGCTTGTCACCCTCATCTCGCCAAGCCGCTTGGCCGCCGCTGAAGCCGCTGCAATCGCATCACCTGCTGATGGCGCAGCACCAGCAGAACCTGAAGTCATCGCTAAGGGTAAAGAAAAGGGTGAAAAGGAAAAATAACCGATTTTCTTTCAATCAACTTTTAGGCTGGGTTTACTACCCAGCCTTTTTTTTAAATTTATTTTTCTGTTGTTTCAAATCTTACTTTCGAAATCGGTATAAAACCTTGAATGGAAAAAACAAAACTCAAAATTGCCGTAACCTCTTGTGGTCATAAAACGCCCGAGTACTTATCGTGGATTTCAACTGCCCAAAATGAGCATATTGAAATTGAATGCGTTGAATTAAAATATCATGAACCTCATGAGTCGTTTGAAGTCTATTCTTCGCTTTTACAAAAGAATCTTCAAACCATTGAAACTGCCGATGCCATCGTTTTCACTGGGGGGCTCGATGTCGAACCGGCTCGCTTTGGAAGAAATGATGATAAAAATGTGTTGAAAGACTTGGATGTTGAAATTCATCCTGAGCGTGACCAAATGGAATGGGAATTGGCGGAAACGGCCCTTGAAAAAAAATTACCGATTCTTGGAATTTGCCGAGGGCTTCAATTGATAAATGTGGTGATGGGCGGAACTTTGTATCTCGATATTCAAAAGGAAGGTGCTACAGAGATTTCTCACAAAAAAATATCGAATGACACGAGTGGCTTTCACGGAACAAAATTACTTCGCCAATCAGGTCTCTTTGAACTGATTCGTGAAGAATCGACAGACAATCTCACCACAAGGCATCACCAAGCCATTCGCGATGTTGCCCCTGAATTAAAAGCGGTTGCATTTTCGCCCGACGGAATTATCGAAGCCGCAGAATCAAAAGATCCAGCCCGAGATATTTGGCTGGTCCAATGGCATCCGGAGCGAATGTGGATTGAAAGTGCCGCGAACCCACGCCTTGACAATGCCTTTTCCAAAAATTTACTATTGGGCTTTATTGATCGGCTCCTTCAAAAAAAATTGCTCAAGCTGGAATCGGCTGTCAACACTCACTCATAGAGGTTATGACCGAAGCCAAAAAGCATAAGCCGGAGACCGTTGTCATAAAAATTGGAACCAATGTGATTACCGGTTCAAATGGGCTTCTTGATTTGGAAGTAATGGAAGCTTTAACCGCCGATATCGCGGCGGAGCGGAAAAAGGGAAATCGCCTTATTATGGTATCATCAGGCGCAATGGGTGCGGGAAGATCTCTTTTAACCTTGCCCGAAAAATCGAATCCGGTATCGGTGCGTCAAATTTTAGCCTCTATTGGCCAAGTCAAGTTGATACATCATTATTCAGACCTATTTGAAAAACATCATCTTTTGTGTGCGCAAGTTTTAGCTACAAAAGAAGACTTCCGCGACCGCCGTCATTACCTAAACATGAAACATTGCTTCGAAGCACTGCTTGAGCAAGGTATTATCCCTATAGTCAATGAAAACGATGTGGTATCGGTTACGGAGTTAATGTTTACCGATAACGATGAACTCGCCGGATTAATCGCTGCAATGATGAATGCAGATTCACTCATGCTATTAACCAGTGTTGAGGGAATTTATTCAGGCAGCCCAAACGACCCCAATTCAAAAGTCATTTCCAAAGTTGAAATCGGCACGAGCTCAAAACGAAGCCCCATTGGTGAACTTTCAACAATGATCACAAGCGAGAAATCGCAATTTGGCAGGGGAGGAATGCAGACAAAGTTTTCGATTGCGTCGAAACTTGCAAAAGTGGGGATTCGCGTGTACATCGCGAATGGAAAAAAAAGAGGGATGATTTCAGATCTCTTAAAAGGTAAAGAACTGGGAACAACATTTATTCCTGTTAAAAAAACTTCAGGGGTGAAAAAATGGGTCGCAACTTCTGAAAGCGGTGCAAAAGCGAAAGTGATCATTAACCGCGGTGCAAGCGAACAATTGAAACGTGAAAATGCCGCCTCAAGTCTTCTTCCGATAGGAGTAATAAGAATAGAAGGAACTTTTCAGAAAGGGGATATCATTAAAATTGAATCAGAAAGCGGAGAGGGAATTGGGGTTGGCGTTGCTCAATATGGTTCAGACATTGCAGCCTCACGGCTCGGTAAACGGGGTGAAAAGCCGCTTGTTCATTACAATTATCTTTATCTTACTTAAAATCTCTCGAACCCAAAAACATGAAACCAATGAATCCGCTTTCCCGAAGCTTAAAATGTGTCGTGCCATTTTTACTTGGATGCCTGTTTTTTGTTTACGAATCTCCAAAGCTTTTCGCGAGTCAAGTTTCTCGCGATAGCACAACGGCACTGCCAAAACAGGAAAAAAAAACTGTAAACGCGAGGGCATCAGTCGGTTTCGATCAATTTTGGGGAAGCTGGATTTCTGGAAATGTGGCTAAAAATTTGGATTCAACAGGTTGGATAAAATCCTATGAGCTTTACTTACAAGGGTGGCAAAACCCTGCCTTAGGAAATGGTTTGGGAAGTGACCCTTGGGTTGAATTCGGTACTTCTGTTACTTTTCATCCAGTTGAAGAAGTCTGGTTCATTAAACCCTCATTTGGGATAACTGCCGGGCGTTTTTTGGTCTCCTCTTCATTTGGAAACTTTGCCGAATCGTTCACAATCAGCCTTCAGAATGAATTAAAAATTTTCGGAGTAAACCTTTTTGCAAGGCCAAAGTATTACTTCGTATTATTTAATCGGGGTAAACCCTCAAACGACTTGTTTCTTTTGTGTGGCGGTATTGGATATGATTTTTCAACAATTGTCATTGCTGAGCTTCGCGGAGAGTGGCTTGGTGCTGCAAGGTCAACAACTCAAAACAACACCACTTACTACCAAAGAGTAGGATTCGCATTAAGATATGACGATCGAAAACTTTTTGCGATGGAATTTGAAGGAGGTTTTGATTTTGCTGAGCAATTCTCAAATGGAAATTATTATCGGTGGATGATATCATTAGGATTTTGAGATCATTTGGTTACTCCCGTCAAAAATCAAAAAAAGTTTCTTAGTTTGAGCCAAAATAAACTGTCACAAAATCAATATGCCTGTGCCTGAGTCTGAAAAAAAAGAACCTGAAATAAATGAAAAGCTCGAAGGCGGAATTGTTTCAAGCATGAGGAAATGGCGTCCCAAGCGACGATTTCGAATGGGTCGTGTGACAATCCCAAGCATATCTCGCGTTGCAGTGCCCTCCACTTTTACAGTCATGAATATGGTGAGCGGCTATATTTCAATCGTTCTTGCTCATGACGCAAACCTAACTTTAGCCGGATGGTTTATAATCCTTGCAGCCTTTTTTGATACCATCGATGGAATGGTTGCCCGTCTTGCAAATGCCTCTTCAGATTTTGGTGTTGAATTAGATTCGCTGTCAGACTTAGTCTCTTTTGGCGCGGCACCGTCCTTTCTCGTTTATCAAGCGGGGTTACACCAAATTGGTATTTTGGGTGTCTTGTTAAGCTCAGCATTGATGGTTGGAAGCGGATTGCGATTAGCTCGCTTTAATGTTCAACTTGTTGGGTTTACAAAAGACTATTTCACTGGTTTACCCACGCCCTCTCAAGCAATGACAATTGCTACATTTGTGATTTGGGCTTACGCAGAATCTCTCTTTTCCGAGGAAGTTCGCGATATCATTCTTGTTATGCTTACAATTTCCTTATCACTTTTAATGGTGAGTAAAATCAAGTATGATACCCTTCCCAAGCCGACCCTTGAAAATTTAAAGGATCATCCGGTGAAGATGTTTTTGTTTGGATGTGGGTTTTTGGCGATGCTTGTCTTTCAAGCAAAAGGATTTTTTATAGCAATGATATTCTTCATTCTCTTCGGTGTAATCCGTTCGCTTTATTACTTTTTTAGCGAAGAAATCACTCACCATTCTGTTGCGAACTCATCAAAATCTGAGTAACTCAAAATTCAAATTCATTAACTATGAAAAAAAATCTGTACTTGGCAATTTTATTAATTGCTATTTGCGCGGTTTTTACTGCGTGCAATCAAAAGGAAGAGGTCAAGAAATCGGAGCCGGCAATCCAAAAGTGGGCGGAGGAAGATGATTTTCACATTGTGATGGCAGAAACGTTTCATCCGATGGATAACGACTCAAATTTTACACCTATTAAAACCCGCTCGAAAGAGCTTGTTGAAGCCGCTCAAAAGTGGATAAATTCAAAGCCACCGTTTGAATTAGAACATCCTGAAGGATGTGCTGAGGCTTTGGTAAAGTTGGTCAGTGCAAGCGAAGCATTACATAATCAAATTCAAGCGGGTGCGAGTGATGAAGAGATAAGAAAATCGCTTACAGCATTACACGACTTATTTCACGAGGCAAGTGAAGAATCGGCTCCAAAGGGAACTGGTCATAACCATAAACACTAATTATTTTCCGATGTCATACTTAGCAAAAATTCAGGTTACTTTGAGAAAATCGATACTTGATACTCAGGGCAAAACCGTTTCACAAGCACTTTCTCAATTGGGATATTCAAGTATCGGTAGTGTTCGTATCGGGAAATACATTGAAGTGGAGATCGCTGAGACTAGTGCCTCTAAAGCAAAAGAAGTAGCCGAAGAAGCTTGTAAGAAATTGCTTTCCAATCCGGTAATGGAAGATTATCATATTGATTTAATCGAAATCGCAGCGAAGTGAAAAACAATGAAATTGATCTGCGGGCTTGGAAACATTGGGAAAGAGTATGTAGGGACAAGGCATAATGTTGGATTTCGTGTTGCAGAGTCTGTCGCTGAGAAACTTGGGTTGGGCTTTAAATCTGGAAAAGGAGATTACGACTTCGCTAAGGGGGTTTATGAATCCAATGAAGTACTGATAATAAAGCCCACAACCTATATGAATCTTTCCGGCCGAGCAGTTCGCCACGCTATGGCCTTTTATAAAATCAGCATCCTCGATCTTCTAGTCATTTGTGATGATTTTGCGATTCCCTTAGGTGCAATTCGCCTTCGTGGCGAAGGTTCCGACGGGGGTCAAAACGGGTTGAAAAATATTATTCAAGAACTTGGGCGAAATGATTTCACAAGACTTCGTTTTGGGATTGGAAACCCGGAATTCAAAGGAAGTGCCGCAGACTTTGTTCTTTCAAACTTTAAACCTGAAGAACTTGAAGTTGTTGAAGACACAATCGCTCAGTGCCGAGACGCCGCATTGTATTTCCTCACCCACGGTTTGAATCCTACGAGTACAAAGTTCAATCGAAAAAGTTCCCCTTTAGAAAAAAAAGTTTTTTTGCCAAAAGAAAATTAATTCACTATTTGAATTTTTCTGAACAAATATTATAATTCAATTATCTGAACTTATATTTTGAAGGACATTAGTTTTTAAGGCAATCGCCAATCCTTCCTTTTTTATTCCGATTTTTCTTATCTGTTTCTTTCAACTCAATAATGGGTTGTATAAGGTTTTAAGCACATTTTTTTCAACAAATAACAAAACAAAACAATATGAAAAGGTTATACCTCTTCAAACTGGTGCTATTGCTCGTGCTTACAAGCACTTCAGTAATGGCTCAAGGAGTCGGTGAAATCACCGGGGTTGTCTCTGATGCAAGTGATAAAGAAAAACTCATTGGAGCACAAATTTCTCTATTGGACACAAAGACAGGAACAGTTACCAATGCACAAGGACGATTTTATCTCCGAAGAGTAAAAACAGGGGACTATATCGTTATTGCGAAGTATGTTGGTTACAAGCCCCAAACTAAGAATGTTACCGTTACAGAAGATAAAAGTGTTACGGTGGATTTTGAATTGGTGCCTACTGCCGTTCAAGCATCTGAAGTCATTGTGACAGGGACTGGCGCAGCAACAGAAAAGAAAAAACTCTCTGCACCCGTACAAAGCATCAATGCCGAAAGGTTAAATAATATTACGGTACAATCTATTGATCAGTTACTCCAAGGTCAGGTGGCCGGTGTATCGGTTGGGTTTGCTTCAGGGCTCCCCGGTACAGGGTCAAGAATTCAATCGCGAGGTGTTAAGAGTGTTGCGGCAAATTCTACACCTGTGTTCTATGTGGATAATGTGCGTGTGGATGCGGGAGATAACTTCGGCGTAGGAACAGGCGGAACCGTTTCATCCTCATTAGCACAATTAATTACAGGTGAGGTTGACCGCGTAGAAGTTGCACTTGGTGGATCTGCGGCAACATTATATGGTACCCAAGCTGGAAACGGGGTAACTCAGATATTCACCAAAAAAGGAACTCCCGGAACCCCAACTTTGAAAATTGTCGGAACTTTAGGTGCAGACAATCCAGAAACCAAGTTTGTGCAAGAAGATGTTACAAGAAATCTCTTGTTTCAAACCGGATTTTTCCAGCAATATACGGCAAACCTTAATGGTGGAGCAGAAACTTTTACTTACAACTTTTCTGCAATGTCTCGAAATAGCACCGGTTTTATTGTTCGCAATCAAGCTCGTGATGAACTTTACAACCTTGCCTTTGCTGCAAGAGCCATCCTAAGCGATAAGCTCGAAGCGGAATTTTCCACTTCATTTATCAGAAACAGCTTTGACCGGTTTAACCAAGGTAATAACATTTTTGCACCGCTCGGTGCAATGGAAACAGGTTCGCAGTTCCGTTCGCGCAATCTGAATTCAAACGGAACTGATAACCCAGATAGTCTTTTAGCCATTTGGATGACGCCAGATTATGATGAAAATGTAAACCGTATCATTACCTCATTAACATTTAACTATAATCCTTACAATTGGTTTTCACATCGCTTAACAGTTGGTCTTGATTATAACAAAAGAGAGTCACGCTTTCTGACACCTATAGAAGCGAGTATAGCTTTTGGCTCGACAGTACTGGGAAGTATTGTTAGAAGCGACCGTGAATTTTTTCAACCAATTGTCAATTATTCGGGAAGTGTATCTCTTCCTGAATTAGATGAACTTTCCGCGTCAATAAATTTTGGTGGTGAGGCTTTTCGTCAAGAAGTACGTGTAATTACAGGGTCAGGTCAAAACCTTGCCGCAGGTACACAAACATTTAATCAAGCTGGAATTGTAACCGGATCCGAAGGAGTTGCTGCCCTGTTTTTCGGTGGCGGTTTTGCCGAATTGAGAGGAACACTATTGAAAAATATTTTTTTCGATGGCGGAATTCGATTAGATGTGAGTTCTGCTTTCGGAAAAGAGGTTTCAGTTATTCCGCTTTTTAGGGGAGGAGTTGCGACAGTTCTTTCAGATTTTCAATTTTATCCGGAAGATATTAAGCCCTACGTTCCTTATTTCAAATTACGAGCGGCTTTAGGTCAATCGGGAAATTTCCCCGCGCCATTTTTGAGAGATAGAACCTATGCAGCCCCTTCGTTTCTTGGTTCAGCTGCTATAACATTTGCAGGTGCTGGAAATCCAGATGTAAAGCCAGAAATTATTAATTCTTTAGAATTTGGTTTAGATCTTGGACTTTGGGAAGATCGGTTAGAATTCAATGCTACATATAGCACGACTTCGACAATCGATGGACTTTTTTCAGTACCCAACGATCCGGTAACCGGTTTTGGACTTATTCAAAGAAACATTGGAGAGGTGTTGAATAATGTATGGGAATTTTCGCTTTCGGGTAGCATTTATAAAGATTCTGATTTCGAGTTGAAAGGACGTCTAAATTTCACATTGGTTGAAAATAATATTCCTGACATCGGACAGATTGGAGGTCGCCCGATTCCTGAGTTTGCTGTTGGGGGATTTGCATTTTCAGGTCTCTTCATTGCAAATCAACGCTCTATTGGTGCAATTCGAGCCAATCGATTGGCGCAAGAAGCAGACGGAACTTACCGTGGAAGATTTATTGCAAATCAATTCAATGGGGCTCAATCCATTCCAACACGTTTTGGTTCTGTTGGGTTTGATGCAATTATCATGAAAGACCTTACTATTAGCGCATTGCTTGAATATTCGTGGGGTAATGCTTTGGTTAATACACAACAAGTGTTAAGAATTGCGAATGGATACCTCGATGCCCTTTCAACCGTTCCGGGTTTTGTGAGTTTGACACAAAACTCTGTGACTAATCCTTCAAGTTTCGCAAACTATGGTTCTTTCTTTGTCGAAGATGCACGATGGGTTAAACTTCGCGATATAACGATTCGATATAACGAACCATTCGGAATGAGTGGATTAAATTTAGCATTTGCTATACGTAATCCTTTTATCATTTCCACTTCAGCAACTGGAGTAGATCCTGAATTGAACTGGGCTCGAGCTGGCGGTGCTCTTGATCTAGGTGCAACTGGGGGCGCAAATCTTTCTGCTGCCCGTCAAATTCGATTTACAATTGGATATAATTTTTAATTCTCCGTAACCATTAGACGCACAAAAAATGTTAAATATGAACGATCTTAAATTTTCGTACACGAAAGTGAAGCGTGCGACCTATGCGGGGGTAATTACATTATTCCTTGTTTTAGGTTTTAGTGCTTGCATTAATAATCCAACGGATATCATTAACCCAACGATTACTGATGAATCATTGCAACGGTTTCCGGGAGGTAGTGCCAACCAAGTTTTACAAGGTGTTCGAACTACTTTTTCCACTGCCGTTGGAAACATAGTTCTCTATAATGCCTATGTAAGTGATGAATATGTCAATATTTCGACATTTTTGTCTCCTTCGGCTGATAATCCAAGACTAATTACTTCGGACGATTTAAGCCTTCCCGGTAGTTATTCAGGGCTTCAGAATCTAAAAGCAAATGCTGAATTTGCTATTACGCAGGTTCCTTTGGATAATACTTTGAATGCAAACCAAAGAATTAATGCTACCGCTCAAGCAAGGTTCTTCAGAGGTATGGCATTATTAATGCTAGCTGAAAATTTTGCCAATGTTCCTGTAACGGTTGGCGGTTCGGGGCTAACTTCAAATCAATTGGCTCAAGAGGCAATAAATGATTTCAATTTGGCGCTTCCCGGATTGGGTTTGCCTGCTGTGTTGCCCTCAGGTTCACCGGCTTCGTTAGCAATGAATCAAACCGCTTGCCGTTTAGCCCTTGCGAGATCGCATCGCTTAAGAGGAACTTTGGATAGTGCTATATTTTATGCGAATGCTGCTTTATCAAGCGCAGGAAGTACAAACTATGTGTATCGCGCACTTTTTGATGCTCAAACAAATAACAATGGAGTTGTCCCTTTCTTAGTAACCAGAACAACAAGGGATCTGCAACCACTTCCGAGATTAGACTTTCTAGATCCTAAATATACCGCTATTGATTCTCCAATTCCAGTTTTAAAGATAGAGGAAGCTCATCTTATTTTAGCAGAAGCAGCTATTGCGAATGGTAATTTTACTGATGCACGAACAAGCCTCCGGAATGCCGTCAACGCTGCAAGAAGGGCAGATTCCTTGGTTGGATTTAATAGCGCAAATACAAGACTTGCCGTGGCAGCAGTCGGGGGTAATCGCCCGAGATCCAATACTCTTTCGGTTCGAGCAGATGCAAATTCTCCGGCTATTCCAAATTTGATTCCGACACGGCCGGGATTGGTTACGGTTTTTCCAACTTCATTTACAAGTATAAGAACAAGTGACATTGATGCATTAGCAGAAACAGAAGAAGAATTTTTAAGAACACTGTTTTTGCTTAGACAAGAAATCTTTTTCTTGGAAGGGCGTCGAATCGCAGATTTGGGAATTCGTTTACCTGTTTGGAGACGCCAATTGGATGTGAATCCTTATGGTTCTGGTGTCGGTTTCGATTTGAGTGTGGTTCCTGATTACATTCCGGGTTTTGCAAATTTCAATCCCGGAACTCACGATATGGATGCATTTATCGTTTCCGGAAATGTGGTTACCTGTAGCGTCGATATGAACCGCGTTTTGGCAACAAACAGAGCGTATTCCTTAAGAAGACCTTAATCTTTGAGAACACAAAAATTTTTGAACGAGAACATGTTAAAAAAATTCAATTTTCTAATAGCAACGAGCTTTTGCATCCTGCTTTTAGCTTCTTGCTCCGATATCCCGACAACGGGAGAGACGCCGACCTTGGGCAGCGTTCGCGTGCTGCATCTTTCGGCAAATGCAGGAACAGTGGATTTGCTTTTTGATAATCGGGTATTTGCCGATACCATCTTCGCATTCTTTAATCGAAGTGTATCAGGTACGGTTCCTCGGTTTACGAATCCTGCGGTAGCTTATCTTGGAAATACCGGATATATTGGAGTTGAAACGGGTACAAGAAACCTAAAAGTGTTTGCAGCTCCGGGTGGTGTGGCAGCGCGTCCACCGTTAACTTCAGGAGATACACGGGTGGTAGCTGAAACCAATATCAATGTTGGTTCAAATAAGGCTTACACAGTCTTCGTTTCAGATACTGCAGGAACTACCGGTGGAATTATACCTGTGGTTGTAGAGGATGCAGTACCGAGCTTTCCTGACCTTAATGTTGCGCAAGGTAGCATTCGGTTTGGGCATTTTTCTCCAAACGCTCCGGCAGTTCGTATTCTTGCAACGCGCACGAGTAGCCCGGGAATTACCAATGTTGAAGTTTTTAGCTCAACAAGTTACAAACAAATCAGCGGGTTCACACCAATTGATTCCGGAACATTCCGTTTCAATGTTGTAGCGGGTTCAGATACCGTGCTTACTGTAAATAATCAAGCCATTGCACGGCGTAGGGTTTATACTCTTCTTGCAAGAGGTCTTGTAGGTGGTGCTGGTGCGGCTGCACTTGGAGCTACCATTTATTTCAATAATTAAAGTATAGTAAAATAAAAAACGCCGGAACAAACCGGCGTTTTTTATTTTAAAGCAATTTTTAGAATAGAATTGTAATGCAAGCCAAAACAATCCTGATCATAATATTTATTATCACTTCGTCCTCATTATTTGCACAACATAAGAGGGCTAATGAGGAGAGTATAGATAGTCTATACCGTATTGGAATTGAGGCCATTCATAAAAGAGAATTTGCGAAAGGGGTGGTTGTTTTTAATCAGCTATTGCAAAATGATTCAACCCATTATAAAGCCCTCTTGATGAGAGGTTTTGCTAAGCAATTCTTGATGGATTCAAGTGGAGCATTTCATGATTATTCTTTGGCAATAAGATCTAGTGAAGAGAACTTTGAAGCATTTGTGATGAGAGGACTATGGGCTTCAAAAATGAGGAATTACTCAAGAGCCAATGCTGATTTTACGGCGGCTATATCAATGAAACCAGATAGTGCGCAACTTTATTTTTTTCGGGGATTGGTAAAGATTGAAATGCAACTTTTTGACTCTGCCATTGAAGATTTTTCTACAGCGATTGGAAAAGCCCCGCTTGATGATGCTTACTTTCAACGAGCCGCATGTTATGCCCAATTGGGAAAGAACAATGAAGCAGAAAAGGATTATGAATGGCTTGTTGAAAATCGAGGTGATTTGAATGCATTTAGGCAAAGAAGTGCGTTTCTAAGACGATTAGGCCGTTACGAAGAATCTTTAGGTGATATTGAAAAAGCTTTACAACTCGGTCCATCAATTCCGGAATTGCTCTATGAAGCAGGCACACTTAAATTGGGAATGGGACTTAAAGAGAAAGGGCTAAATGATTTGGCCAGAGCTTATCGAATGGGATATGGTCCAGCAAAAGAACTCATTTTAAAGAACTACTCTAAAGAATTTATCTCAGATTCTTTGCGTGTTTATTATGCACCGGAGATTGTTGTGCAATCACTTGCTCCAGAACAACTTGTTGCTCTTAAAGAATTGAAACAACTTTCATTTTCAGCTCCTAGAATTATCCGCTCCGATATGACAGCCTTGAGATCGGGAAGAGCGAATGATTTGTTTAATACAGCAATTTATAAGGCGGCAAAAGTTGGTGGTATTTCAATGTTTGGATGTAACGAAAATGTCCTTCTTGCCGGTGGAACAAGTCAATCAAGCCAAGGTCAAAATTTTGCAACCGATGGTGGAAGAGGGCCTTTAAGAAATGTGAGTATTCAATGTATTGTCATTCTTCTTAACCGGAAGGCAAGGCAATTGAATGATCCATATATAATGAAGCTTGCAGAAGAAATGTCTTATCTCGTTGATCAGATAAATAATCAAATGCAAATCGCTGAGTCGCAAAACAACACGGTTGATGATGCGCGTCGTACTTCCGAATCAGCACTCATAGAAATTGAAGCAAAGATTAAGCAAATGTCGGAGTATTTGGCTGTAAAAAATTATGAGCAATAAGACAATTTTAATCCTCTTCTCCGGCGCCGGGCTTTCAGCTGAAAGCGGTATTCCAACTTTCAGAGATAGCAATGGCTTGTGGGAAAATCATCGCATTGAAGATGTCGCCTCTCCTGAGGGGTGGAAACGAAACCCAAATCTCGTTCTTGATTTTTATTCAAGAAGGTTTGAAAAACTTCAAAACGTAAAACCAAACCGCGCGCATTATGCAATTGCAGAACTTCAAGAGAAGTATGAGGTCATCAATATCACTCAAAACATTGATAATCTTCTTGAACAAGCCGGGTCAAAAACGGTTTGGCATTTGCACGGTGAATTGACCAAAGCAAAATGTGAATGGCATTATGAAATTTTTGGATTTAACCCGCATTTCAGATGTACGTTCAAAAAAGAAATAAGTTCGCCGGATGAATATGAAAAAGAGTGTCCGCTTTGTGGCGGAAAACTGAGACCTGATGTCGTTTGGTTTGGTGAAGCAGTCGATATGAAAACAGGTGAGTTGGAAAAGCTAAAAGAATCGGCATCGATATTTATTGGCGTTGGGACTTCAGCACAAGTTTATCCGGCGGCTGGATTGATCAGTTACTTTTCGAACCTCCCCCAAAAATTCTTCATTGATAAAAACCCTGCATTTGAAAGCCTTCGTGGTTTTGAAGTTCTGCAAGGGCTCGCTTCAGAAATGCTTCCAAAACTTGCCAATGAGCTACTTGATCGTTCAAATTTGAGTCGTACTTGATAAAAACCTGACTTAAAGAATTTTTATCGCTCATTAGGCCGTAAAAAAGCCGAACCAAAAAGTACGAATTACGGGCGATATGGTCGATTTTGCCTCTTCATGTCCGAAAACCCCAATAGATACAAGGAATTACGGGCAATACAAAATAGGGTGACAAACAAAGAACGTGGTTTGAAATGTTTGTGCTCAGGCTTGGGGAAGGCTAACTTTATACCGAATTCAAAATGAAAATTGCTAAGGCAATCGTGTGTTGGTGGAGAAAGTCAAAATATTGAATTGTCAATCTCCTTCAATTTGAATCTGAGTAAATATCCGCGTCGCACCTCATGTTTTGGTTTTGACAAGAGGGGGAAGCATTTGATCACAAAAGAAACCTGAGAGGAAATACGCGAAGTATGCGCATTCTTACATTTACAGGCAAAGGCGGCGTCGGAAAGACAAGTATCGCAGCAGCAACAGCGCTAAGATTGTCGGAATTGGGATATCGGACACTTATCATGTCAACCGATCCGGCTCACAGCCTTTCCGATTCGATTGATGTTCAACTAAGTGGTGAAGTAAAAAAAGTAGCCGAGAATTTAGAGGCGATCGAGGTAAATCCTTACATCGACTTGAAAGAAAATTGGGAATTGGTTCAGAAATATTTCCTCAGGATGCTGATGGCACAAGGGATGCCGGCAGATTTAATGATGGATGAAATGACCATTCTCCCGGGTATGGAAGAGCTCTTTGCACTTATGAGAGTTAAGCGATACAAGTATTCGGGAAGGTATGATGCGGTGATACTTGATACCGCGCCAACAGGAGAAACGCTTCGTTTGCTTTCTTTACCTGAGATGTTAGGATGGGGGATGAAAGTCGCGAGAAATGTCGAAAAGTTCTTTATAAAGCCAATAGCAAGGCCGCTTTCAAAAATGTCGGATAAATTATCAAGTATGGTTCCCGATGAAGATGTGATGAAAGGGGTTGATAACATGTTCAATGATTTGGAAGGTGTCAAAGCCATTTTAACCGATGAAAAGAATGCTTCCGTAAGGCTTGTTATGAATGCCGAAAAAATGGTGATTAAGGAAACAATGCGTGCCCTGACCTACCTTAATCTTTACGGATTTAAGGTTGATATGGTCACAGTAAATAAACTCTTGAATTCTGAGCAAGACAGCGGATACTTAGAAAAGTGGAAAGGGGTTCAGAAAAAATACATCACTGAAATTGAAAATGCTTTTTCACCGATTCCCATTAAAAAAGTAAATCTTTATGATGAGGAAGTCATTGGTTTCAAAGCGTTATCAAAACTTGCAAGGGATGTTTATCAGGAAACCGATCCTGCGGCAATGATGTATGAAGAATCACCGATTCGATTTGAGCGAAAAGCAAATCTTTGTGAAGTTCATGTAAAATTGCCTTTTGCAGATGCAAGTGATATTCAAAGTTGGGTTTCTGGCGATGAGCTTTTTATTCAATTGGGGAATCAAAGAAAAATTGTGTCATTACCACTCGTTTTAGCAGGAGTTGAGCCGGGAAATGCGTCGTATAAAGAAAAATGGTTGACGATTCCCTTTGCAATCGGTCGGTCAGTGCAGCCGGCGGTAATCAATGGTCATTATCATGCCCTTGGAGCTCAGGCATGAGAGTAACTAATAAGGCTGAAAAAGGTGTGTAGTATCAAACAGCAGTATCAATTTAGATCTTTAAAAACAACAACGGTGCGTGAAGTCGCACAATTAAAGGCAGAGGAGGCCGTTATGACAGAATCATATGAAACACTACGGAAAGAATTCAAGGCGATGGCGCTTGGCGATCGAATGGCGTTTTTAGCAGAAGCGGCCATCTTGACGGGTCAATCAGCGATTGTCGGTACTTTAAATCTCATTGGCGATGTGGTTGAAGGCGTTACTTCAGCGACAGAAAACCTTACCAAGAGTGTCGGAATAACCGGCGGAGATGGACAAAGTCCGGCAGCACAAACGGTTAATCGTGTCGTGATTACCGTAAAAGATGCGGGTAAAGCAGCAGGCACAGTAATGAAGGATGTCGCAAAAACGGTTGATACCGCAACAGCTGATGTCGCTAAAGGAGTGAGCGAAGCTGCGGCTAAGGCTGTTGAAGTTGTCAATGATGTTGCAAGTGCGGCACAAAAAGCGGTAAAACCTACAACCGGCTCAGCGACACCTGAAAAAGGTAATTAATTCAATTTTTTTGATTGTTCTTTTTTTTAAGAGCGTGCTTAATTGCTTTGACAAAGGAAGCACCAGCATTTTGAAGCGGGAGCAAACCGTTTGGCACAAGACACTTTGTTTCCGCTTCAATTGCAAATGAATACTGATTGATGTCAAGCGAAGAGTAATAAAGAAGTTAAGTTTTTAGAGGATAAAACGAGAGGTACAATGGATAATCAAAATTTGGGCAAAGAATTCAGGAAACTTGAAATTACTGAACAGGCCACGTTTTTCGTTTTAGGTGCAATTGATACCGTGTTTCATACACTGACCAATACCTTTGGTGCCGTTTCAGATGTTTCAAATGAATTTGCTGATTTTACAAGGCCCGGCGCGAGTGAAAAGCTCGGTGCCAAATCGCTCGATGCTATTTTGGGGCTCAATGTTAGAACAGATAAAGTTGTTCGTAAAGATTCTGAAACAGAAGCTGCTAAAGCACCAACAACAATATCAATTAAACCAAAACCTGCACCAAAAGCAGAGTAGCGGAATCAATTTTTTAGTAGTGCCAAACGGGGCGCACATTTGCAACCTGTTTGTTTTCAATTATTCTTTAACTCATAATCTTAGGAGGTTATTATGGCAGCAGGTGGCGGCGTAATTACAGATGTTTTAGTTAGCATCGGACGCATCTCGGAATACATGTTTGAAGGTCACTGGTACACAGGGGGAATGATTTTTGATTCTCTCGCAAAGGGTACAATGCGCCTCAATCAAAATCTTTATGGTGGTTTGACAGGCGGCGGCTCAGGTCTTCGCGGTTCATCACCAACAGCAAGCAGCACAGCCGCACGCGATAAAGAAATCGAAGCGCGCTTCGGAAAGTAAACGACTTTCGTTTGTACTGCATTTTTCGTAGCCGCATCACTTTGGAGTGATGTTGTAATACTCATCCTTCAAGAGATGCGGCAAGCGTTATGAGTTCGATTGATTGGCTTTTACGAACATTGATTTGCCCTTCATTGATTTTGAAGTGTGCCATTAAGTTTTAACCATAATTAGAAGTGGCGTGCTTCGGCCTGCCACCGTTTGCGAGGAGTAAGGAGTATGAATGCGGTAAGTCTTTACGCAGCGAAGCACACGGATGCGGCTCACATCAGCGAGTTCTTTTCAAAAAAACTATTGGCTGAGGGAGAAGAAGCCCTTGCCGTTTTTGACGGCGTTTTTTATGAAGCCAAAAATGAACGCGTTGGAGGAGTTGCCTTTCATGATTATCTGATTTTTTCTTCCAAATCAATTTATATCTGGGCAAGAGGAATCAATAAAGATTACCTTGACCGATTCCCGCTTGGTTCTGTTTCCTTCAAATCGAAAGTAAAAGATCGGGATTTTTCTGTTCTCGATATTTCAATCACCCGAGAAGGTAAACCGCCCATTGTACTCATTTTTGATCTTATTCCAACTCCAGAAACAGAAATGCTGATTCGCCTGCATTATGAATTGGAATCTGCATTAGAATCGTATTATGGAGGAGTTCACCTTACAGAAATTTCAGATGAAGCCGCTTTGAATTTGATTTCATCGGCAAAAGAAATATTACCACAACGAGAAATTCCGATTTTCGCAGCGACCGAAACTGACGATGCAGGGTTTCCATTCTTTCCATTTTCAAATCCATTAACACCGCACAATCCAAGTAGCCCAAAAATATATGGAGATACATTGCTTGAAAGACTACGCTATATGCGAAGTGCCGGTGTTGATCCAAAACCTACCGGTCAAACTCCGCCTGACCCATTTGCAGAAGCCCAGCAAGGGCGAAATCCATTTCAACAATTTTATTCACCCGGCGCTCACGCAATGGGAAACTTGGATATGGTTTCCCTAAAACGAGCAGAAGCAATAACAAAAGATTTACTGAATAATATTCCTGAAGAATATCGAAATCAAGCAAAGGAAGATCTTGAGAAACTCCCTGAAAGATTTTCAACAACACTTTCCACCCTGAATGAAATTGTAAAAAACGTGGCTCAAAATCCAGAGGCTCAAAATTTTATCATTCAAACCGTGGCGACAGCTGTAAAAAACGATGGAATTTTAGGCGCTTTTGTTAAGGCAATGACGACTTATCAGAATCTTCCAAATTCAAGATCGAACGGAAATCCTCAATCGAATCATGCCAATGCTGAATTTGATTCCACAAATAGTGGTCAAAATCAAACACCCCGTGAGGCAGAAGAGAGAAATGATATGAATGAAGCAAAAGAAAACCAAGATGCAAAAGAGGCTTATGTAAAAGCGCATAAGAGAATTAAAATTAATATTGATTAACCGGCAAAGGCCGATTATGTTTCAAAAGGGGTGCAGGGCACCGGTACGATGCGAATAATAATTTATCTCGGGAAAGGCGGCGTTGGTAAAACGACGGTTTCAGCAGCAACAGCGGCAAAAATTGCAAATTCAGGAAAACGCGTATTGATTATGAGTACCGATATCGCTCATAGTCTTGGAGATGCATTTGGCGCAGAACTTAGTGACTCGCCACGCGAAGTGTTTCCAAATCTTTTTGCGATGGAAATCAATGTGCTTGCCGAGATCAGAAATCATTGGTCATTATTACATGATTATTTTTCGTCGATGCTGATGAACGAGGGTGCAAGCGAGGTTGTCGCTGATGAACTTGCCATTATTCCGGGAATGGAAGAAATGATGAGCTTAAAGCACATTTGGGAGGCGTCGAAGTCCGGCAAGTATGATGTCATAATTGTTGATGCAGCGCCAACGGGCGAAACAATGCGTCTTCTCGCGATGCCCGATTCTTACCAATGGTACACCAAGAAAATCGCATCGTGGCACACGCGGGTCATCAGCTTTGCAATGCCCTTGATTGAAAAGCTTATGCCAAAGAAAAATGTCTTTAAGTTGATGCCCGAAATTGGCGAGCAAATCAAAGAGTTACACGGTTACTTGTTAGACCCAAAGGTCACGTCCTATCGCATTGTGGTGAATCCAGAAAATATGGTTATTCGCGAGGCACTGAGAGCACAAACTTATCTCAACCTTTTTGGCTATACACTTGATGCCGTAGTGGTTAATAAAATATTCCCTGAAGGAGCGCTTTCAAAGTCGATGAAAGGCCTTTTTGAGCAGCAGCAAAGATACTTAAAGCAAATTGACCAATTCTTTTATCCACTTCCTATTTTCAAGGTAAAGCATTTTGAAAATGAAGTCATTGGGAATATTTCACTATCCAAAATGGGCGAATCGCTCTTTCAAACTGAACTCCCGGAGGAAATCCTGTATAACGATTTCAAAACACATACTATCGAGAAGAGCAATGGGAAGTATTTGTTAAAACTTTACTTACCAAATGTTGAAATTGATCATGTACAGATGAATGTCAAAGGTGATGAATTGCTGATAGAGGTGAATAACTTCAGAAAAAATATCGTGCTTCCGAATGTCCTTGTTGGTCGAAAAACAGATTACGCTGCCTACGAAAATGGAAGGTTGAATGTTTTTTTCTGTTAGAAGAATGAAACTGATTTAAGGGTGATAAATTGGAAATTCTACAGTGAAGGTTGCGCCCTTCCCAACACCCGCGGAGGTAGCCCATATTTTTCCACCTTGAAGCTCTACAAGCTGTTTGGCGATTGAAAGGCCAATCCCATTCGAAGACTCACCGCCTGTAGGCTTTGCTGAAAGCCGCTGAAATTTTTTGAATAAGTTTTTCATGTCTTCTTCTGAAATTCCCGGCCCTTCGTCTGTCACTTCCAAACGCACAATTTCTCCAATGGAATAAACGCGAACTGAAATTGTTGAACCAATTGGTGAATAGATAATTGCATTTGAAATAAGTTGATTCACAATTTCTTGAAGCCTGATCTCATCGCCTTTCACAAGCACACTTTGATCGGCATGAAAGAGAAATTTTTGCTTTTTTTCAGTTGCACGATGAAGAGCGATGCCGACATTGAATTTCACAAGTTCTCCAAGCCCGATAGGCCTTTGTGCAAAGATGAGTTTCCCACTTTCAATGGCTTCCGAATTAAGAACCTCTCGAATAATATGATTCATGCGGTTGGCTAAGTCTTGAATAATTCTGAGGTATTGAGCGTGCTGCTCCGCGGTTGGGCGTCCGGAAAGCATTGTGTCAGAAAACTGAATGATACTCCCCAAAGGATCACTTAAATCATTGGCTGCAATGGCCATCAAATGTGTTTTAAGGGTACTAACTTCCTCCAACTTCTTATTTAGTATCTCAAGTTCTGAATTTTTTTTGAGTAATTCATTTTGAGCGGCTCTTAACGCAAGCATATTTCGTGCGCGAGCGATAAATTCTGTGCCATCAATTGGCTTGTTGAGAAAATCATTTGCGCCCATTTCAAGAGCTTTGTACCGAAGTTCTTGTTGACTTTCGGCCGTAATCATGATGATTGGTACAGATTCTTTTCCGGGTAACGAGCGAAATTCGGTCATGAAGTCGGTTCCAAACATTTCAGGCATCTGGTAGTCTGTGAGAATTAAATCAACAGATTCTGTCTTGCAATATTGAAGTGCTTCAAGAGGATTCAGGAAGGCGATAATTTCCGTTTCAGGAAGTTTGCCGGCGTGTCGCTTCAAAACATCTAGATTTATCGGTTGGTCATCAACTATGACAATTTTCATCATTCTCTCGTGTTGAATGGTCATTGGTGTTAAAAGCACAATACTGAATGTTCCTCAAAACAATAGGAAAATAATAAAAAGTGAGCCGTTGCATCTCAAATGAAAAAACAAACTTTAGACGAGAAGTCACAGATTTTCTCTTAAGAGTGTCTTAAATTTAAGGTCAAAGCGATATTACAACCCTTTTCTGCCGCAATGACAGACAAATGTTCAATACCTGATCTACCGGAAATTCAAAAGCTCCGTTCAGAAGCGCTGTCATTACAAGGAATGGCAGAACTTCGCCACGCGCCCGAAGAACTTTGGACATACCTTTCGAATACGGAAATTCTTTTCAAAAAAATTGGCTTTGGAAAACAAAAAATTGATCGTCTTTTTGATTCCATTAAAGGGAATGCTTTGTACATCGAAACAGAGCGTGATTCCGAAATCACCGATTCCAAAGAAACATTTATAGAATTGCCTTTTGAGTGGGTTGCGCCAGAGTATTTATTCTGTGAACGCTTTTATCTCACCGGCGCATTTCAATACTACGCGTTGAAACTAAAAGCAGAGCTCAGTCAAACAGGGGGAACGTTGCTTACCATTGAAGTTCGATATTTACCACGCGATGAAAACTTTTCTGCAATGGTCTTTGCAAATGAAGACATTGAAAGATTGATTGCAGAACTAAAGCGAATCGATGAGGCTATTCGCCGAACAGAAGTATTAGGTTATGAAAGCTTTATGGCAGAAGAAAAGACATTCGGCGCTGAAATCGATTCCTTAGCAAAAACTTGGAAACATTTGGCTCCAGATACGGCACTTCCGGAAAAAATTTCTGAATACATTTACACCGCGCCCGACCGTTACATAAGGCGCATGCGACCAATTCCACTCAGCTATTTCAGCCGTTCAACACCAAGCGAAGTTTTGCGCTTTTTAATTAAAGCATCAAGAGAAGGGTACCTGAAAAAAAACTGGGATATCATATGCCCCGTTTGCAAAAGCCAAGTTCAGCGCTATGAACGACTTGCGGAGATTCCAACTCAACACCATTGCTCGGTATGCAAAACGGAGTTTACTCCCGAATTTGATAAGAATATTGAAATCACTTTTTCACCCAATATCAAATATCGATCCTCTGATGAAGGTCAATACTCAGCCGGAAGCCCATCTCATTTCAATCACCTTTCTTCACAGTTGATGATTGAACCAGCCCATCATCGTTCGCAACAGATGGCGATGAGTGAAGGCTTTTATCACATTTCCTCATCAATTACTTCGGGGACTGTACAATTTGAAATTTCAAAAGACACAGGTTCAAATGAGTTGGTGATTCACCTTGGTCAAGAGCTATCGGTTACCGGAAGCTTAGCCCAAGAGCCCGTGTTTCAACTGACAGTTCAAAATCCTAAGCCGTTTCGTGCAACTCTCACCTTCGAGACTTTAGGTAAAATACGAACATCGACATCCGCTTATTCAGCAACAGCTTTTCCTGATTTCTTTGATCATTTCCCTGAGGATGTCATGCACCCCTCTGTGAATTTTCAGATTCATGAAGCAGTCTTTCTTTCAGCGGCGCTATTAAATCCAATAGAGTTGCTTGAAGAATTTGGAGACCTTCCCGTAAGAGAAATTTACAAAGAAGCTGAAGCGTTACTTTCAAAATGCGCACGTACTTATGAAGGCCGTATCTGCCATAGTGGCACATTCGATTTTGCAATCACATTTCCTAAACAAGAAATGGCACTCAAAGCAGGTGTTGAAGTTTTGCAATTGCTTCGGGTTAGAAATATGAGAAATCCACACAAGCCCCTTCGATTGCGTTTAGGATTATACTCGGGTAAGGTTTTGGTTTCTTCTCCAAACGGAAAGTTAAATTTCTTTGGTTCTGCGCTTGCACTTGCACAAGCCGTTATGGCGAAAAGTCAGGGCGATGATTTGGTTAGTTCCAAGAAATTTTTCAGTTCAAAAGAAGTTGTTGATTTTATTCGATCAGAGCGAGTAGCTATTACAACTTTTGATTTTGAACTGAATCGTCTCAAAATTCCTCTTTACCGAGTGAAACTCATCCCTTTTGCTTAAGTAAAATGAGTTTCAAGTTGAATAAAAAAATGAAAAAAATCCTTATCAATCTTTCAATCGGAATCATTCTTCTCAGCAACAGTCTTGTAGGGAAAACAGCTGACCCTCGAGTCACTTTAGAAAAGCCAAAAGGTAACCCGCAGGTCGTTGTTCATTTCTATCAAGTTAGAGTATTGATTCAACCGCCAAACCTTGAA
This sequence comes from Chloroherpetonaceae bacterium, assembly GCA_033763895.1. Taxonomy (NCBI): domain Bacteria; kingdom Pseudomonadati; phylum Chlorobiota; class Chlorobiia; order Chlorobiales; family Chloroherpetonaceae; species Chloroherpetonaceae bacterium. The sequence continues at coordinate 401,715 of JANRJQ010000004.1, read as the reverse complement.
GGCATTGTATTTCAAAGGGAACTCAATGACCCAAATTTTGAGGCAATGATTTCTACAATTTCTTCTCGCTTAGAAAGCGTTCATAAGGTGCTTCATCGAGTGGCCGATTCGCTTCGCTTGTCGGAATGGTGGCGATTTCAACTTTATTTGCAGGCAGCAAAATCTATTGAAGTCAATGACGAAAGGGTATCACATGTTCTTCTGGCTTTGCTTGAAAAGACACCCTTCAACGCGACTTTAGTGCAAGAAAGTACCAACCAAAAAAATATTCGTTCACTTGCGCTTGCTATAAAAGAAAAGCTCTTCTTTGCATCGAATCTTGAGTACATGAATTCTTACTTTTACCTGATCGATATAAAAAGTGGAAAATTTCATACCCTCTCTTCTACACAAGTTGAAATGCTTCCGATTTCACAAGAGAAGATGAATCGGAAACGACCGATGGATTTGAGAGTGACCGACATGCCGGACTTTGGCGGGGCGACAATAAAAAAAGAATGGATTTGGCGTTCAGGTGGGAAACTGTATGCTTTGAAAGGGGAAATCAGTCAATTAAAAATGGCTTTTTACGCCGCATATCCTCAGCGAGATTTACCGACATATTTTGACATGATCTTTGGCGAATCCCTCTTTTCACTCGCCGATTCCCTCGCATCAATTATCCAAAAAGAAAAAAAAAGCAGCATTGAAGCGCTACAATTTTTGCACGATTTTGTGACTTATGCCTTACCATATAAAGAGGATAAGGCAACAGAACGAGGTGAACACTGTAGCTTTGCCGAGGAAACTTTATTTGATGAATATAGTGACTGCGAAGACCGCACTATCCTACTTGCTCTTCTCTACAAGAAAATTCTCAAAATTCGCCCCATCATTTTGGAATACAAAGATCATGTTTCGCTCGCAATCCCCATATCTAAAGCAGATCTTGAGCAATTCACGATTGCGAAAGAAAAAAATAATAAAATGACCCTATTGAAATTTGAATCAAAAGACTATCTCCCTATTGATCCTTCCTTTTTTAATTCTACTATCGGAGAAATAAACCCACTTTTTTCTAAACGAAAAACCGAGAGAATATTTTTCGTTCCTTAGTTATAAAAGTGCTTCATTTAAAATCGGCTCTATTCGGTTTGTCCCTTCACGACTTAAAAGTTGCTTTGGAACCGTTTTCTTGATTTCAGCGCCAAGTAAATCAATGATATGCTTTTTCAAAACTGAACGTGAATGAACAATAGAGATTTCACGAATCGGTGTAGGTAGATCAAAATGCCTTAGACTTGGATGATCTTTCCTTTCTAAGTCAAGTGCTTTGAGATAGGGGAGCAAGGTCATCCCAAACCCTTGATCCACTAATTTTTTGAGGGTATCAAAATTTCCACTTTCAAATCGAAAGGATTGTGAGGCATGATTACTCTTATCATTCCCCTTATCATGATTTTTTTCGGGAGTTGAAAAACGGCATAGTTTAATTAACTGATTTCTAAAACAATGACCTTCATTGAGCAGAAGCAAATCGTGGCTATCAAGATCATCAATCGAAATCTTTTTTTTCTTAGCTAAGCGATGTGTCTGGGGTAGATACGCGACAAAAGGTTCATAGAATAATGGAATCTCTCCGATTCCTACCTCCGAAAGCGGCGTGGCCAAAAGCCCTGCATCAAGCGTATCCTTGCGAAGCCGCTCCACAATCACATGCGTTTGCAATTCTTCAATGACCAACTCTACCTTTGGATATTTGTGTGTGAAGTTTTTTAAGAAAAGGGGTAGAAGACTCGGCGCAAGTGTTGGAATAATACCAAGCCTGAATTCTCCTTCAATAGCCCCCTGATTGACTCGAATGAGCTCAGGTAACTTTTGTGACTCTTTAAGAATCACGCGAGATTGATCCAAGATAACTCGACCGATTCCGGTAGGCTCAACCGGCTGTTTACTCCGATCGAAAATCATCACTCCAAGCTCCCGCTCAAGCTTCTGAATCTGCATCGAAAGTGTCGGCTGCGTAATAAATACACTATCGGCAGCCTTGGCAAAATTTCTGTGGGTATCGACAGCGACAATATAGGAGAGCTGTGTAAGCGTAATGTTGAGCGACATACATCCCGAAGGTTAGTAGTGAAAAAATAGGATATTGATAAATACTATCGGTAAATAAAAACAATCGATTTCATTTATTGAATCTACTCTTGTAGGTTTGTCGTGTAGTGATTGACAAAACTTATTGAAAATAGAAATCAATTGGTTTTGAATATAAGAATCTCAACCGCTTTTTTTATTAACAACGAACTAAAAATTAAAGGAGACTTTATGACCATTCAAGGAACAGAAACACGGAAAAATCTCGAAGCTGCATTTGCAGGGGAAGCAATGGCCTTTCGCCGCTATCTCTACTTCGGAGAAATTGCCCGAGAACTTGGCAGCGAAGAAGTGGCGGAAGTATTTGAAAAAACCGCTCGCGATGAATTCGGCCACGCCGTCGCGCATTTGCAATTGCTTTACCCGAAGTATTTGCTTACGGTTGAAAAACTTTTGGAAATTGCAGCTGAAGGTGAGCTTTACGAAACCAACATAATGTACCCACAATTTGAGGCGACGGCGCTTCGCGAGGGGAATTTGGATGCCGTAGAGGAATTCCGTGAGCAGCAAAAGGAATCGCTCGAGCATGCAGAAATCTTTAAGGCAGCAGCAAAACGCTTCAAGTCGTTTAAGAAAGTGGAGAAGGCGCACGCCGATCATTATTTGCAAACGCTTGAAAAGTATCGTAAAGAAAAGGCTGCCGAAGTAACTGTATAAGCACGCGCAAAAAGAGTTGTTACTTTGATTGATGATGCCAAAGGCCGCACACCGCAATGGGTGCGGTTTTTGGTTTTAAATCAAAGGGCCGAATTATATTTGATTTTCTAAATCACGAAATGCCGCCCAACGATGTACTTATCAAAATCTGATTTTAAGCTTGCGCAAAGCTGCGCTACGAAACTCTTTTATGCTAAAAAAAATTACCCGAATGAGCGTGAATCAGATCCTCTTTTAGACAACTTGGCTGATGGCGGATTTTTAGTTGCCAAATTGGCGCAGCTTATGTTCCCCGAAGGCATTGAAATTAAAAGTGATCAGTCAATTTTGAACGCCCATCAAGTGACTCTAGAAATGCTTTTGAAAGAGGAAGTGACACTTTTTGAGCCACTCCTTATTGCAAACAGAAAACTCGCAAGGGTTGATATTCTTCGTAAAAGAGGAAATGAACTTGAATTAATTGAAGTTAAAGCGAAATCATTCGACGGCACTTTAGGCAATGAGCAGTTTTGGTCGGCAAAGAAAGATAAAATCGCTTCGGGTTGGGATGAATATCTCCGTGATATCGCCTTCCAAGTGATTATCGCCCGTGAGGCATTTCCGCAGATGAGCATTCGCGCGTTTCTGATGATGACGGATAAAACAAAGACAACTGGAATTGAGGGACTTGCTAAGCAATTTCAACTCAATGAAGTAGAACTCGATTCAGGAAGGAAAGGTTACAAAGTTGATTTTACAGGTAGCCTTGAAGCCATTCATCAAGATCAATTTCTTACTCGGATTGAAGTGACCAATGAAGTCGAATTCCTTATCCCATTGATTCGCAACGATATCGCGCAATACCTTGATAGTTTAGGAGAAAATGGTGAGATTAAGAAAATCGCAACGCCTATCGGAAGAGGCTGTAAAGGCTGCGAATTTTTTAGTGAGAATAAGGCTGAAAGCGGCTTTGATGAATGTTGGGGAGAGCTCGCAAAACCAACGCCACACTTTTTTGAGCTTTATTGGGGGCTTGATGACGAGAAAACCAATCAGCTCATTGAAACCAAATCAACCTCACTTTTTGATATTCCCCTCGATTGGCTCAAGAATAAAAAGGGCGATTTTGGATCGCGCGGCTTAAGACAAAAGATTCAAATTGAAAATACGAGATCAGGAAAAGTATGGATAGGTAATGGGCTTAAGCAAGAATTGCAACACATTCAATATCCCGTACACTTCATTGATTTCGAAACCTACCAATCGGCCTTGCCTTACCACCGAGGAATGCGTGCCTATGAGCGTATTGCATTTCAATGGAGTGTTCATACACTAAGTTCTCCTGATGCAGAACCCACACATTCCGAATTCCTCAATACTGAAGCGGTTTTTCCGAATTTCACATTTGCTGAAAGTCTGATGAAAAAGCTTGGAAATTCAGGAACGATCCTTATCTGGACACAATACGAAAACACGGTACTTCGCGCAATCTATCAACAGCTTCAAGATTATGCCGGAACCCTTCACATAGATGCCGCGCCGCTTTTGCAGTGGCTTGAATCAACAGCTAAGATCGAGGGTGTTTCTGATGGCAGAATGGTGGATATGAATAAACTTTGTTTCGATTATTTCTTTCATCCAATGATGAAAGGCTCAACATCCATCAAAGCCGTACTTCCCGCCGTTTGGAAAGATGGCGTTTTTCTTCACGAACTTTCTTGGCTTAAAAAATATGTGAAGGTTGAAAAAGGCGAGGTCTTAAGTCCCTACAAGGCACTTGAATCGATTGAAATTTTTGAGCGTGCAGAGCGGGTAGAAGAAGGAATGGGTGCAATGCGTGCTTACGAGGAAATGATTTACGGTCGTAGTGCTGCCCATCCCGAAAAGAAGCAAAAGTGGGAACAATTGCTTTTGGAATATTGCAAGCTTGATACATTGGCAATGGTCATCATTTGGAAGTATTGGCTGAATAAATGCGGGACATGAGAAAAAAAGCCGCTTCTTAGAAGCGGCTTGTCATAAGTCCATTTTGAGATAAGAGAATTAGGCAGCGGTGTTTACCACTTTTCCAATGACTCGAAACTTTTCGCCCATCAAACGAAGATGCTCGGAAATAGTGGGTAGGAAGGAATCGGAAGTGACAATTACCAGCCCAACGCCCAAATTAAATGTTCGCTGCATATCACTCTCCGGAACATTGCCCAAAGATTGAATTAACTTGAAAATTTCGGGGCGCTCCCACGCGTTCCAATCTACAGCAAGTGAAAGTCCTTTGGGAATAATGCGCATTGTATTTCCCACGAGTCCGCCGCCGGTGATATGAGAAAGGCCTTTGATTCCAAAGCGGGATGAATCGGAGAGCATTGGATAGATGGTTTTGTAATAGGAGCGGTGTGGGGTAAGCAAAACATCGCCAATGGTGTGAGTGGCATTTGGCATTGGTTCGTGATACTTACCTTGAAGCACTTTTCGGGCAAGTGAATAGCCGTTCGTATGAAGCCCGTTGCTATCAACCCCAATGAGAATATCTCCGGCAGTAATAGACTTTCCGTCTAAAATTTTTGCTTTATCCACCACACCGACAATCGTTCCGGCTAAGTCAAAATCGGTGCCGGAATAGACGCCCGGCATTTCAGCCGTTTCTCCGCCGATGAGTGCGCAGCCATTTTCTTCGCAGGCTTTTACCATTCCACCAATGACAGCAACGGCGTTATCGGGTTGTAGCTTTCCGGTTGCGTAGTAATCGAGGAAGTAAAGTGGTTTTGCACCGCAAACAAGAATATCGTTCACACAATGATTCACAAGGCATTGCCCAACGGTATCGTAGTGCCCCAATTCAGCGGCAATTTTGAGCTTTGTTCCAACACCATCAACACTGCTGACTAAAACGGGCTTTTCGAATCCGGTCGTATCTAATTCAAAGAATGCGCCAAAAGCGCCGATATCACTCACAACGCCTTTGGTGAAGGTTCGGCGAACGAGCGGTTTTATGCGATGAACAACTTCTTCACCGTTATCAATGTCAACGCCGGCTGTTTTGTAATCCATAAAATTTATATGAGTTAATGGTTGATTTCGCTCATTTGAATGTGCAAGACTTTATCGCGCAATTGTGGTGTAAGGTAACCAAGTTCAATGAGTAAATCGCCCAAATAACCTTTTGATTTTGCTTGGACTTCAGCCGCTTTATCCAATTCAATTTGCGTTACAATACCCATTTCAATGGCACATTCTCCGAAACGCTTCCCGTGATGCTGCTTCTGATATTCGAACACGCGTTCTTGTTGATGATGGGTCATAAAGTGTAAATCCACAAGCACTCGACCCAAAAGCAATTGGCTCATTGACTGGTACGCCAACGCTTTATCCATTTGTTCTTGGGTTACGAAACCCTCTTCCAATAAAATTTCACCGAATTTTCGCATGACAGTTCAGTTTTTTGATTTTTCACAGTTTATGAGAATTATGCAAAGATGGCATTTTCGCGAATTGCAGAAAAGAATTCATCATGAAGAAGTCGCACCGCGGTATCGGCATCCTTTTCATCGACAACGAATCCGATATTGATTTCTGAAGCACCTTGAGAAATCATTTTCACATTGATGCTTGGCAAAGAAGAAAAAACACGTGAGGCAATACCCGGTGATTTTCGAATGCTATCTCCAACCACACAAACGATGGCAACACCACGGTCGATACTGACATCAGCGATTTTCTTCAATCTCTCAATAATCAGATCAAGATTTGTTGTTATGCCAATGGTTACGGAAATCGACACTTCGCTGGTAGAAATCATATCAATTGGGGTTTCATATTCAGCAAAAATTTCTGAAACCTTATAAAGAAAACCATACTCTCCGAGCATTGAGGTGGTGGTCAAGTTGATCATCGTTTGCCCCTTTTTACAAGCGATTGATTTTACGGTGCCTTCGTGGGAATCCACTTCATTGGAGATGCGAGTTCCTTCCGACTCCGGTCGTTTTGAATTCAAAACATATACCGGAATATTTTTTTGAATCGCAGGGCGAATTGTGGAAGGATGAAGAACTTTTGCGCCAAAATATGCAAGTTCGGCGGCCTCTGAAAAAGTCATCACTTTCAGGCGGCGTGCTCCCGCGACAACGCGTGGGTCGGTGGTTAATACACCATCGACATCAGTCCAAATTTGAATTGCATCGACACCAAGCGCAGCGCCAAATATCGCGGCTGAGTAATCAGAGCCACCTCGCCCTAAGGTTGTGGTTTTTCCTTGTTCTGTGGAGCCGATATAACCTTGGGAAAGCACTACCGTACCCCTTTTAAGCAAAGGATAAACTTTTTCTTGGATTTGTTTTTCAACAAGCGGCCAAAGTGGAACTGCTTTTCCAAAATTTGAATCGGTTTTGAGTAAATGGCGGGCATCAAGCCATTCAGTAAAAATACCATTTTGATTCAATGCTTCACCTAAAACGGTTGACGAAAGCAACTCCCCAAACGATGCAAAAGCATCTTCCAAACGTGGGGTTAATTCGCCAAGGTAAATGACTGCTCTAACCAACTGATCAAGTTCAGAGAGAAGCTTAATGATCTTTTCAGTAACAAGTGATTTTCGTGTTGGATCGGTAACTAAATTTTCAATGATTTTGAGGTGATGATCACGAATGATGCCAAATATTTTCAAGGCTTCGGATTCTTTGCCTGCGGCCGCTAATTTTGAAAGCTCAAAAAGCTTATTCGTAATTCCGGCGCATGCACTAATAATAACCATCGGTGCAGGAGAGCCCTCTTCTACAGAACGTTTTAAGGCGGTGTGAACAATTGAAGCAACTTTCGACATCGCAGATGCATCTTCAACCGATGTTCCGCCAAATTTCATAATGACCATAGTTCAAAAACCGAAATTTCTTCGATTAGCAATTTGAGTTAAAGATTTTCGATACATGCTTTTAAAAAAATGCAGCGCAAAGATAAAGGTTTCATTGGCATCTTGAAGAAGGATTTTTACAAACAAGTCTTAGAAGTTTGCGTTAAAGTCTGTTTAGGCTTAGATTCTAAGCCATTAAAGAAATATTGAACCTAACCTTGCTCACATTCAAATGTCAGATAAGAAAAGTAAACGAGGCAGATTTTGGCTTATCATTTTTGCTTTGCTTTTAGTTATAGGAATTATTGCAGTTGTTAAGTCAGGCAGCTCAACGGTTTCTGTGGCTGAAAAAACAGTTCTGTTTGCCGAGATTCGCGGTGAACTCAGCGAAATCTCTACGGAAGAGGCATTTCCACCATTTACTCCGGAAAATCCGGTCACGCATCAAGGGTTACTGAAGATGTTTCGCAAAGCCAAAAAGGATTCACGCATTCAACGAATCGTGTTAAAAATTGAAAATCCTTCTGCGCTATTTTCAAAACTCACTGAATTAAGAGAAGCGATTGAAGATTTTCGCACAACCGGAAGAGAAGTTTGGGCATATCTCTCAGTTGCTGATGACGCCGACTATTACCTTGCCTCAGCATGCAACAAAATCTTTATTCAACCTTATGGCATGTTGATGCTCGATGGACTTGTTTCTGAAAGACTTTACTACAAAAATACCCTTGAAAAAATCGGTGTTGAATTTGAAGCAGCTCGTCGAGGTAAATTTAAAAGCGCTGTTGAAACTTATGTAGGAACAGGGCTTTCAAACGAAGATAGAATTCAGAGAGAAGCTTACTTAAAACTCTTTGATAGTGCGATGGTTGCTGCGATCTCGTCATCACGGAAAATTTCAAAAGAGTCATTTCTTGAGATGCGAACAAATAAAGCGTGGCTTCGCGATGACGATGCCGTAGCGATGGGTTATGCTGATAGTGCCCTATTTTTTGATCAGTTAAAGGGCCTTCTAAAAAATGAATACAATGAATCACTTGAGTCAAAATTGTTCATTTCAAGAAAGAACTATGAAAATGTTTCGGTTGAAAGTGAGGATTTTGAAACCGAACAAGTGGCGGTGGTTTACATTATGGGAGGAATTGTCGATGGAAAGGGCGGAGCTGGAAATACAGGCGATGAGCCGATTGTAAAAGCCCTGAATGAAATTGCAAGAAATAGCGAAATCAAGGGTGTCTTGCTTCGAGTTGATAGCCCCGGGGGCTCAGCAGTTGCATCCGATAAAATAAAGTTGGCGATTGAGAATATTAAAAATCAAGGCAAGCCGGTTGTCGTCTCAATGTCGGATCTTGCCGCTTCTGGCGGGTATTGGGTGGCGATGAATGCCAATAAAATTGTTGCTTCCCCTTATACTATTACCGGCTCAATTGGGGTGTTTAGTATGAAGCCGAATATTCAAAAGCTGCAATCGATGATTGACCTTAAGCGCGATGTTATAACCACCTCAAAGTATGCCGATGGGTTTAATCTATTTCAAAAATTTTCACCTGAAATGATGGTTCGCTTTGATGCAATGGTGGATGGGATTTATCAACGGTTTTTAGCCAATGTCGCTGAAGGTCGAGGTAAGTCGATTGCAAGTATAGATTCCATTGCTCAAGGCAGGGTATGGACTGGGCTCGCCGCTAAGGAGATTGGACTTGTGGATGAACTCGGCGGGTTTTATAAAGCGCTCGAAGTTTTGAAAGAAGCAGCTGGTATTAATCCGGAAACAAAACTTGCGTTAGTTGAGTATCCCAAGCCAACAAGTATTTTCGAGACCATTTTTGAGGAGGAAGAGGATGTGGTATCAATCAAGGAAATTTTCTTTACCTCACTTCGAAAAAACCTTACAAAAGAAATTCTTTCTAGTTTATTTGGGCCAATCTATTCGGAGTCGGCAGCAAGTCATTTCGAGCACGCTGTGTATTTTCTAAAGGCCAATGCCTCGCTTATTCCTGTTGTGGCGTTGCCTTACGAAGAAACGATTCACTAACAGATTATCTTTTGAACGCAAATGAAATATCGCTCTTTAAAAAAAACTCGGGGCGATATTTCCTTTTTAAATCATCCTTTAAAAGTTAATCTTGTGTTTTAAGGTTTACCGAATCATATTCAATGAAGTATTTATGAAGTTCAGTTACCAATCACTCCAACCAAAATCAAATAGTCCCAACAAATGTGTTGCTCTTAAAACAATGAAATTGAGTTCCCTTTTCGTTTTGATTACTTCTTTTTGGTTTTCCCATCAAGTCATCCAAGCACAATATCCCGACAGTGCGAAATTTCAAACATTTTCTGAATTTAAATCTGCGCTGGTAACTGCCTCAAACAGCCCAACGGAACTCAATGTACTCTGGCAATTGCTTCTTAATTCTAGGCGCGTCCCTTTTGCCATCGGCGATTCCGTGGCATTTCTTTATCGCGGAAATTCAAGCTCTGTAAAGTGGAATGGCGATTTCAATAATTGGGGAGGTTCGAGCGGAGGAACTGGTGTCAAGATTGGAAACAACGATGTGTGGATTTGGGAAACCGTTTTCCCCAACGACGCACGGCTCGATTATAAAATCGTTCTCAATGGGAATAATTGGATACTAGATCCCAACAATCCAAACCAACAAATGAGCGGCTTTGGACCGAATTCGGAACTCCGAATGCCGCAATATGTTTCTCCAATTTTTGCATATCGAAAGCAAGGTGTCGCTCAAGGGCCACTCACTTCAAATCAACTCATTTCATCAAACAATCTGGGTTATTCACTTCATTACAGAGTTTATACACCCAATGGTTATAACACGCTTTCGAATCTTCCAGTCATTTATGTTACCGATGGTCAGGAGTACTCTCATGATCAAATGGGCAGTATGGTGATTACCTTGGATAACCTTATCGCTGAGGGTTCGATACGGCCGATTATTGCAGTCTTTATCAGCCCGGTAAATCCATCAAATTCAAGTCAAAACCGGCGGCAAAATGAATATCCGATGAATACCACTTATCTCAATTTTGTGAAAAATGAACTGGTTCCATTGATTGATACTAATTATAAAACCGCAAAGAGCCAAGACCAGCGTGCCATTTTGGGCACTTCGCTTGGCGGAATTTGTGCGGCTTTTTTTGGTGTAAGGGCATCACATACTTTTGGGTTGATAGGGATTCAATCACCTGCATTTTGGTACTCGCCCGGGATTTACACCGATTATCAAGACTCCGTGAAATTACCGCTCAAAGTTTACATGAGCTCCGGAACCATTAATGATACACGAGATCGGGCGCGGCAAATGCGTGACTTAATGCAACAAAAGGGCTACCCACTGCTTTACCGAGAAGTGAATGAAGGGCACTCGTGGGGAAACTGGCGGGCATTGATGAAAGAGATGTTGACGTTTTTTTTTCCACCGACCCCACTGAAGGTGAAGGAGGGAAAAACGCCTCAAAAAAAAAGTAAAAACTTTGGGTTAAAAAATTTTCCTAACCCGTTTAATCCAACCACACAAATTCAATTCAACTTGAAGGAACCATCGGATGTCACGCTCGAGATTTATGATGCTTTAGGAAAAAAAGTCACCACACTTCTGAAATCCAGTCACAATCAAGGAAATTATTCTATCCCGTTTGAAGCTGGTTCGTTGAAACTTTCGAGCGGTGTATATTTTTACAAACTGAAAGTGAATTCAAAAGCTGGTCTTTTTGAAGAAACGAATGCAATGATGCTCGTTAAGTGAAGAGATCCCTCAAAGATTCGATGATTCTATTTGAAGAAAAGGCTTCAAATAAATCGGTAAATTTGAAACTCAGGTAATTTCAAAAATATAGCGTAAGAAATTTATGGTTGATGTTCGTTCAAATGAATCTCCGGGAGAAAAGGCTTTTAACTTGCTTTCAAAATATCTTGATGAAAATGGGATTCGAGAGTTTGAAGAAATTTCAGTTGAAATGGAGTCAATTTTTGCAACGCATCCTTCCCCTTCGTTACAAACCGCTGAAAACATAATTGCAAGTTTTTTTCGCGCAAGAGGCGTGGATAATGATTTTTTGAATAAGTGGTTTAACGGTGCAAAGGCCCACGCCACAGGATATGGTATTGGCGCAGAAGGCTTGCCAATTGCAATGCTTGCGGATTTCGGGATGTTTCGCTTTTTAGAATTTCTGCGCGAAAAAGATGTCCCAGATGATGTCATTTTCCAAATTTTTTCAAGCGCGGCTCAAGGTGATGGCGAAGGAAAAATTTCTTTGTGGGGAATGTAATTTTTGAATTGAGCAGATTGAAAGAGTGGAATTTGACTCAAATTATTCTTAGTGATTTTCGCTCATCAAAAGGTTTTTTGGCTTGTGAAGCGGCCTGCAAACAAAAGCAAAAATTTATCTTTCTTTTCTCTTCAAAACTCGTGGTCAGAACACCGTTCAAAAAGCATGACTCATTTCTCTTCCTAAGGCACAGAGTCCAATACCAATCTTAAATCGCTCCTCAGGCAATTTCTCAAATAACTTTTTACGTTATCGTTCTTTATTTGAGGCGGGGTATCAGATTTTAATCATTAATCAAAAACTTCAGGTCAAGATGCTCGAATTTTTTTGAGACATCAAAAAGAACTGTGGTTTCATCAGAACAATGAATTATAGTGATGCGAACGCTTTTGCGTTATAACGACGAGCCTCAAATTGTCCACGCTCTATTTTAAGTTTTGCAAGGGTGGCGATCATTGCAGCGTTATCAGTCGAGTAAATTGGTTTAGGAATGAAAAGTGAAATGTTTCGAGCAGCCGCGGCTTCGTTCATTTGACGTCGAAGTTCAGAATTAGCACTGACGCCTCCAGCCACTGAAATTGTTTTGATGCCCAGCGATTCAGCGGCGGCGATGGTTTTCCGAGTTAATGCTGAAGCAATAGCAAATTGAATTGAGGCACAAATATCGGCCAAATGGGTTTCAATAAATGCTTTGGGCTGTTGCTGCAAATAGGTTTGAACAGAAGTTTTAAGACCTGAAAAACTGAAATTGAAATTTTCAAGTCCTCCGTGTTCTCCTCGGTTCATCAGGGCTTGAGGAAACTTATGAAAGTGAGGATTTCCTTCTTTGGCAAGTTTATCGATAATTGGTCCGGCGGGATAAGGTAGCCCAAGCATTTTACCCGTTTTGTCAAATCCTTCACCTGCAGCATCATCGATTGTTTTTCCTAAAATTTTATAAGACAAATTTTCTTCGACGAGCGCAAGCATCGTATGTCCGCCTGAAACGGTCAGTGAAATAAAAGGAAATTTTGGAAAAGCAAGCTGTGAGCCGTCGTTGATGAATGTTGAAAAAATATGCGCTTCGATGTGATTAATCGGAATAAATGGAATGCCAAGAGCATAGGCAAATGATTGTGCAAAATTGAGCCCTACCAGAACTGCGCCAATGAGACCGGGTCCTGAGGTCGCTGATATGAAATCCAAGTCAGATTTATTTATATTGGAAACTTTCATTGCCGTATTCGTTACACTGGCGATGAGTCGCTCGTGCTCCCGAGAAGCCAATTCAGGAACAACGCCGCCAAACTCTTGATGCCTAAGCTGGGAACTGATGATGTTCGAAGCAACTTTACCATTAAGTAGGACAGCGGCTGAGGTTTCGTCACAGCTTGTTTCGAGAGCAAGAATATTCATCTTTAAATTTTCTAAAAAAGAAGTTAATTGAAAACGATGAGCAATAAGTCTGGAAAGCCGGAAGTTAGTGTTCGTACCTCGAGAATGCTTGCCTTTCTATTGGGTGCTAATTTGGTGATTCTCTTTATTCCTAGAATTGGGATGATTCACGATTATTTTCATGTACATCCGATGCTGGCATTGCTGCTTAGCGCAAGTGGCTTTGGAATAATGATTTGGGCATTTCGAACCATTTATGTCACCAAACAATCATCTGAAAAGTAACTACCAATAGAAAAAAATTCAATCTCAAAAAAAAATCAAACAACTTTCATAAACATATGCAAACGGCCGTCAACATCGAAGAATTAAAAGCACGCATTTATCAGGAATCTGAATTTGTTACAAAACTCCAAACTGAAATTTCAAAACAAGTTGTTGGCCAAAAAGAGGTTGTTTCTCGCCTTTTGATGGGTCTTTTAACCAATGGACATATTTTGCTTGAAGGTGTACCGGGTCTTGCAAAAACCCTTACTGTAAGCACTCTTGCTAAAGCCATTGATCTTAAATTTCATCGTATTCAATTCACGCCCGATCTTTTGCCCGCCGACCTTATCGGGACGATGATTTATAATCAAAAAACAATGGAGTTTACAACGAAGAAAGGCCCGATCTTCGCCAATATCATTCTCGCTGATGAAATCAATCGGTCTCCCGCTAAAGTTCAATCGGCTTTGCTTGAGGCAATGCAAGAAAAGCAAGTCACGATTGGGGAAGAAACCTATAAACTTGATAATCCTTTCTTGGTGATGGCCACTCAAAATCCGGTTGAACAGGAAGGAACATATCCTCTTCCTGAAGCGCAAGTTGACCGATTTATGATGAAGCTCAAAGTGGGTTATCCAACACCTGAAGATGAGCTTGAGATTATGGACAGAATGGCAAGAACAGAAAGAAAAGATACAGTGAATTCTGTTGTAACTGTGGATGAGATTCTCAGAGCCCGACGCGTTGTCAATGACGTTTATATGGAAGAGAAAGTAAAAAAATACATAGTTGATATTGTTATTGCCACCCGTGAGCCCGAAAAATTCGGTATGCCGGAGCTTCGCAATCTGATTCAGTATGGTGCTTCACCTCGTGCAACAATTAACTTGAATCTTGCTTCGAAAGCGCACGCTTTTTTGAATCGAAGAGGTTATGTGACTCCTGATGATGTAAAACTTATTGCTTACGATGTTCTTCGACATCGCATTATCCCAACTTACGAAGCTGAAGCAGAAGATGTCCGTGCGGAGGATATTGTCAGAAAAGTGCTCAATGCAGTCAATGTTCCCTGAGCGTTTGAAACGGGATTTTATCAACGCCTGAATCGAATGAAATGGCAGAAATCAGTTTAAAAGAAATTTTTAAAAAAGTACGGCAGCTCGAAATTCGAACGCGCGGACTTGTTAACAATGTCTTTGGAGGCGAGTACCACTCAGCCTTTAAGGGCAAAGGAATGGAATTTGCCGAAGTACGTGCTTATCAATTTGGCGACGATGTGCGTGCCATTGATTGGAATGTTTCAGCAAGGCGCGATGACACTTATATCAAGCTCTTTAATGAAGAGCGTGAGCAAACCCTTATGATTCTTTATGATGGCTCGGGCTCAGCGGCATTCGGCTCCAAGAAGCAATTCAAACGAGATTTAGCTGCTGAAATTTGTGCCACCCTTGCCTTCAGTGCCATAACCAATAATGACAAGGTCGGGCTCATCATCTTTACCGATACAATTGAGAAATTCATTGCCCCAAGAAAAGGGAAAAAACATGTCTTGAGATTGCTTCGCGAAATCTTTTCTTTTCAGCCGCAAGGCAAAGGCACCAATATTGGTGGGGCACTTGATTTTATGACCCGCTTGCTCAAACGCAAGTCAATTGTTTTTTTGGTGAGTGATTTGCTCACGCCCAAGTTTGATGATAAAATGAAGCTGATTAACCGAAAGCATGATTTTATTGTGATTCAACTTTCAGATGAGCGTGAATTTAACTTGCCCCGGGTCGGACTTTTAGAATTGGAAGATGCAGAAACCGGCGAGCGATTTATGCTTGACACCTTTGATGATTCTGCACGCAGAGACTATGAAAATAAAATGGATGATTTCAGACGGCTAAGAAATGATACGCTGAAAAAAATGCAAATCGATATGATTGAAGTCAGTACCGGAGAGTCGTTTATAACTCCGCTTGAAGGATTCTTTAAACGTCGTGAAATGAGGCGATAATCAATGATAATGAAGCGAATAATTCCGTTCTTTTTATTTTATGCGTTTTTTGTAGGGTTTCATTGTGCGACGCTTTACGCACAGCAGCCGTCTGTTCGTAGCGATGTTTATCCCGATACGGTTTCGATTGGTGATGATATCACTTACACACTCACGGTATTAAAGCGGCCCGATGTCTCTTTGCTTTATCCGACCAAAAAGGATACTGTGGCTTTTGCACCATTAGAAATTCGGGATGTTCAATATTTGCCAAGAGAAACGCGTGAGTCGCTTGTGGTTGAAAAAATTCAATATACCCTTGCTGTTTTTGATACCGGAATGCAGCCGATTCCCTTTCTTAACTTAACCTATCTTACAGGAAAAGACAGTGTATCGAGAGCTATTGTGCAAGCCCCGCCAAGTCGGGTTTATGTTGTCTCTTTACTAGATACTACCCGAAAAGATATTGAGGATATTAAAGAGATTCGCTCACTTCCAATTCCGTGGTGGGTCTATGCGTCAATCGCGACGGCCGTTTTACTTTTTGTTGGAATGAGCTTTTGGATTTATCGATGGGTTCGCTCAAGAAAAGTCAAAGAAGTCGTTGAGCCGGTTATTCAACGCTCAGCCTATGAAATTGCGGTTGAAAAAATCGATGTGTTATATCATTCGAAGCTTGAATCAGATGCCGACTTGAAGCGGTTTTATTTTGAACTCTCCTTTATCATTCGTGAATTTTTGGAGAATCATTTTGGAATTTTGGCTCTTGAACAAACGTCGTATGAAATTTATCAATCCATTGAAACGAAAGTTGAAAAAGCGCAATACAACAGGCTTTACAATATTTTTGAAAGAGCAGATATGGTAAAATTTGCGAAATATTTGCCAAGTAAAATTGAAATCAAAGAAAGCTATCAAGAGGCATTGGAATTTCTCGTTCGATTTAAGCCTGATAAAACATCAGGGGCATCAAAAGGAAGCGCGTCACTAAATTCTTCTTTTCAGGAAGAATCGAATAATTCTCGTAACCCTTCAACCGTGAACGAGGAGCGTTAAATGTTAGAGTTATTTCGTTCGGCAAATTTTTCGTTTCAAAATCCGGAGTTTTTGTTTCTCCTACTTTTGATTCCTTTGCTATCAATTCTTTATTTTTTTAGAGAATATCGAGGGAATACGCCTGCCTTAATTTTTTCAAGCATTTCAATATTAAAGAGTGCGCGTGGTGGGATATTGAAGAATTTTCGTCATAGCGTTTTCATCTTCCGAATGCTTACGCTTGCTTTGTTAATTTTAGCCTTTGCTAGGCCACGAACATCCAATCAAAAACAAATTGTTTATTCAGAGGGAATCGATATTGTACTTTGCTTGGATCTATCAACCTCAATGTTTGCCGAGGACTTTGAGCCAAAGAATCGAATCGATGCCGCGAAGGAAGTCGCCCGAGAGTTTATTCGAAATCGTGTTAGTGATCGAATCGGACTGGTGATTTTTCAAGCTAAAGCATTTACACAATGCCCATTGACACTTGACTATACCTTGCTCAATCGCTTTATTAGCGGCTTGAATGCCGGTAAAATGCAAGAGGATGGAACGGCAATTGGTCTTGCACTGGCAACAGCCACCAATCGTTTAAGGAATTCAACGGCAAAAAGTAAGCTCATAATATTACTTACCGATGGGCAGAATAATGCCGGCGAAATTGAACCTCAAACAGCCGCTGATTTAGCTGCAGCCTTAGGAATCAAAGTTTATACCGTTGGCGCCGGAACGCGAGGTTACGCCAATTATCCGATTCCAGACCCATTATATGGCACGCGTTACATTCGCGCGAAGGTCGATGTGGATGATGTTGGATTGGAAAGAATCGCGAAAACAACCGGTGGAAAGTATTTTAGAGCAACCGATTTTAAGAGCCTTCAGGAAACTTATCGTGAGATTGACAATCTTGAAAAATCAAAGGTTGAAGTTCAAACCTACACGGAGTACAAAGAAGAATTTTCGAAGGTGTTGCTTTGGGCGTTGATTCTATTTGCAGTTGAAATTTTATTAGCAAATACACGCTTCCGTAAAGCACCGTAAAATCAGATAAAAACATGCGTTTTGGAAACCCAACACATCTTTATTACTTATTTGCACTAATACCGCTATTGATCTTCCTAGTGTTTTTTTTATCTCGGCGGTTTGCCGCGGTAAAACTGCTTGGCGATAGTGAATTGATGCAGGAACTGGCCGGCTCTGTTAGTCGTACGAAACTCATTTGGAAACTGATTTTAATTTTTTTGGCAGCAGCCTTAATTCTTTTTGCCTATGCCGCGCCACAGCTTGGAACACGGCTTAAAGAAGTCAAGCGTAAAGGGATTGAAGTTGTAATTGCGCTTGATGTTTCAAACAGCATGCAAGCAGAGGATATTCGTCCAAGCCGTTTGCAAAAAGCGAAATATGAAATCTCTCGTTTTATCGATCAATTAGGTGGAGACCGTGTCGGGCTGGTTGTTTTTGCGGGTCAATCGTATTTGCAGTGCCCGATGACACTCGATAAATCTTCGATCAAATTATTTCTTGATATTGTTTCTCCTGAGGTTATCGAAACACAAGGAACAAACTTTGCTGCTGCAATTCGCGAATCACTTGAAGCATTCAAAAGCATTGAAGAAGGTGCCGATGCATCCGCGCGTGGCAATAAGCCTTCTAAGGTGATTATCATTTTTAGCGATGGAGAAGATCACGAAGCCGGATGGGAAGAAATGGTAGATGAAGCTTTGGTGGAGGGTGTCAAGGTTTACACAGTTGGGATTGGTTCACCTTCCGCCACGCCAATTCCTATTTATGATAAATCAATGAATAGAATTGATTACAAACGCGGCAGTGATGGCGAAGTGGCGATGACCAAATTTGTCCCCGACGGGCTAAGAAGAATAGCAGAGAAATCTGGGGCGAGTTTTTATCAAATCAATGCTGCCGGTTCCGATTTCGATAAAATTTTAGTTGAGCTTGATAAGCTTCAAAAAACCGAATTTGCCTCACGAGAATCTGTGGATTACGAAGATCAATTTCAATATTTCATCGGTGTGGCAATCGCCCTTTTGGTGCTTGAATCTCTGCTTGGCGAAAGAATAAGGAAAGTGAAAAAGTAAAATTTAGGTGATCTTATCTTATGAAACACTTCACAAAGCATTTCTCATTTCATCAAGAGAAAAGGGAACAATTAGTTTTGAAGCTCTTCAAAACAGGAATTCTGATTGCAGCACTGTTCCTTTCTACTGACGGATTGAAGGCACAATATTTTGAAGTTCGGAAAGGGAACAACGCCTACAGCCGTGGTGAGTATGATGAGGCAAAAGGTCAATACGAAAAAATTGAAAATTCTGAGGAAGCCTCTACCGAAGGCAAAGCCGCAGCTACTTTTAATGCCGGCAACGCGTCCTATCGCCAAAAAAAATATACCGATGCCCAAAAGAAATACGAGAAAATTGCTGCCGATGAATCCATAGATGCAGCCACTCGTGCAGATGCTTATTACAATCTTGGCAATAGTGCATTTAAGCGGGCGAAAGATGCCAAACCGGAAGAAAAGCCAGAATTGCTTCGAGAGGCACTTAAGAATTATAAGCAGGCTTTAACACACAACAGCAGCGATAGGCAAACCAAGGTTAATTATGAATTTGCCAAAGCAATGCTGAAAGAAATGGAAGAAGAGCAGCGTCAAAGGCAAAAACAACAGAATAAAGACAATCAAAACCAAAACGACCAGCAGAAAAAGGAAAACGAACAGAAACAAGATCAGAATAAACAAGATCAAAATCAGCAACAGAAGGAAGAGCAAAAGGAGCAACAAAATCAAGAAAATCAAAATCAGCAGAAAGAGGAGCAAAAGCCTCAAGAGCAAAAATTCAGCAAACAGGATGCAGAAAAGATTTTGGATGCAATGAAAGAAGATGAAAAAAACATGATGAAAAAGTATCAGGTGAAGAAGAATTCGGGTGCACGCTACTCAAAAGATTGGTAAATGAATGAAGAAACTTGGAATTATCGGTTATGGAAAACTTGGAGAAGCCATTGCAAATGGACTAATTAAGCAAGCGATCGTTTCACCCAACGATATGATGGCAAGCGTACGCCGCGAAAGTTCGCTCTTAAAACGACAATCCGAAAATGTTAACTCCCTCGCTTCAATTGAGTTTGGGCGAAATAACCAGAGTATCGCACAATCTTGTAAAACCATCCTCTTGGCCGTAAAACCCCAAAACGTTGAAGCCGTACTTAACGACATTGATTCCGTTCTCACCGAAGAACATCTGCTCATCAGCGTGGCAGCTTCTGTAACCACAAGCTATATCGAAACACGCCTCTCAAAACCTGTGCCGGTCATTCGTGCAATGCCAAATACGCCGAGCGTCATCAATGCCGGAATGACCGCGCTTTCGAAAGGAAAATTTGCGACCGAAGAGCAACTCGCCTTTTCAAAAACCCTCTTTGATGCCATTGGGAAAACGGTGATTGTCGAAGAATATTTAATGGATGGTGTTACGGCACTCTCGGCAAGCGGCCCGGCATATATTTATGTTGTCATTGAAGCACTTGCCGAAGCAGGCGTGAAACTTGGAATCCCACGCGATGTCTCAACCTTGCTTGCCGCGCAAACAATGTACGGCGCATCAAAATTGGTGCTTGAAACCAATATTCATCCCGCCGTGCTTAAAGACAGCGTTACAACTCCCGCCGGATGCACAATCGACGGGCTTTTGGAATTGGAAGAAGGCGGACTTCGTGTTACTTTAATCAAAGCCGTTGTAAAAGCAGCCGAAAGAGCCTCAGAATTGGTCAAGAAATAAATGAATCGGAGGAAGAATGAAACTCGAAGAACTAGAAAAGGAAATAATCTCGCTCAAAAAGGACGAGTTTGAATCTTTACTGATCTTTATGCTCAATCTTTCAAGAAACGATACTCCAGCAAAAGATGAGCCTTGGTTGGAAGAGGTGGAAAAAAGATATCAGGAGTTGATTTCAGGCAAAGTCAAAGGGATTGGTATAGATGAACTAAAACAGAAAACAAAAAGTATTTTGGGTTAATTCATGATTGAAATCCACCCCGAAGCAGAAAAGGAGTATTTCGAAGCGCTGCTTTACTACAAAGAAAAATCACCTAAAGCAGCTCAAATGTTTGCAGATGAATTTGAAAGTATACTATTTAAAATTAGTGCTTTTCCCAGTATAGGAATTCAATACAAAAATGATTTTCGAAAATTCAGCAGTATTTAATTTCACTTTTCAATTATTTATAAGAAAACACAATTCGGGATAAAAGTAATTTCGATAGCAGATCATCATCGACTGCCTGATTATTGGATTGAACGAAAGTAACTCACAGCGCCTCCCGAAAATCCCCGATTAAATCATCGATGTGCTCAATTCCTACTGAAAGACGAATGAGCCCCAGTCCAATGCCTGATGCCTTTCGCTGTTCGGGCGTGTAGTGATATCGCCACATTGACGCCGGATGAACAATCAGCGTTTCCACTCCGCCCAAGCTCACGGCATTTTTCGGGAATCGCAGTTTTTTAAGAAGCGACTGTGCATTATCGAATTTTTCCTCTTCACTTTCACCTCTGACTTCAAAGCTCATCATTCCCGATGGCCCAAGCATTTGCGATTTTGCTAAAGAGAGTTGAGGATGAGTTTTCAAAAATGGAAAATGAACCGTTTCAATGTTGGGGTGAGAAACTAAATAGTCGGCAAGTGCAATCGCATTGGCGTTAATTCGCTCCATTCGAAGCGAAAGCGTGCGAAGCCCACGAAGCAACAGCCACGAATCGAATGAAGCAAGCGAAGAGCCAAAAATAATCATCATTCGCCACGCGGCCTTCACAAATTCTTTTGTGCCGCAAATGGCGCCGGCGGTGAGATCGGAGTGACCGCCTAAAAATTTTGTCGCGCTATGAATCACCACATCGATTCCTAAGTCGATTGGCCGTTGATTGATTGGGCTTGCAAAAGTATTATCGCAAATGGTGGTGATGCCGCGTTTTTTGGCAAGTGCAGAAACGGCTTTTAAGTCGGTGAGCGTCATAAGGGGGTTCACCGGTGTTTCAAGATAAATGAGTTTTGTATTCGGGCGAATGGCTTTTTCAAAGGCGGCGGTATCGGTGGCCTCTACAAATGTGACTTCAACGCCATACTTCGGCAAGAGATCGCGAAAAAGAATCATCGATGCCGCATAGAGGATTTTTTGCGTAACCACGTGCTCGCCCGCTTTTACAGATGCAAAAACCGCCGCTGAAACCGCACCCATCCCGGAAGCCGTAACCAAGGCCGCTTCTGCATGTTCAAGCGATGCAATGATGGCTTGAACCTGCGCGTTCGTTGGGTTGCCGTGGCGAGAGTAGAATTCGGTGGGGTTGATTGAAGCGGCAAGTTCCGAAAATGCCGCAGGGTCTTCAGGTGCAAGATAAGTTGAGGTTTGCCAAATTGGCGGCGCAACAGCAGAGGTGGTATTGAACTCGTCGCCAAGATGAATTAAGCCGGTTTCGAGTTTCATCTTTGCGTTTTGATTTGCTCCTTCGCTCATTGTTATTTCACTCTCCGCCCGTTTATCGATTCTCCGGAAGGAAATACCACATTCACTTTTCCATCTTCACCCTCAACAGCCAAAAGCATTCCGTGCGATTCAATGCCGCGCATTTTGCGAGGCGCAAGATTAGCCACCACCACAATATTTTTTCCGATTAAGGTCTCTGGTGTATAGTGCTCGGCAATGCCCGAAAGAATCACGCGCTCCGAGTCACCAATTTTAACCGTAAGCTTGAGCAGTTTATCAGCCTTCAGGACTTTTTCGCAGGCGAGAACAGTGGCAACCCGCAAGTCAATTTTATCGAAATCATCAATCGTGATTTCAGGCTTGATGGCATAAGGATTTTCAACGGCTGCTACGGGTGCGGCTTCCGGTTTTGGTTCTGTGGTCATTTTCGATTTTGATTTTGCAAGATCATCGGCTTCCGCTTGTTTGATTAAAGCGGCAATTTTTTCAAGTTCAGGAGCAATGTCTTTATCCTCAATCTTTTTGAAGAGGACATCGGTTTTTCCGGATAATTTATGACCCTTTTTGAGGGAAGGAGAGAATGCTTTGTACCATTCAATTTCACTCGGCGAGACACCAAGCATTAATTGAATGGCCTGTGAAGCTTGAGGTAAAATTGGGTAAAAGATCATCGAAAGAGAAAAGCATAAATTAAGTGAAACGGCAAGCGATTCTTTCGCGGCTTCTGGATTTGATTTTATCACTTTCCAAGGCTCTGAATCCGTAAGAAATTTATTGGCGGTTCGTGCCACTTCCATCGCTAAAAAGGCAGCCTCCTTAATATGAACACCTTCATAATTGGCTTCGAGTTCTTCTCTAATTTTATTCCAATCAATTCCCAATGAATTCCACTTTTCAGGAGTAATATCTGCCTGTACTTCTCCTGCAAAGCGGGAATTGGAGAAATCGACGGCACGCTTCACAAAATTCCCAAGTGTATCGGCGAGCTCGCCATTGATGCGATTTTGAAAATCATTCCAACTGAAATCGGTATCGCGGTTTTCTGGGTAATTAATCGCAATCATGTAGCGAAGCGTATCCGCAGGGAATTTCTCTAAGAATTCGTGGGCATACACCGCATACCCACGCGACTTCGAAAACTTCTTTCCTTCAATATTGATAAACTCCGAAGCGGGAATTTGATCCACCAAAACATATTTCTCTTTTGAGTTCGCTTCATTCTTGGCCATCAACATCGCAGGAAACATCAAGGCGTGGAAAACCACGTTATCTTTCCCGATAAAATGAATGAGCCTTGTATCGCCCTGAAGCCAATATTCACGCCACTTTTCGGGCTGCCCAATTTTATGCGCCCATTCTTTTGTTGAGGAAATGTATCCTAAAACCGCATCGAACCACACATAAATCACTTTTCCCTTGGCATCGGAGCTTTCGGAAGGTACGGGAACACCCCACGCCATATCGCGCGTGATGGCTCTATCGCCAAGCCCGCGGCGAAGCCATTCACGGGTATAATTCAAGACATTGTGCCGCCAATGACTATTTTTTTCACGGTCATCAATCATTTCCTCCAAGGCTTTTTGATAACGCCCAAGCGGAAAGTACCAATGCATTGTTTCTTTCAGAATCGGTGTTTCTCCGGTGAGTTTGCTTTTGGGGTTGATAAGTTCTTGAGGGCTTAAATAGGTTCCGCAGTTTTCACACTGGTCGCCATTGGCCTCGGTGTTTCCACAAACGGGGCAAGTGCCCACAACATACCGATCGGCCAAAAACTTTTGAGACTTTTCGTCATAAAATTGCTTTTCAGTTTTTTTGACGAAAATGCCTTTTGCTTCAATGTCTCGGAAGAATTCCTGCGTGGTATCGTGATGAATTGGGAGCGATGTTCTCGAAAAATTATCGAGCTCAATATTCAACTTTGCAAGTACTTCCTTTTGCATATTGTGGTATCTATCCACAATTGCTTGCGGGGAAAGTCCTTCTTTTTCGGCTAAGAGTGTAATCGGAACGCCGTGTTCATCGCTTCCTCCAATGTGAATGATTTCCTCGCCCCGCAGTTTTTTATACCGAACAAAAATATCAGCAGGAATGAAAGTTCCGGCCAAGTGCCCCAAGTGCAGCGGGCCATTGGCATAGGGGAGAGCGGTAGTAACAAGGGTTCGTTTAAATACTTGCGTCATTTGAATCGAAATAAAAGAAATGCCCGAGAGGGCATGAAGATTTGAAATGGATTCAGTGTTTGTGAGTTTTATTCATTCACCCATTTTCCTTGTTCGGTAAGCACAAGCTCAATTGCTTCACGAATCGAACCTCTTCCACCTTCGGCTGCGGTGACATAGGCCACGCGGTCTCTCAGGTATTGAGGTGAGCCAACCGGGCAAACACAAAATCCGGCCTCTTTCATAATCGGGATATCAGAGAGTTCATCACCGATATATAAACACTCTTCATCCGAAAAATGATTCAGATATTTTAATTCATGATAGGTTTCTAATTTATTTCGAATCCCTAAATAAATATCCGTCACGCCAAGTTCAATTAAACGTTTGCGAACAGCCTTGGAGACACGTTCAGAAATCACGATGACCTTAAACCCCTTTTCAAGTGCTACTCGAATCGCGAAGCCATCACGAACATGAAATGATTTGATTTCATCGCCCGATTCGGTGTATGAAATCGTGCCATCCGTTAAAACACCATCCGCCACCAGTAAAATGACCCGGATTTTATTCAACGCATTTTTATATTTCTCTTGAAGATTCACCGATGACGGTGAGACAGGCATTCCGAAAAACTCCATTGGAATTGAAAACGATATTGTATGGTAAGAAAGTTAAACTCCCTAAATATACATTTTGCATTGCGTTTGAAATGCTAATTTGAATGGACTTAAAAACGAAACTGCCAAATCATAATGATGGAATTTAATTATCTCTCCGATATCGCCGCCTATTGTGAAAAGGAGAATAAAACGCTTTCAGAAGCAATGTGCGACTACGAAATGCATCATAAGCGTTTGACGAAAGAAGAAGTATATGATCATCTTGAAAAGGTATTGAAAGTAATGGAAGACTCGGTTGAGCAAGGGCTTACGCAAATGATGATTACAAAAAGCGGAATGCTAAACAACTGGGCAAAGTCGGTTTATGAGGCTAAAAAAACCGTTCTTTCTTTTCCGCTGCAACAGGCAGTCGCGCGAGCACTCGCTGTAAGTGAGGTCAATGCTTGTATGGGGAAGATTGTTGCAGCACCAACGGCAGGCTCTTCAGGAATTATCCCCGCTGCACTTGTGACATTAATGAAAGAGCATCAGATGAGTAGAGAAATGATGATTGAAGCGCTGCTTGTCAGTGCTGCAATCGGACTCATATTTGCAAAAAATTCTTCATTTGCCGGTAGCGAAGCCGGCTGTATGGGCGAAACAGGAAGCGCCGCAGCGATGGCTGCGGCCTCTATTGCGTACTCTTTTGGCGCTGATACAGAAACCTGTTTCGAAGCTGCAGCAATCGCTTTGAAGGGTTCTATGGGTTTGGTTTGCGACCCTGTGGCAGGGCTTGTAGAAGAACCTTGCGCTATTCGAAATGCAATCGGTGTGGCAAATGCCTTCACTTCGGCACAAATTGCGCTTGCGGGTGTAAAAGGTCTAATCCCGCCCGATGAAGTGATTTTGGCGACAAAAGAGGTTGGCGATTTAATGTCTCCCCGCTTGAAAGAATCGGCACTCGGTGGGTTAGCCAATACAAAGACAGCAAGAGAGATTCAAAAGAGGGTTTTTAAATGATTGCATTAGAGAATTAGTTTTTCATCCGCTTTGTGATGAAAAAATTCTGTAACGCCGTTTTGCATTCACCCTCTAAAATTCCACCGATAGATTCAATGCGATGATTGGTTTTTGCGGAATCGGTAATATTAAAAATGGTGCCACACGCGCCCATTTTTGAATCGTATGCACCAAAGACAATTCTGCCGATTTTAGACAGTACCAAAGCACCTGCGCACATAGGGCAAGGCTCCATCGTTACCACCAGCGTACAGTCTTGTAAATACTTTGATTGCATCGTATTCATTGCAGCCGTGAGAGCAATCATCTCGGCGTGCGCCGTGGCATCGAGCAGCATTTCCACTTGATTATATCCCTTCCCGACTGGAAATCCGTTAGAATCCAAAATGATAGCACCAACCGGGGTTTCACCTTTTTCGGATGCCTTTTCGGCTTCACGCAAGGCTTGACGCATAAACTTTTCCCAAGAGTGATCAATCATAAACTATCTTAGATGCGTTCAGCGTCGCGTTGATTAATCCACCCTTTATCGCCATTTGGCAGCCGAACTTCAAACCAATTTTGTTCTTCATTAAGAATAATCACTTTTAAGCCGGAGTGAATTTCAGTAAGTGTTGAAGCTTTTTCGAGAGGTTCGCTCTTCAAGGCTGATGTTGGGCTTAAGATGATGGCCTCATCACGCTGAAAATCTTGGTAAGCCTTTGAGAGAAAAATCACCAACGAAATGGTTAATAAAACAGAAAGGGTGATGTTGATCGCATTTTTAAAAGTAGGTGAAAAGGGAAGACCAAAACGCATCTCCACAATCAGAGAAGCAAACAAAAGATAAAAAAAGATAAGAACCAAAGTTCCAGAGAACCACATAGGAAAGTAAGACAAGACTCGACGCGCAATCGTAGAAAGGAAAAAAGCTGGTAGTTCAGCAATTCGGTCTTTTGTTTTTAACCGAGCGAGATCAAGATTATTTTTGATGTCGGGGTCATTTTCACCAAGTTCCTTTTTTGCGCGTTCATAATAAAGAATAGCTCTTCCGAAATCACCAATTTTGTAATAACAGTTACCGATGTTATAGTACAATTCCCCTGAACCAAAACCCGAGGAATCAATCTTTCGAAAGAGCTCTAATGATGATGCAAATTTTCTTTCAACAAAAAATTTTCCCGCTTCCTTGAAATCCGCTTGTGCTTGTTGAATCCGATAGCCCTCGCTTTTCAACGAAGAAGGACACATGAGTAAAGTCAAAAGAACAATGTAAAGAAGTTTTTGCATCGGTTACTTTTTCTTAGAGAGTTCAGTAATGACAATTGAGGTTCTATCGTAATAATCATCAAGATCGGCTTTGACCATTCCTTCAGGCGCATACCGAATTTCCGCAGCCATATCAAGTGTAGAAATACATTTTTCAATTAACTCCGAATCAATACCTTTTGATTCCAAAAAGGCACGCCGTTCGGTATTTGTGAAGGCGAAGGTATCTGTATTGAAACGATCGCCAATGTATTTAATGAGAGCATGCTCCAATTCACCAAAAAATCCTTTTTGATCGCCCTTGTTTTTAAAATCCAAAGCCGCTTTCAAACGCTTCTTTGCCTCTGGAGATGCCTTAAAACTTCGCGCAAAAGCGACATCAGTTTGAAGTTTTTCATCTCGCTTTTGAATAATTCCAACCCCGATGTAAGCAATGAGAGGCAGAAGCAAAAGTCCAAAGAACCAAAAACTCAGATAAATTGGTTTTCCAATACGCGTGAGTGTTTCAGAGTTTGGTTTGATAAAATTGATTTCACCGGTTGCGGAAGCAAATGGGGAAGTCGTTGAAAAAACGGCATTTGGGTCGGGAAGAACATCAAGTTCAAAACGATTCGACTTTAAGGTGATATAACTTTTCTTTGAAGGATTGAAGTAAGAAAATTCGAGCTCACCCAAATCAAAATGACCTTCAGAGCGAGGAACCACCACAACTTCTTGTGTTCGAGATCCAATTAGGGAGCCCGTAGTAGTTTCTTTCTTTTGTTTAACATCGGGCGGGTAGGCTTCGAATGAAGAAGGAAAGGGAATCGCGATATCGCTTAAAGTGGGGATATTTCCTTCCCCTTCGATGGCAATTTTGAATGTCACCGGTTCACCAACTTTGACTTGAGTTTTGCTCATAGTAGCGGTGAAATTGTACTTCCCAACCGCGCCGTTAAAAGAAAGCGGTTTTGGCTCAGGCGTCGGCGATACTGTAAATTTTATTGAGGGTGAGTACACTTTAATCGGGATTGTGGAAGTTGAACCCATTGAATTAAAGAACTGGAATAAATTTTGAGGTACAACCCCACGGTTAAAATTCAAATCACGTTGCAAAACTTCACAGGTTGCAGAATAAGGAGAAATTTCAAGAGCTCCGGCTCGCGTTGGAAATACAATCATTTTATTTATCACTGCTACGCGATAAACTGCGCCGTTGTAATACTCTGTGGTACTTGGTGAGTTGTTTCCTAAATCAAATTTTTCAATCCAAAAACCATCAGGCTTGATGTCTTGCGTTTGTTCATACTTAATGATGTTGATTCTAAAATATAATTTGTAAGTCACTAGCGCGGCTTCGCCAACAAAAAGTTTTGTTTTACTTACCAAGGGCCTAATAAAAGCTTGATCAGCGGCTAAAGTCGGCTCGTTCCCCTTTCCGCCTTTGTTTTGAGCCGGAGCTTGAGCAGCGCCTTTAGAAACCACAACATCAATTGAGTTGCTGGTGTATGTTGTGCCGCCGATATCGACCGTAGCTGCAGGGATGGTTTGTCTCCCTTCCTTTCTTGGGATAAGGAGATATGAAAGCGACTTTGATTGTGAAACCCGCCCGTTAACGATGCTAAAGCTCGAGGATTGCGAAACGCGACCTTGCATCACTTCGAAGACTTGCGTTTTCCCTAATTGAACCTCATTAAAATTCGCATTCCCTTGAACTTCAACAGTGTAACTGAACGGTTCACCTAAAACAAGATTCGGATTATCAACAGTTGCCTTTACACTAACCTGTGCATATAGCAAGTTTGGTAACGATAAAAAAATGAGCAACAGAATTGAGGCTCGAATAGAGGCGATATCAAAGCGATGGTGAATCATGATTTCGTGAGTCATCAATTAAAAGTTCAAATATCATTGATATTTAACCAATCGTGTGGTTTTAGAAATTTATACAAAATAGCTTCTCGCGACCCTACAGCCGGCGAATAATTATAACCCCAAGCGGCAAATGGTGGTAAAGACATTAAAATCGATTCAGTTCGTCCCTCTGTTTCCAGTCCAAAAAGGGTGCCTCGGTCATACACCAAGTTAAACTCCACATACCTTCCACGGCGCAAAAATTGGAAATGCTTTTCCGAATCTCCAAATGGTTCATGCTGTCTTTTTTCAACAATCGGCAGGTAAGCCTCTGAAAAGGCATTTCCACACGATTGAATAAATTGAAAGGTTTGTTCGGGATTTTCTTTCAAATAGTCGAAGAATATTCCCCCAACGCCACGCGTTTCTTTACGATGAGGAAGATAAAAATAGTCATCGCAATGAGATTTATAAGTCGAGTATAACGATTCGCCATACGGGTCACAAGCCAATTTCAAAATGCGGTGAAAGTGCTGAACATCTTCCAAGAAGGGATAATATGGTGTTAAATCAGCACCACCACCGAACCAAGAAGTCGTGACATTGCCATTATCATCATACTGTTCAAAATATCGAAAATTACAATGAACCGTTGGAATCATTGGGCTGAACGGATGAATCACGACAGAAACACCCGTTGCAAAAAAAGGGGTGGCCGATGTTCTCATTTTATCTGCCATCTTTTGTGGTAAAACACCAGAAACGGCCGAAAAATTAACCCCGCCTTTTTCAAAAACAGCGCCATTTTCAATGACACGGGTTTTTCCGCCGCCGCCGTTTTTATGTACCCACGATTCTTCCTGAAATCGAGCCTTTCCATCAGCCGCTTCAAAAGTAGATGTGATATGATTTTGAAGACCTTCTAAATAGGCTTGAACCCGATGTTTAAACATTCGAAAAAAATCCTGAAGTATTAATTGAAAACCAAAACGAAAAAATTCTACAAACGTATCAAAAATAAAAAACCCTGCAAGGGTAGCTTGCAGGGCTTAAAAGAAATCATTGAATGTCTTATTTCACCAATAACATTTTTCGTGTTTGAGAAAACGAACCCGAAGTAAGGCGGTAGAAATAAACCCCCGTGGAAAGTGATGCCGCATTAAAATTGACTTGAAATGTTCCTGCATCGTGGCGTCCTGTGGCTAATGTGGAAATTTCTCTTCCCAAAATATCGAAGACTTTCAGGCTAACTTCTCCAGCGGTCGGAATCGAATAGCGAATTGATGTCGAGGGGTTGAATGGGTTCGGATAATTTTGCTCAAGTGCAAACGCACGTGGTATTGCACGAGAATCCAAACCGACACTCAATGCCACATCAATTCCTTGATCCGGTGTTGGTAATTTTTTCGAGGTATAGATTCTAAATTCTCCGGCCTGCAATGTCATGATGGTATCTGTGTTTGAAACGACAATGCTATCGCCTTTCATATAATTATACCATACACCCGCATTGTGAAAAAGCGGTTGAATTGTACTTGTATTCACAAGGAAATTACCAATCACCGTGACATTCATCTCGTTATGAGTAATCTTGATTCGCTTCATTCCGCCTGAAGTTGACATTGAAGCCGTGCCTTCACGAAAAGCAAGGTTTTCCTTCTTCAGTTTAATCAAAGCAGCGTAGGTTTTGTAAAGATTTTGGCGAGCAACATTATTGAAGTAGTCCCACCGAATTGGTTTCTCTGCAAGGCGTGAATTCTCGGTATCAGTGGGATAATTGATAGAAAAGTCATAACCAAGTTCACCGAATTGCCAAAACATCTTTGGGCCGGGAATTGTGAAGAAAAACGCACCTGCGGCTTTGATGCGATCGAGTGAAGTATTGAGATTCCTCGTGCTGTAACCAACGGATAGATTTTGCGCACCGAATTTGATATTCTTAACCATTAACCGCTCTTCATCGTGATCCTCAATAATCGTCACTAAATTATTTTGTGACCAACCGCGATTGGCAAAGTAACCCCAATTCAAATCAGATTTATTGTTTTCGTGATAACCCATTGTGGATTCGTTGTAATTATTAACCAACTTGCCCCAAAACATCAGCCCAAAATTGGCGAGCTCGGTTTCTTCTTGATTTTCAGAAAGATGTTCCAAAATCACATAAGCCCCCGGCGCTGTGGCTTGAATCTCATTATAAATACGCTTCCATATCGCGATTCGCGATGCATCGTATTGTCCCCAAAGCCCAACATTGCTTCCTGAATTGACTTGCGTGAATCCTTTTGATAAGTCAAATCGGAATCCATCGATCTTAAATTCATTCAGCCAAAAATCATTGACGCGTTTTACAAAAGCGCGTGTGAATTTGCTTTCGTGATTCATATCGTAGCCAACATTAAAGGGATGGCGTGCGATGCGGTTAAACCAAAGATTGTCATCGGTAGGTGGACCGTAGTCGCCTGAAGAATAAAGCCGCACCAAAGGTGACTGTCCAAATTGATGATTCAGCACCATATCCACCACAACGGCAATGCCCCTTGCGTGGCAGGTATCGATAAATCTCTTCAAGTTATTTTTGGTACCGTAGTATTTATCCGCTGCAAAAAAGAAAGACGGGTTATAGCCCCAACTGCTATTGCCTTCGAATTCATTGATTGGCATCAATTCAATACAATTCACCCCTAAGCGCTGAAGGTAACCTAAGGTATCAATCAAGGTTTGAAAGTTTCGTGCAGAAATAAAGTCACGAACAAGCATTTCATAAATCACCAAGTCGCGCTTATCGGGACGTTGAAAATTCGGCACATTCCATTGATATGGCGTTTGATTGGTTTGGAAAACTGAAACTTGAAAGGATGTTTTTCCTGATGGGTAAGCCTTTAAATTTGGGTAAGTGGCAGAAGGAATAAATTGATCATCAAATGGATCGAGAATTTTTTCGGTGTAAGGATCTGCAATTCTCAAATTACCATCCACCAAATATTGAAATGCATACTCTTGACCCGGTGTCAAACCTGTAAGTGTAATCCAATAAAAAACGCTGTCCGCTTTTAATGAATCTCTTTTCATAAGAAAACTCGGCTGAACTTCCCAATTATTAAAATCGCCGATGGCATGAACAAATTTTTTGTATGGTGCAAAGAGGCAAAGTGTGACGGTGGTGGAATTGATATAATTGATACCTTCAACAATGCCGGCAGGACGCGGTTCATCAACTGGTGTGGCAACGATTGCAGAAAAAGTAGAAGAGTCTTCACGAACAGCACCGCTAAAAGTAACCGCTCTCACCAAAAGTTTATTTGTGCCATTAAGAAGTGTGCGCCCCGAAAAACTGCTTGAAAGTGATGAAACATAAAAAAATTGTTTTGTCGAATCATAGTAAGGGCGAAGCGAACCCAAATCAACCCCATTCAAGAAAATCTTAGAGCTGTCAATATTGATGCGGTCATTGTTACGAGCTGCAAGAGTTGCCGCCAAATAAGTATCCGTTCCTTGAATCACCTTATTATTTCCCGGTTCAAGTTGGAATATCATTGGATGGCGGACAATAACGACAGAATTCTGATCGTTGCTAAATCGGAGAGGATTTGCCGGATCACTAAACCACGCCCAATTTGACCCATCGCCATTATACTGCTCATGCATTTTGTATTGGTAACCGGTTCCTTGTGGGGTTGACCCTGTTCCTCCGCCTTCTCGTAACCGTAAAGTTTTTGAGTAGAATGGAACAAAAAAATCAGGGTCGTCCATTTTCGATACAGCGTTCGTTGCAATTCTTCCGGCAGTATTTGGCCCCCAGCCGTTGAATTCGCCCGGTAGAAATGCCCTCAAAGCTGTTGCCGTAGGTTGATAATGGAAATAAACGGAGATAGAATCTTGAGCATAAAGCGGCAAAGCAAGCGAAAGCATCAAGAAACTCAAAATGGAACGAAGGAACTTCATCATTGTTCGGAATTAATTTGGATTGTACAGCCAAGAAATGTTAAAGAAAATTTTGATAGGAAACGAATATATAATAATGCCGTTTAAAGGCGTGTGACTTTAAGGGCAACTTTTACCGATTTTTTCGGAAGTCTTTTGTCCTATTTGGCTAATCAAACCGTTGTATTTTAGAAATGTTCAACTACAAGTCCGCGTTGATTTCGAATACCCAAATAATTCATGTTCAGTGTGAAGCGATTTAAGTTTTTCTTCTCCGCTACGGTAGCATTTCTTCTTGCTATTTACCCTGTTACTTCCTTTGGTCAAGAAGCATATTTCACTTTGAGAGGAAAGGTTTTGAGTACTGAATCCAAGGAGCCGATTTCCGGTGTTGTAATCCGATTGGAAAAAACGCAGTACGGGGCAATTACCAAAAACGACGGGACTTATTTGATGACAGGGATTCCGAGTGGAAGTTATATCATCTCCGCAACAATCATTGGTTATGAAAAAGCGGAATTTCTGATTGAAGTCAAAGACGAAAATGTCACACGCAACTTTGAATTAAAAGAAAGTGATGTTACCACAGCCGAAATTCAAGTTGTGGCTGATGAAGAAAGGCAAAAGAAAGAAGATGTTCGAACAAGCGTTTACAAACTCAAACCCCGTGAGATCAAAGCCATTGCCGGCGGAGTTGAAGATTTGCTCCGAACCCTTCAATCGGTACCCGGAGTTCTCGCTCAAAATGACTTCTCGTCTCAATTGATTGTTCGTGGCTCCGGCCCGGATCAAAACCTTATGCTTATCGACGACATCGAGGTTTTTAATCCGTACCGGCTTTATGGGACAATCAGTATGTTCAATCCAGAAACCATCTCTGATGTCAATCTAATTACCGGCGGCTTTCCTGCTCGTTACGGCGATCGCCTTTCTGCTGTCTTGGACGTCACAAATCGAGATGGAACAAGAGATGTCGGCTTTACCTCACTCATCAACGCCAATGTGACTGATGCAAACATCGTTTCTGAAGGTAAAGCGCCATTTGGCCTGAATGGGTCTTGGATTGTTTCAGCACGAAGGACATATTATGATCTCATAGTAGGGCCGATTCTAAAAAGTACCGGATTGGTTGACAGAGAAACGGCCTTCCCGAATTTTACCGATTTCCAGTCAAAGATTGCTTTCCAAATCAATGATGAACATCGCCTTCAATTCACGACCCTCTTAAGCCGCGATGCCGTAAATGTGATTACCGCGGCAAGAACCAACGAGCGACCGGATAGTTCAGCGGTGACAAATCAAACGGATAATAATACCTTGGGTGCATCGTGGCACTATCGGCCCAATGAAAATGTCTTTAACCGATTTGTCGTGTCTTGGTACAGCAATACCGGCGAAACCTCTTTTGGCGGAGTGTTTGTCGATCGCTTCAATTACCGCGGCGATTTCTACCGCAGCCTTGAAGATTGCACTTTTGTCAATCCAAATTCACTCGCCAATCAATCCCTTGAATCAAATTCAAGTTTTAATTTCATCAAAACCTCTTTTCGTGATGAAATATCAATTCGATCCAATCGCCATTTTATCGAATCAGGAGTTGGACTTGATGTTCTTACCACCAAACTTTCCTTTTTTATTTCGGCCAATGAGCGGCTTCGTGCCATCTTTCGTGCTATTCAATCCAATGGGAGAGTTGGAGCGTTGCCCTTCGATACCACCCTCATTCAAGCTCGAACTTACTTCAGAAGCAATGCATACATTCAAGACCGTTGGGAAGTGATTCCTGAAAGGCTCTACATTCAACCCGGTATTCGACTTGATTATTACGAAATCAATAACCGATTTTACCTCTCTCCTCGCTTTAATTTTTCTTATTCAATCAGCGAAGCCACAACCCTGCGAGGCGCTTGGGGGCTATACTTCCAATCACCGGGTTATGAAAAGTTGATTGATCAAAATCAATTTTTTGATCTCTCTCAAACCAATGATTTCATTCGCTCACTCCGTGCCGAGCAGGCCGTTCATTATGTGTTAGGTATTGATCATTGGCTTGATGACAAATGGCAATTTAAGTCGGAGATTTATTACAAAGATTTAAGCCAGCTTTTGGTTCAAACAAAAACACCGTCCCAAGTTTATTCAGCCACCTTCTTAGGAGGAAATGCCTACGACGAACGAAACTGGAGAATTGATTCAACGGCAGGGTTTCAACTTTCTCCCACTCCTGTGAATGACGGCGTTGGGGCCGCTTATGGAATTGAATTTATGCTTGCAAAGCGAAAGAAATCGGGCGACGACAAATTCAGTGGATGGATTACTTATTCATTGGCTTTTGCAAATCGAAATCGCGATGCAATCACCATACCATTTAATTTTGATCAGCGCCATACCATTAATGTCGTTTCCGATTATCGATTTAACGAATCTTGGAACATCGGTGCACGATGGCGATTTGGTTCTGGGTTTCCAATCACAAATCCCCTTGGAATTCAGCCGCGGTTACTTGTGGATAGCCTCGGTGCGGTCAGTATTGATGTTGACCAATTAGAAGCCGGAAGACGTGTGCTTTTTAACATTCAATTTGGAGGCGAGGAAAATCTTAATCAAGGGCGATTACCCACTTATCAAAGGCTTGATGTTCGAATCACTTATTCAACTGAATTTTGGGGAGCATCGTGGCAGTTTTACCTCGATATCATTAATCTCTATAATCAAACCAATGTAATCGGTTATCGGAATCGTGCACCGGAGCAGATTGATGTTCCAATTGGTGCGCGTCCGGAGCCAATCCGGACAGAAACCGGCATGTTACCGATTGTTCCCACATTCGGAATCAGTGCTGTGTTTTAATGAACTTTTGCATTGCCATCATTTCTTTTTCTGGCTTGAATGAAGGGTGTATCGGGTTTGGGTGTTCATCGATTCCCCACTGTTGAATTGAAAGATAGAAAACGGATAATATTGATTCGCGCAGCAATTGAAATAGCCCTTCGTCAGGACTGTTGCTTGGAACAGGTACTGCATAAATCCCATTATTATCAGCAATCAGTTGGGCGCGGAAAACGTGAAATTCACTTGTTACAAGAATTACCTGTTGTTCTTTTAGACTATCCAAAATAACTCTTGAAAATTGAAAGTTTTCGATGGTACTTGAAGCACGGGCTTCCATAAAAATATTTTCTTCTGGTACACCTTTTTCAACGAGAATTGCCTTCATGACTTCTGCTTCAGATTTTTGATTTTCTCCTAAAATTCCTCCTGAAACAATAATGCGCTCTGTATAATCGTTACGGTAAAGGTCAAATGCTTTATCAAGTCTTGAAAGCAAAATATCGCTGGGTAAATCGTGCTCAAGCTTATGACCCAAAACCAATGTCGTAGAAAAAGACGGCGGTTCATTTAGTTGATAAAATTGATGATAATAGGTAGCTGCACGATAGACTGAAACAAGCGAGATGCTTAGAACCAACCCAATAAAGATAAAAAGCGAAAGCATAATGAAAAATATTCGGCGCATACCCTTGATTCAGCAATTGAAAACTTTTTGCAAATGGTAGGAAAATGATAAAACCTTCTTAGATTTATAAAGCAACAGCCTTATATCCAAACCTCAAAATGCATTATTCAGATTTCATTGTATTTATCATTTATGTTTTTTTTGAACCTCATTCAACATCATATCAGAGGCAGTTTTAAGAAGGTTCCTCTACAGTTGCAAAGCCATCAATTAAGAATAAAATCAAAACAATCGATTTTATTTTCGATTTTTCTTTTTGTTTATTTTTTTTCGCCACTTCCACTTTCTTCACAGTCTTTAGAAACTTCGGAAAGTAAACGCAATGGTCTTTCGGGTTCAATTCCAAAATGGGCAAAAAGCGCAATTTGGTATCAAATCTTCCCTGAGCGGTTTCGAAATGGAGACCCCACCAATGACCCAACACTTTCAACTCTCAGCGGAGCATACCCGCATGATACGCTTTCGCCGTGGCAAATCCATCCTTGGGGAAGTGATTGGTACGAACTTCAACCATATGAAAAAAAGAATGGTAAGAACATTTGGTTCAATATTCAACGCCGTAGGTACGGAGGTGATTTACAAGGAATCATTGATAAACTCGATTACTTAAAAGACTTAGGGATAACCGCCATTTATTTGAATCCAATATTTGAAGCCCCCTCTTCCCACAAGTATGATGGAATGCTCTATCACCATATTGACCCGAACTTTGGACCATCACCAAGTCGTGACCGCGAACTTATGAACTCCGAAACCCCTGACGATCCAACCACTTGGGTTTGGACAGAGGCCGATAAATTAGCGCTTAAATTGATAGAAGAAGCCCATCAAAAGGGGATTCGCATCATTTTTGATGGCGTTTTTAATCATCTTGGCATTCGAAGTTTTGCTTTTAAGGATGTCAAAATCAACCGTGAAAATTCTCGATTCAAGGATTGGTTTATCATCAAGAATTTTGGCGATTCCAATGGAAAAGGATTTGATTATACCGGATGGTTTGGCGTTAAAGAACTCCCAGAACTCAATGAAATCGATGGGGATTACCCCGAGTCTCTAAAACAATATATCTATGCATCAACCGAGCGCTGGATGTCGCCAAACGGCAATCGTGCAAATGGTATTGATGGCTGGCGATTGGACGTTGCTTTTTGTGTTGGACATCCTTTTTGGAAACGGTGGCGGGGGTTTGTGAAAAGCATTAACCCCGAAGCCTACCTCACAGCAGAAGTCATTGATACTCCCGAGGCCCAAAAGCCTTACCTCTTGGGTGATGAATTTGATGCGGTGATGAATTACAATTTTGCATTTTCAGTTTTTGACTTCTTCATCTCAAAGCCCTTTCGAATTTCAGTGAGTGAGTTCGATAAAAAGTTGAAACAACTTCGAGAATCTTTTCCGGAAGAGGTCGCTTACGGTATGCAAAACCTTATGGATAGTCATGATGCCGCTCGTCTCGCAACACAAATTGTAAACCGAGATATTGGAAACTATCGAGATTTCGGGAAATATTTTGAACTCTCGAAAGGCAGTAATAAAGCCTTCAAAGTTCGCAAACCCAACAACGATGAAATTATAATTCAAAAACTGATTGCGCTTTTTCAAATGACTTATATTGGCGCTCCGATGATTTATTATGGCGATGAAGTTGGAATGTGGGGAGCCAATGACCCTTGTGACCGAAAGCCGATGATTTGGGATGATATTGCCTATAAACCCGAAAAATTCAACCCCGACGGCTCAACCCGTACTCCCGATAAAGTCAAGCCCGATAATAATCTTCTGCTTTGGTATAAGAGCCTGATTTCAATTCGAAACCATTCTCCGGCGCTTCAGTTTGGTTCTTACAGAACCATTCTTAAAGATGACGCAAAAAAAATATTTGCCTTTGAAAGACGCCTAAGCGGAAATTCGGAAAGTGACGATGAACACTTCATTGTTGCAATCAATAACGGTGATATCACGGAAAAAGTAATTATTAATGTTGATGGAAAATGGTGGGATATGATTAACAACATTGAGGTTGAGCTATCTTACCAAACCAATGTGAAGGTGGGAAAAATGAATGTGAAGCAAACCAAAAAAAGTTCTATTCAAAAAAGAGTCATTCAAGGGAAAACTTCAAGCGGTGTTGTGATTTTTTTACCACCAAAAACAGGCGTGATTTTGAAGAGAGTATAATTTATGATGGAGAATCGTGTGAAGCCCTTTTGGAAATGGATTTTAATTTCTGTTTCGATTCTTCATTTTGGTTGTCAGTCAAAACCCGAACCTCCAAAAATAGATGCCACCTACGAAAGTGATAATTATCCGGTTCAACAAACGTGGAATGCTGTTGTTTCTTTTAGCGATTCCGGATTTGTTCGCGCAGTCCTTAATGCAGGTTACATCGCACAATACCCTCGAAACGGCCAACTCGAAAAGCAAATTGAACTCGGGGTAAAAGTAAATTTCTTAAACGGGACAGGAGAAGTCACTTCCGTTTTAACTTCCAAAAAGGGGCTCGTGTATGTCAATAACAATATGCTTGCCTACGATAGTGTGGTTGTGATATCAACAGAAAATACCATAATCACCACAGATTCACTTCTTTGGGATGCTGCCGATAAAATGATTCGATCCAATTCATTTGTCAAAATTCAAAAACCAACAGAAATAATCACTGGCTATGGTTTTGAAAGCGATCAAGGGCTGAAAAATTATCGCATCTTTAAGGTAAGCGGAGAGGTACTCGTAAATGAAACCAAACAATCACAGAAGGCAAAAATCGAATGATGAATCATAACCGCTTCTTTATTTCCAAAATAATACCCTACTTAATATGCCTATTGCTTCTGCAGATGCTTTACGCGTGCAACCCAAAAGAAAACGCGAAGAGAAAAATCGTAGTCTATTCTCCACACGGAAAGGAAATGCTGAGTGAAATTGAAAAGCGGTTTGAAGCCGAGAACCCTACCATTGATGTCGTTTGGCTTGATATGGGTTCGCAAGCAGCTTTTGATAGAATTCGCTCCGAAAAGCAAAGGCCACAAGCAGATGTATGGTGGGGAGGGCCAAAAGAGCTCTTTCAAATGGCAGAAAAGGAATCACTTTTAGAACCGTATGAGCCCGCTTGGAGCAATGAAATTTCACTCCCTGATCGATCAGAAAAATTTGCGTGGATGCCGACTTTCATCACTCCAGAATGCATCATGTTTAATCAAAATCTAATTTCATCAACTGAAGTGCCAAAAGAATGGGATGAATTGCTGAATCCAAAATGGAAAGGAAAAATTATCATCCGTGATCCAATTCAATCAGGCACAATGAGAATTATTTTTTCTTTGATGATTCAAAAAGAAATGGATAGAACCGGATCATTAGACTCAGGTTATTACTGGCTTGAGAGACTTCATAAGAACACAAGAGGATATGCGGCCGACCCGACACAAATGTATTTGAAAATATCAAGAGGTGAAGCACCTTTAACTCTATGGAACGTGACGGATGCACTCTTGCAATATCAACAAAATAAACTCCCCTTTGGTTTTGTGATTCCTGAATCAGGTACAGCTTTTGCAATCGAAGGAATCGCTCTTGTAAAAGGAAGTAACAACTTGAACGATGCAAAAAAATTCTACGATTATGTTACTTCTGATTCTTCTCTCGTGCTACAAATGGAAAAGTTCTATCGTATCCCTTCCAGAAAGATAAATAACCAAAATGTCCCTTGGCTAACCAAACTGAACTATAAAAGAATGCCTATAAAACATGAAGTAACGGCAGAAGAGCAAAAAATCTGGATGGAGCATTGGCAAAGTGTTATTCGAAACAAAGTCGATTAATGCGTATCAAGAATCTTATTTCAGAATTTTGATAAATGAAGTTCAATATCAAGAATGAAGTATTGACTTATTCAATTCTTTTCATTATCTCGGAGGGTGAAAGTAACTTGAAAAAAGTAAGCCGATTCAATTATAGAGTAAGAAGTGAGTTTCATAGGTCATGTATGTTTTTTTCTGAAATGTTTTTTTTGTGTTAAGAAATTGTATTACTTTCACAAGACTCGAGATGAAGCATAAACGGTCTTAATTGGGTTCACCCGAAATGTGGTTTAGTTTCACTCTGGAGTTCATTTTACCTTTAGCGTTCCTTAGTAAGAATGAAATGCATCTATCCAATGGATGCTTTTTTACGAGAAAGTTCCAAGTTTAATTTCTTGGATGATTAAGCAGTAAATTTTTATGACAGTGAGTTTTACCCGTTTTAATGAGTTTGATACTCTAAATACTCTCCTAAATACTCTGATTTATCAGCCTCAGTTCAGCCGTATTCCAACATTTTTTTATTCACAGGTAGCACTCAAGATTCAATCGCTATTTCTATCTTTTCAATTACCTTTTTCAGTATTTCTCCTTCCTTCAGGCTCAAAAAATCTATCATATCTGATCAAGTCAAAGAAACCGAGTGAAAAACGGTTTTCGTTACTTCCTTCTTTTTTGCTTTCCCTATTTTTTATCAAATCTTTTGCTCTAAACCATAACACATCGGTGCTCAAAGCTATGTGCCTTTGTGGAACTTTTTCTTTTGTATTGTTATGATGTCATTGTTACAAAGCCAAAGGGCAATTACTGTTGCACACCGACTTCACAACATCCTTTTCCTTCTTTTTGCATTGTGTGTTGGAACAGGAGTGTTGCAGGCAGAAGACAAAAAGTCTGTATTAGGAACTACGGGAAAAATAGCAGGTACTATAATCGATGCTACAACCGGGGATCCTTTAATTGGTGCAACAGTCCGTTTGGAAGGAACAAAATTTGGGGCTCGCTCAGATGTTGAAGGTAATTACACCATCCTTAATATCCCGCCCGGTGCCTACACGGTAACTGCATCTTATGTTGGCTACCAACCAAAATCTATCTCTGGACTTAAAGTTAGTATAGATTTAACAGCCAGAGCAGATTTTAAGCTTTCGACAACCGAAGTCACCACAGAAGAAGTGGTTATTACGGCTGAACGGCCGGTTGTAATTAAAGATATGACCGCTACCCGGGCGGCTGTTGGTTCAGAAGAAATTCAATCCCTTCCAATTCAAAATCCAAGCCAAGTGCTCGAACTTCAAGGTGGTGCCGTTGGCGGAACGTTCCGTGGCGGTCGCCGTGGTGAAGCAATGTATATCGTTGATGGATTTTCAGTGAATGATGTCTATGACGGAAATCAAAGCCGTGGTGTCAATAATATCGGTGTTGAAGGTCAAGCGATTCAAGAATTAGAACTCTTAACCGGAGGATACAACGCGGAATATGGGCAAGCACTTTCTGCTGTAGTAAATATTGTAACCAAAGAAGGGGGTTCTAAGCTCAGCGGATCATTCCAATCGTTTTTGGGAGGCTATGCAACCCCAAGAACTGAAACCTTTCAAAATGTCAATAATTTTGCCCGGCTCGGTGTGCGCGATTTTCAAGGCAGCTTAAGCGGTGCAATCCCCGGATTTGGAGATGAATTGACCTTCTTCCTTAATGCTCGGTCGTATGAAGATGAAGGTCGCTTTTATGGTAGAAATGTTTACCAAGCAGGTGATATTTTGCCGGCTTCTATTTTTACCAATAACCAAATCGGTGGCTTTATTGGAATTCTGCCGGGTGAATTTTCAAATGAGAATTTTATTGATTTAATAGAACAGTTTAGAACTAGATTTCCTCAAACCATTAACCCGAGTGGTGATAGCTATTTTGCAGTTCCAATAAACTTTAACGATTTCACAGAAGGAATAAGGGTTTATGAAGCTCTTCGTCCATCGAATGACGATTTTAAGCCTTATGCAACAGGAAACGGTGATTTCGTTGTTATGAATCCTTATCGCAAGTTTTCCGGTATGTCTAAACTCACTTGGCGACCCTCAGGCTCCTTTAAGGTATCAGGGCAATTGATGGTAACTGATGAAAAGTTTCAAAATTTTGACTTCGGAAGAAGCCTTTCCCCATTCGGAATCCCACAAAACTTTAGAACTTCATACACCGGCATTGTTAATGCTACTCACACACTATCCAGCTCTACTTTTTATAACATTGGTGTCTCTTATTTGTATTCAAAAGAGCAAAGTTATCTCTATGAAGATCCGCTTGACCAAAGATATTTAATGGCCGGAATTAATGATCAGACTGTGGGAGGAAGTTTTTCTCCGGGTCAAGCTCAATTTGGACTTGAATTTTTGTTGACTGGATTAGGAACTGATCACTTCCGCCGTTCAACGCAAACTATAAATATTAAAGGTGATATCTCGTCGCAAGTTGACAACAACAA
Source organism: Chloroherpetonaceae bacterium (assembly GCA_033763895.1). Taxonomy (NCBI): domain Bacteria; kingdom Pseudomonadati; phylum Chlorobiota; class Chlorobiia; order Chlorobiales; family Chloroherpetonaceae; species Chloroherpetonaceae bacterium. The sequence goes on along the minus strand of JANRJQ010000004.1, from coordinate 359,077 downwards.
TCTTGTAAAGATGGGGCTCGATGTCAAATTACATACATTAGATTTACAACGTACACCATTGTTTCTTGATGAGTCATCTTTATTTTCAGGAATCCCTGCAATAAGGCGCGCGGAACTTGGTGAGGCAGGTTATGATGAATACACACGAAGACCAATGGAGTTTGCTGCCTACATTCAAAACAAATTTGAAATCAATAACTTTATTGTAAATCTCGGTGTTCGTTTTGATCTTTTTAGCCCAGACGGAACTGTGCCCATCGACCCGAGTGATCCCTCTCCTTATGATCCATTAAGACCTGAAAATCTCCCAAAAGACGCCAATGGAAACATCATTCCTTACACAAGAAATGTGTTACCAATTTATGTTGAAAATGGGCAAAGGCTCTTATCAGACAATTTCAGATCTGCAACTGTAAAATGGCAATTTAGTCCACGCCTTGGAGTCGCTTTTCCGATTACAGATAAAGGAATTTTGAGGTTTTTCTACGGTCATGTGTTCCAAATCCCCAATTTTGAATTTTTATATCGAAATCCATTCTTCAGAAGAGACCCTAGTGCTGCTATCAGTGGACCTTATGGGAATGCTGATTTAAAACCACAAAAAACAATTAAGGGCGAGGTTGGACTTCAACAGCAGTTCGGCGAAGATATTGGTGTTGATGTAGCACTCTACTTTAATGATATTCGAAACTTAAATGGAAGTGCGTTCCTTAGGGAGTACTTTGATAGAGGGTCGTATACGCAATTTGTAAATACAGATTACGCTTTAGTAAGAGGAATAGTAATTGGAATTAATAAGCGATTGTCACAAAATTTTAACCTTTCTTTAGATTATACTTTTCAAATAGCACAAGGCAATGCTTCAGACCCTGCTTCTGCCGCCGTTGCTTTGTCCTCAAATTCACCATTACCAACCCAATTAATTACTCTGGATTGGGATCAAAGACATACCTTCAATGTTACTGGCATATTTCAGATTGATGGGTGGGAATTTAGTACAATAGGTCGTTATGGTAGTGGGTTTCCATTTACTCCTGATTTAAATGCTCCATTTGAAATTTTGACACGAGGTAGTAGGGGAGAGATTGTAACGAATACACTAAGAAGAGAAACAACTTTTACTTTAGATTTCAGAGCTCAAAAAAACTTTAAATTTGGAGACACTAGTTTTGGAGTTTTTTTCCAAGTTTATAATGTGCTTGATGCAGAGAATCAAACAGGAAATTATCCATTTGCTCAATTAACTCCAGATTTAATACTGAGAAATGTTTCAGTTGAATCGTCAATTAACAGTTCATCCCAATATTTAAATCAACCCCAATTATTTTCAGCACCTAGACAGATTTTAACTGGTTTAAGCATATTTTTCTAAATTCATTAACCATTAATTCTTTTTGAATTATCAAATTATGTTTATGAAGTTTATTCAATTATTTAAAGATTACTTAGTTTCAAGATCAATCCAATTAGTGGTTTTATTTATAGTTACATTTACACCAATTGATATTTTTGCGCAATCAGGGAATGTACCAACAAACTTACCAAGTGGGAGAGCTTTTAGAAGAGTCGGGTTTCATAATGGAAATCGGGTATTAACAAAGTTCCAAAATGATGGGTTGGTTGGAAGTCGTACTTATGTTGCTCCTCTTTTACCATCCCTCGCTTGGAAAGAACAGCAAAATGAATACATATATGATTTACAAACACTCTTTGGGATTGAAAGAGAATTTAAAGACACAATCATTTTGGGCTCTTCAGATAATGCATCCGACACTACTAGGGGCACAAGATTAAGAGATAATAGAACAAATGTTGTGGTACCTCGAAATAACCCTAATCTAATTTCAATCAAAAATATTCTTGTCGATTCAAAACCAGCCGTAGAAGTGGTAATAAGGGCTAAGTATGTGACAACCCAACAAGGTCCAAGAAGTGGAGGATATAGAATTGTAAATGGTCAATTTGAAGGTTTACAACCAATTACCGGTTTTTTTAATCCAATTGGGGAGTCCCCTGCAATTAGTACGGATCCTTCTACTTGGCCAAATCAATGGCCAGATCAACCTACTTGGATTGACCCTGCAACCGGAAAAGCAGAATGGAATGGATATTTTGGGAGAAATGTATTTAATGCAGATCAAGAAAGTTACTTTGTGTTTGATGATGCCACTGATAAAAGATGGTTTGAAGAGTTTGGATTTCAACCTCGGTCTGATGAACCGAATAGATTCGGTGTTGGACTTCAAGTAAAGGCCCGCGGATTGCAATGGTCAAGTTTTTTAGCTCAAGACAATATTTTTTTAGTTTATGATGTTAAAAACATTAGTGATTATGATTATAACAAAGTAGTGTTTGGAACTGTAGTAGGTACTGCAGTTGGTGGACAGGCTGGTGCTCCATCAAATGTATCCGTTTTTGACCAAAGAAGATCTGTTACTTATACCTATAATCCTTCAAATATTAGGGAAAGTAATTGGGTTGGAAATGTTGGTTTAGTTGGTGTAGCTTTTTTAGAAAGTCCCGGAAATCCGTTTGATGGGATTGACAACGATGATGATTGGAATGCAATTAGTCAAGGTCCTTACAGCGTATCAAATAAAGGAATCCCAGATCAATTTAAGTCAATTCCAGTTGGTCAAATTTCGAATACTGGTTATGATTTTTATGAGTTTGAATATTCAATCGACAATTCAAGTTTTAGAGCTAGAGGAGAAAATGCAATTAGGGTATTAAAAGCAGGGGATTTCGTAATTACAATAAAAGATACTTTAATTCGTACCCCGGAAATGGTAAGCGCAGGTTATAATCAATTTATCGTCGTACCTAAAAGAGCAGCTTATCAGATACCTCAATCAGGAAAAATTTTGTTGGAGTCACAGGGAATTATTTTTCAAGTTGGTGTTGGGGATACTTTAAAAGAAGTTTCTTCAAATCTTATAGATGATAATTTGAATGGGATTATCGATGAGGATTATAGATTACATTTTCGCAGAATTCAGTTCGAGGCAGATTTATTAAATCCCGGAAGATCAGTTCCTAAAGAATTACCTCCATTAAGATTTGTTAACTATATACAACTTGCAATAAATGGTGAAAATTTATTAGATCCTTTGCGTTTTCCTATGATAGACGAAAGGAGAGATGATGGTATTGATAACAATGGAGATTGGACTTTTTTAGATGACTTAGGTTCCGACGGTTCGCCTTCATCTCAAGATTTAGGTGAATCAGACGGGAGACCAACAGCAGGTGAATCTCAATTTGATGCGACAGACATAAGAGAATCTGATCAAATCGGGTTGTCAAGTTACAAATTTGACCTTTCTGGCCAACCAAGAATGGGGAATTCTGATGATTTATGGAGAATTACTACCCCCGGATTATTTGATTCATTGGATGTAACTCCTAAAGACGGGGATTACACCTATGGAACAGGGTATTTTCCATTAAAGAGAGGTCAAATAGAACGCTTTTCAGTATCTGTTGTTTATGGAGATAATGCACAAGAATTACTTAGGAATATTGATATAGTTCAAGAAATTTATAATAACAATTACCGTTTTACAGGTCCTCCCTTGCCTTCTCCGCTTTTGAGTGCAGTACCGGGTGATAAAAAAGTAACGTTGTATTGGACTAGCGAAGGTGAAACCTACTTTGATAGGTTTATCAACAGAAAGCTTGCAAAAAGTCCGACTGATACCACATTGTATGAAGATGCTTTTACGTTTGAAGGTTATAAAATATACAAAAGCACAGACCCTTCATTTAACGATTCAAGATTAATCTCAGGTGGACAGGGTGAAATTGGATTTAGGACAGTTCCTATTGCACAATTCGACAAAATTAATGGAATACTTGGTTATTTTCCTATGGTTGGCAGTTCTCTATTAAATCAAGCTAGAGGAGTTAGTTTTTATAGGGGAAATGAAACTGGATTAGTTCATACATTAACGGATACCGATGTGCAAAATGGAAAAACTTATTATTATGCAGTTGCAAATTACTCAAGAGGTTTTATTCCTCTCGATTCATTAAACAGACCAGACTATAATGCTGCAATATTTCCTTCAGAAAATGCTATTAAAGGTTTTTTTGACAGCAGGGGTGTGTTGCGATTGCCTCCAAACGCAGTTTCCGTTGTCCCCTCTCCGGTAGAAAGTGGTATCAATGATCCAAATAATTCTAAAGGAGGATTAACTCCAGCGTTAAATAACAAAGGGAATGGAAGTGTGGAATACACTGTACTAAACAATCGAAAGTTTAACAGGCCAAAAAAGATTGAATTAGAATTTGTTGACACATCAAGCGATACCTTGGACAATAATAATAATGGTCTTAAGGATATTAATGATCCTATAGAAAGTAAAGGTCCATTTACAAGTTATTTTAGAATTATTGATAAAGCAGATGCAAACTCAATTGATACTATTTTACATCGAAGTGGTTATGTAAGAACACGCTTTGTGAGACCTATGTATGAGATTTCCTCTTACGAAAAGGATCAAGAGGGTAAATTTGTTTATAGGGCAAGTGATGAAACTGAAGTTGTCAATAAATTGGGAGTTTATTTTACTGTAAAAAACCCTCCTCAAACAAACCTTGACACAGCAATATGGAGATTTAAAAATCCTAGACCCTATGGTAGAATTAACAATGGTGATACAGTGGCAGTCGTTACTTCAATGACTTCGGAACCATTATTATCTTCAATCAAAGGATTGTCAATAAAAGCTCCAGCTGACTATGCATTAATCATTCAAACAGGAAGTTCAAGTGATTCAGCTACTGTTTTAGTAAACAACAATCCCATTTTAGTTCCTTCCTATTCAACGAATTTCTTCATTTATGACCTAACAAATAAAAAGAAGAAGAGATTTATTTTAGATAGAAATTTAGGAGGTCCAGACCGTGGTTTAATTGGAAAAGCAGCTATCAATTTATCAATCTTGGAACTCGATTTAGACCAAAATGGAAAAAGACCAGTATTGGATACTCTATTTTCTTGGAGAATTCAAATTGCAAGTGCCACCAGATATACAGTTCCAGAAAATGGTGATACGATACTTATTAAACTGAATAAACCATTTTTAAATGGAGATAAGTTTACTTTAAATATTGAACCTCTAGTTCAAGACCAAGAAAGAATAAAAAATAATCTAGAAAATATTCGCGTTTTCCCAAATCCATACATAGTTACGAATACTGCAGAAACAAATTTAATTGGAAAAGATTCAAGAGGCAGATCCTCTAGGAAGTTGTTTTTCAAAAACGTCCCATTAAAATCAACAATTAGAATTTATACAATTAGAGGTGAATTAATACGAACTCTTAAAGCAGATGACCCTTCTAATGAACTCTTTGGGCAAAGAGATCGAGAATCTTCTGGTTTAGGTACTTTTAATTATCCAACTTCTTTAGTTGAATGGGACTTAAAAAGTTCTGAAAATTTAGATATCGCTTATGGTGTGTATCTCTATCATGTAGATGCGCCCGGTGTTGGGACAAAGACCGGCAAGTTTGCCGTAATCAAATAAACCAATTAGTACAGAAGCAGAATAAGGATTATGATTATGAAAAAACGGATTACAAACTTCTGGGTCGTCCTTCTCATTACAGGGATTTGGATTACAAATGCGCCACTTATTGCTCAATCAAAATTTGGCACAACCGCTGCGCAATTTTTAGGGATTGGCATTGGTGCTCGCTCGATAGCGATGGGTGGCGCTTTTGCCGCTCAATCCGACGACATTTCGGCACTTTATTGGAATCCTGCCGGGATTGCGAAAATCGACCGCGTTCAAGTCGGATTTAACCATAGCCAATGGCTCGTAAACACTTCAATTAATTCAGCCGGGGCGAGTTTACCTGCCGGCGGTTTTGGAACTTTTGGTGTTTTTGTGACATCCCTCGATTATGGAAAAATGGAAGTTACAACCATTGACCTTGAAGATGGCACAGGAGAACAGTTTGGCGCTTCAGATTTAGTCGCTCAAATTACTTGGGCAAAAGAACTCACAGACCAATTTTCAATTGGGATTTCGGCAAAGTTGATAAACCAAACCATTTACCGAACTTCTGCGCAAGGAATTGCGATTGATGTGGGATTCTTGTTTGATACCGGTTTATTACCAAATGGTCTTCGTTTAGGGGCAAGTGTCACTAATTTCGGATCAAAAATGAGATTAGAAGGCGAAGGGTTGACCGTAAATTATGATCAAACTGGAGGAAGCGAAAGCGGTGTTAATTCTAATGTGCCAGCACGGTTAGTAACTGATGGCTTTGATTTGCCGCTCAATTTCAGAATTGGTACAGCTTATGACCTTATTCGAAATGATGCCACAAGGTGGACTTTGGTAATGGATACCAATATCCCAAATGATAACGCACAAAGTTTAAGTTTCGGTACGGAATACGCTTGGAAAAATATTCTTTTCCTTCGGGCTGGATATAATGCACTGTTTGAAGAAGAATCCGAAAAAGGGTTAACAGTTGGTGCCGGTATAAGGTACGAATTAAACGGTTTTGCAATACGATTTGACTATACTTACCAAACTTATGGAAGGCTAAACGCACCACAGTGGTTTGCCATTGGAATGGAGTTTTAATTTTTTCCGCAATGACACTTAAACCTTCAATTTGGTTTAAGCATCAAAGCAATATGTTCTTTCTTTATAACCATACCTTTATTAAATAAATTAATCATCTATTTGGAGCAAATATGTACAAAAAAATATTAACCTTGTTGGTTGCACTTATGGTAGCAGCGCCAACAATTTTCGCGCAGCAAGATACCGTTCGGTTTACGGCTAATATGCGCAGACTTCTTCAAGCGGGAACTGTTGCAACAACCGATACCGTATATGCACTCATCTTTTCTGGTGCATCTGGCCTTGGAAATCCGGTAGCTGCAAATAGACTCGGTGGTATCAGAAGCACAAGCCCAAACGACTCACTTTACGGGCCTACTGCAACAGCACTTGGTGCAGTAAATATCAAAACTATTACCTATAAATTCGTTTGGGTAAGAGGAACAACCATCAATTATGAAGATGGAAATGACAGAACGGTTAATTTCGCAGAAAATGCAGCCGATACCACAGTAGCGAATACCATTTCAGTAACAAGATATTGGAATGATGATCCTTCAGTTGGAGTTGCAAACATCACACGCCCAGTTAAATTCCGTGCGGATATGACTGAACTCTTAAATGCAGGGTTTAATGAGTCATTAGGCGATAGCATTGGTGCAACAGGTTCTTTCAATGGGTGGACAGGTACACCGGCACCGCTTTCAATCGAAGGATTGGGTCCGGCCTATTCAAGAGTCTATCAAATTACAGGGGCACCAAATTCTACAGTCCAATGGAAATTTAAAGGCTATACAACCCGCAACCCAAATCCGTTTCTTGACGGTGGCTGGGGACAAGGAAGCAACAGCACTTTTAGTCTTGGCACAGAGACAACTGAATTAGTTGTTGGCAGTGCAGGTGATGGTCTTCCAACCAACATTGGATTTAAAACACCAAAGAGTTTCACTGTTCGTTTTGTTTGTAACACCAACGGCAGACGCGACCTAAACAATGTCAGCATTGACTCACTCCGTGCAGCAGGCGCACTTACTGGAAATCTTAATGGGATTCCTTATGGTATTTACCTCGCTGGAGAAGGTGTTTTTGGCTCTTGGCCCGGTTGGGATACAGCAACTTTGAGATCTAGTATTACAGCTACAAACTTTAGTGATAAACGATTTGAACAAATGGTTCCGAGTTCAACATTTGGTGCAGGTTTTTATGAAGTTACTATCCCTGTTAATTTCTTAACGGTTGGTCCTTTCAAATATTCAGTATTCTATAACGGAATTTTTGGAAATCCTGCTCCAAGCAACGGAATTTTGGACAATGAAGCAGGATTTGGCGTTAACAAAATTGCCAACTTTAACAATGCCACAACAGTTACAGGAAACACCTACACCGTTATTGGTATTTTTGGTCAAGGTGATGGCGGACTTTCAGTTGGAAATGAACGTAAAGTTGAAAACTTTGAACTCAGCCAAAACTATCCAAATCCATTCAACCCAAGCACATCGATTAAGTTCTCTGTTCCGGCAGCAAGCGATGTTCGTTTGGAAGTCTTCAATATTTTAGGTCAAAAAGTTGCTACATTGGTCAATACCAGACTCAATGCTGGTACTTATACCCAAAATTTCAACGCAATCAACATGTCAAGCGGTGTATATTTCTATCGTTTACAAGCAGGTTCGTTCAACAAGACAATGAAGATGACTCTGGTTAAGTAATCCAGTCAAGTTTCTTCGTTTTGTAAAGACTTAGGTTAGTCCGAGTGTTACGGAAATTAAAATGTTACCCGTTTCACTCGGACTTTCCGATTTAAATCACCTACCAATGACTCTGTACAGAATTTTTTTAATTATCACTTTTTGGTGTCTTTCACTTTGTGGGTGCTCATCCAATAGGGAAAAAATTATCTCTATCTGGACTCAAATGCAGCCCGGAGAAAGGAAAGTTTTGGATGTTGCTTTAGAAAAATTTGCAAAAGAAGACCCTATTGGAAAACAATGGGCAGAAAAAGGATATGTTTTTCGCGAACTTTTTTACGAAACAGAACCGATTCGATCGAACTTTATGATTGCCGCGCTGGGTGGTAGCGGGGCTGAGTTGGTGTATGGGCCTTCTGATATGGTAGGACCGTTCACACAGTTAGAAATTATCCACCAAATGGATTCACTCCCCGATGGCGTTAAGCTTGAACAAGAATTTTTAGACAGTTTTATAACTGAACCTTTCCCCGCGAATACTTATCTCAACGAACATCTTTATCAAATTGCCGATCAAGTAGGCAACCATCTTTGCTTGGTTTACAACAAAGACATTATTCCTGTACCGCCAAAGACAATTGGAGAAATGATTGAGATGGGGAAAAAATTAACCAAAGACGGAAATTACGGGCTTGTGTGGAATTACACCGAACCCTATTTCTTTATTCCATTTGTAGGAAGTTTTGGTGGCGGTGTGATGAATGAAAAATTTGAACCCACCTTAAATACAGAAGCAACCGTTAAGGCTGCACAACTTATCGTTGACCTTCGCGATAAGCATAAAATTATTCCAACAGACTGTGACTATCAAACCGCTAATGCGCTCTTCAAGGAAGGCCGTGCAGCTATGATTATTAACGGCCCGTGGTCGTGGGCAACTTACAAAAATGCCGGAATGAATTTTGGAATCGCGCGCATTCCGCTCAATGAAGAAACAGGACTTTATCCCGCCCCGATGGTATCGCCTCGAGGCTATAGCATCAATATCAATACACGCGGCGAAAAACTTCGAGCCACTGTTGACTTATTAAAATTCTTATGCAGCCCTGAAGTAGAGCTTGAATTCACAAAAGCTGTTGGAACAATCCCTTCAAGAAAAGAAGCTTATGCACAGATGGCTTCATTTGCCGATGACAATTTAAGAGGCTCAATGGATCAAATCCTCGTTGGCCGAGCGATGCCGGTAGTCAGCGAAATGAGAGTGATTTGGGATTCAATGCGACCCTCTTATCAAGCGGTACTGAATGGAAGCAAAACGCCTGAGCAAGCGGCGAAAGAGATGCAGGAGCTGGCTCAAAAGCTGATTAAAGAAATGAAGCAATAGAAATGAAGCAAATGAAAAGCATTAACAATTATTCGGTTTAGAAAAATGGAAAAATCGATATCGCAAGTTCAAAATTCTGCTGAGCCGAGTAAAGGAGACTTCATGCAATCGGTTAAGAAAATTCATTGGACTCCGTATATCTACGCAGCGCCGTCGCTTTTTGTAATGGCTTTAATTGTCCTTTATCCATTTATCTATAATGTGCTCGTTAGTTTCAGTAATATGAACCTTGAGCACTTCAGAGATTGGAGTTTCAAAGGATTAGATAATTATATCAACGTTTTCACGGATCCAAAATTCTTTTGGTTTTTTGGTAAAACGATATTATGGACGATCGTTAACCTGTTTTTTCATGTGACGATTGGGGTTTTTCTTGCCATTTTGCTTAATAAAAACATCAAAGGAAAAGAATGGTTTAGAGTCATCTTAATTCTCCCTTGGGCAGTTCCTCAGTATATCACTGCACTAAATTGGCGTGGTTTATTTAATTCTGAATATGGCGCTGTTAATCTAATTCTTGTACAATTCGGATTAGAACCGGTGCAATGGTTAAATACAGAATGGGGTGCTTTTTCTGCTGCTCTGATCACCAATATTTGGCTTGGGTTTCCTTTTATGATGATCGTTGCATTGGGTGGCTTGCAGTCAATCCCTGATGCTTTATATGAAGCTGCTGACATTGACGGAGCAAATTGGTACGATAAATTGGTCAATATTACCATTCCCCTTCTCAAGCCCGTGATGATTCCCGCAATCACCTTGGGTACGATTTGGACATTTAACAACTTTAATGTGGTGTGGTTAGTTAGCAACGGTGGAGAGCCTTCCGATCAAACACACATTCTTGTTAGCTGGGTTTATAAAGTCGGTTTGAATTATTTCAGAATCGGATATGCAGCAGCGTTTTCACTGATTATCTTCTCGATTCTTTTTGCTTTTGGATGGAATTTTATTCACAAGACAAAAGCCACGCAAAGCGTCTATTGATATGGCAACAGTAAAAAATCCTCGGGATGTGTCAACTGCTGGTAAAGTTGGCATTTATGCGGTATTAATTCTATTTAGTTTGTTTTCAATTTTTCCGATCCTTCAAGTGATTACCATTTCACTGAGGCCCGGAGACAAATTACTTTCAACTTCTTTAGAGATTATACCTGATGGTGCAACTTTCAATAGTTACATCGCCATATTTAGAGATCATCCATTTGCAAAATGGATGCTGAATAGCATGCTTGTAAGTTTCACGGTTACTTTGGTCAGCGTAGCTTTGGCATCAACGGCAGGCTATGCGTTCAGCCGTTATAAATTTTGGGGGCGAGATTCGGGGATGATTATTTTGATTGCGACTCAAATGTTTCCTGTGACAATGCTCCTGTTGCCCCTTTTTATTATGCTGATTCAGCTTGGGATTTATGATTCGTATGCTGGGCTTATCGTGGCTTATTCGGCAACAGCGCTACCTTTTTGCATTTGGCAGATGAAAGGCTTTTATGATACAATTCCAAGAAGCCTTGAAGAATCGGCACGAATTGACGGATGTTCTGAAATACAAACCTTTTGGAAAATTGTGTTTCCGCTTGCGCAACCTGCTTTAGTGATAACGGCATTGTTTTCATTTATGTCGGCTTGGAGTGAATATCTCGTTGCGGCAGTGCTAGTTCAAGACCCAAGTCTTTTTACACTGCCAATGGGATTAAAATCATTTCAAAGTGATTTGGAAGTAGCGTGGGGAATGTATTCTGCGGGGGCGATAGTGGTTAGTATCCCGGTAGTGATTTTATTCATTGCGTTGTCGCGCTTTTTAGTAAGCGGATTAACAATGGGTGGTGTGAAAGAATAAAAATCATTTTCGTTAGGTTAAATAGGCACTAAGTCAAAGCGGCTATTTTTATAAATCTCCGGCGATAGGTCGAAGTACGATTTCTTCAATGCTTGTTCGGGTTGGAAGATAATAGGCTTGAACAATGGGTTCTGCAATATCTTCCGGCATCATCATTCGTTGTTCATTTCTTATGCCTTCTTCGCCCCACATCGGGGTAAATACAGCGCCGGGCATTACGTTTGTTATTCTGACATTACATTTTTGCGCGTAGAGTCTTAATACTTCCACAAACCCTTTTTGACCAAACTTCGACATGCAATACAAAGCGCTTTGCTCGAATGGTTTTTCTGCGGCAATGGAAGTAATAAAAAAGATATGACCATTTTTTGCGCTTTGCATTGATTGAAAAACAAGTTGAGTTAGAAAAAAAGTCGCTTTGAGATTTGTATCCATTGTGAAGTTATAATCGTCTTCAGTAAGTTCAAATAAAGATTTAAATCTTCCAACACCCGCATTATTAACAAGGCAATTAATTTGTTGAAAGCGGTTTATGGCTATATTAAATGTGGCTTTAGCGGCATTGGTTGTCGAAAGGTCGGAAACCAAATAATCTACTTCTGCGCCATAACTTTCGCATATTTTTTTTACAGAGATAAGATCTGATTCCGTTCTTGAAGTCAGAAATAGCTTTGTTTCGCGGTTTGGTTGAAGCTTTTTGGCAAATTCAATGGCGATGGCTTTACCTATGCCTTTTCCGGCCCCGGTGATTAGGATGCACATATAAATTGATGGAATTGGTTTTTATGGATATATAACTTTTCAGTTCAGGTCTCATTTTGTAAGTTTGCAGATAATTTTGGAAAGTTAATCCAAAATCTCACATCAAAGTATTTCAAACGGTTTTAACCGCTTTAGTAATGAGTCGTTTTTTGCTTTCGCAGATAATTGCTGCACCGCTTTTCCTATCCTTGCTTCTATTCTTATTACCAAAAAATCAGAAAAACAGTTCAGCGAGATTCGTCGCTTTGATGATTTCATTGGTGCCATTGGTTATGACCCTAATTTTGGTTATTGCCTTTGAACCCGCCGGAGGTTTTCAATTTGTTGATGAAGGACTTTATCATTGGCTTGGCGAACGAACAGATATCAAATACCTTATTGGTTTAGATGGGTCTTCAATGCTCCTTTTTTTATTTTCAACCATTGTATTCCCGTTGGTTATTCTTGGCAGTTGGGAGGAAGGAAAAGACAAGCCCCGAGAGTTTTTTTTCTTTCTGCTTTTTTTAGAAACAGCAGTCTTAGGAATTTTTGCTTCATTAGATCTTTTTCTTTTTTACATGTTTTGGGAGGCAATGCTTATCCCGATGTATTTCTTAATTGGAATTTGGGGAAATGATAAAAGAGAAAAAACGGCTTTACAGTTTATTCTTTTCATGCTAACCTCTTCACTTTTAATGCTCATTGGCATTATTTATCTAGGCTACTTGGGAGGGTTACAGAACGAGGGAATTTTTACAACCGATTACCGAAAATTACAAGGCATTTCAATAACAATTGAAACAGAATCAATTCTTTTTTGGCTCTTTGCGATTAGTTTTTTGGTAAAAGCGCCGATGATTCCATTTCATACGTGGCTCCCGGAAGTGTATCGCAATTCGCCGATTGGGGCTGTCGTGGCGGGCGTTTTGCTCAAGATGGCGACTTATGCTCTTGTACGATTTAATATTGGTCTTTTCCCTTCTGCCTCTTTAGAATATGCCCCGTTGATTGCAGGGTTTGCAGTGTTTGGAATTCTTTATGGGGCAATTATTGCACTTCGTGAAACTGACCTTAGATTAGTGATAGCCTATTCCTCAATCAGTCACCTTGGGTTCTTATTGTTAGGCATATTTGCTTTAACTGAGGTTTCGCTTCAGGGTGCAATATTGCAAATGATGAATCACGGTCTTTCAACAGCCCTTTTACTTTATTTAGCATCAATGATTCAATTGCGGGGTGGAAGTCTTCAGTTGGATGAATATGGTGGGCTTAAGAAAAGTGCGCCGTTTCTTTCACTCTTTTTTTTATTGGCATCACTTTCCTCAATTGGTCTTCCCGGCTTGAATGGATTTATCGGCGAATTTTTGATTTTAACGGGGTCGTTTTATTCTATTGCTACGAAGTCTGGGGTTTTTTCGGTTCTTGCAGCACTTGGGGTCATCCTTTCGGCCGCTTATATGTTACGCCCAATAAAGAAAATTTTTTATGGAGAGCTTAATGGCGATTGGGAAAAAAAATTTGCAGATCTCACGCCAAGAGAAATGGCATTGGCATCAATTTTAACTCTATTGATTATTTGGATTGGGGTTTATCCAAAGCCGTTTCTGAAATTTTCAGCTGAAACGACACACGAAATTGTGTCTAAGGTGTCAAAAGCGCAGTTAACCCTTCAATCACCTACGAAAGCTCAATAACTTTTTTTCAATCAAGTGTGAAGTATTAAGCCTATGACGGCAATGGATTTTTATCTCGGATTGCCATTGGTATTTGCTACCCTTTGGTCAGTTTTAATCATTGTAATGGAAGCGGCAACACATAAACCCGAAGTCACAAAATGGCTTACGGTTTTTGGATTTACTACCGTTATTGGAATTAGCTTTTCGGGTTCGATGGAAGCTTCTTACGCTTTTTCTGAAATGATACGGACTGGTCTGTTCAGTAATTTCGTTATTACGCTCTTCGCACTCTCTGGATTGCTTGTCGTTCTGACTTCAGAGCAATACGCAAGTGAGAAAAAAATCAACTATGGAGAATTTTACATCATTGTATTTATTGCAGTTGTTGGAATGATGTTAATGGGAACTGCTGCAAATATGGCCATTTTGTTTATTGGCCTTGAGATGATGTCGCTCTCTTTGTATGTGCTTGCTGGGATGCTCAGAAAAGATCAGCGATCAAATGAAGCTGCGATGAAGTACTTTCTTTTAGGTTCATTCGCTTCAGCGATTTTTCTCTATGGCATTGCGTTGATTTATGGTGCAACCGGCGAGCTGATGTTTCACAAAATTTTGAAGTCAATTGTAATCTCGTCGTTTGCAGGAGATAATATGAGTCTTTTTTGGGTTGGATTTACACTTTTGGTTGTTGGCTTTTTGTTTAAGGTTTCAGCGGTGCCATTTCATCAATGGACACCTGATGTTTATGAAGGAACACCAACACCATCATCGGCATTTATGTCCACGGGGGCGAAGTCGGCTGCATTTGTTTCCTTGATTTCAATCATCCTTCATGTGGCGCCGCTTCTAAATGGCAATGAGCGTTGGACGAAGTCAATTGCAATTGTTTCGGCACTGACAATGATTGTAGGAAATTTTGCAGCGTTGGTACAGCCAAATTTGAAGCGTATGCTCGCATATTCATCAATTGCTCATGCCGGGTATTTATTGGCGGGAATTGTTGCGGGTACAAATGATTCGTTTAGTGGAATTTTATTTTATCTGTTCATTTACACATTAATGAATATTGGTGCTTTCGGCGTCGTTGGCGTTTTGGAATCATTAGGAAAGGAGCCAACCAAAGATGGATTTATAGGACTTTCGAAGGAGCATCCAATATTTGCTGCTGTGATGGCCGTTTTTATGCTCAGTTTAGCCGGAATTCCCCCGCTTGCAGGATTTGTAGGTAAGTATTTAATTTTTAGTTCACTTGTCGAAACAGGAAATATTTGGCTTGCCGTTGTTGGTGTTTTAACGAGTGCTGTTTCAGCCTATTATTACTTGAAAATCATTGTCGCGATGTATATGATGGATAGTTTAAGTGTTTCTTCAAATAAGATTTTCTACCCAAATGTCGCTATTGTTTTGGTCGCGGTTGTTTTGGTTGTACTCGGTGTATTTCCAAGTTGGGCAATTCAACTAACCGATGCTGCTGTTAAGTTGGCTGTTTATAACTAACGATATTCTTCCTTTTTTTGAACCCCTACCCGCTCATTTTATTCGTTGCTCTCATCATAAACTTCCATTCCAAACCTTTTTGAATCAATAATTAGCGTCGCTCACTAAGGTGTTTGAAAAAATTAAAGGAGATCCTTAGTGAGAGTCAAAGAAAACGGTTACTCTCATTTCTAGTATTAAAAGCAACACATACGCCCACTTTCAGTCGTGATATAAATCACAGGAAATTTCTTCGTTAAAAGAAAATCGCTCAAATCACTCAAAAATAAAATTGCCGTTATACAGGAATTCGAAAATGTTTCAATAGCAAGCGTTTCTTAATGATATAGTAACGTAGAGCATGTATGTTTGCACGCTTTTGTAAGTAAAATCTTTCCAACCAAATGACAATTAAAATAGTAAGAGATGTCTAAGCATTCCCGTTTGATGGGAATGATTTTGATTCTCATCAGGGGCTATGCTTCGACCGAACGCGCTCTCCGCGCGAAAGCATCATACAAACTATCAACAGTTGTTACAAGAAGAATACCGTTTCTTCTCTTAATCTTATCAATTTATTTCATCCTTGCGATTCAAGGCATTTTCAGCAGAAGCTATAAATCTGCTATGGCACCGCTTTTCGCTCTTCTTTTGAGCGGCTCTCTTCCTTTCATTCTACCATTTTCTTTTCTTCTTTTTCAATTCTAACAGTAAACTCAATACAAATATGTTCAAACGTATAACAAAAATAGCACTTGCCTGCTTAATGGCTTTTTTAATTGCGTCGTGTTCGGATAACACGCTTGCACCCGTTGACTCCGTTAGCCCGGGTTTAGAAAATGGGATTTCAACCAATGCTTTGACAACGGGAACGGTTACGGAAGGTTTTGAAAATGGTTCAAAAACCTCTTACGCTTCAGGTAATGTCACATTGACCTCAGGGGTTTGGCTACTGACCGACGCTTTAATAGGCACAAGCACGAGCGATCGCTTTGCCGGGACGCGTTCAGTGAGAATCGTCAATTCAGGAATTGTTCGGATGACCTTCGACCGCATAAGTGGTGCCGGAACTGTAAGCATCAAACATGCAAAGTATGGATCAGATGCCAATAGCTCTTGGGAATTATGGGCTTCAACAAACAGCGGAACCTCTTGGGTGAAAGTTGGTTCAACGGTTGCTACATCATCAACGACTTTATCTACGGCAACTTTTACGGCCAATATTAGTGGCACAGTCCGTTTTGAAATTAGAAAAGTCTCTGGAGGCTCTGCGAGAATCAATATCGATGATATCACCATTACCGATTATTCAAGCGGCGGCGGAAGCGGTTCCGGCGGAGAAATTGAACCAAATAATTCAACTTCACAAGCACAAAGCCTCACTTTACCAACAACCTTCACCGGATTCATTTCCTCAGCGAGTGATGTTGACTACTTCCGCTTTACCGGAAATAGCGGTCAATCTGTTTCCATTTCGCTCACCGTTCCTTCAACTGTTGATTATGATCTTTATCTTTTGAATGCTTCCGGCTCAGTGATTTCTCGTTCTGAACTTGGAACAGGTACACGTGAATCCATTTCAAGCACACTGTCAACGTCAGGTACTTACTATGTCTATGTCAATTCTTATAGTGGATCAAGTGCAAGCAGCGGGTATTCTTTATCCGTAAGCCTTTCCACTTCAGGTGGTGGTTGGACTCTTCCGCCATTGCCCAGCAGTGTCCATCTTTATATGGGCAATCCATCCAATGCTTCAACAACCACCTCTACGCCAACCAATTATTTGATGGTAAAATCGCAATACACGCTTTCTTATCATCGCGATAAGGGAATTCCGAATTGGGTTGCTTGGCATGTCGATAACACTTGGTTGGGGTCGGCTCAACGTCAAGATGATTTTCGCAACGATGCAACTTTGCCGACGGGATGGTATCAAGTTGGAGGAAATAGCTATAGCGGTTCTGGATTCGACCGTGGTCACAATTGCCCTTCAGCCGATCGTACCAGCACAACGGCCAATAATTCAGCAACGTTTTTAATGACCAACATGATTCCTCAATCGCCGGATAATAATCAAGGCCCTTGGGCAAATTTGGAAAATTATACACGGACATTAGTTGCCCAAGGAAATGAATGTTATGTCATTATGGGTCAGTATGGCACGGGTGGAACAGGTTCATCAGGATTTAAAACCACCATTGATGGAGGACGCGTAACCGTTCCTAATCGCGTATGGAAAGTCATAATTGTGATCCCTGCCGCAAGCGGCGATGATGCAACGCGTGTAACCAACTCGACACGAGTGATAGCCGTGGATATGCCGAATTCGCAAGGAATTAGAAACAACAGTTGGGGAACTTACCGAACAACTGTGGATGCCATTGAACAAGCTTCAGGCGTTGATATCATGTCACGTGTATCGCCAACCATTCAAGCGGTGCTTGAATCAAAAGTCGATAACGGACCTACACTCTAAAATACGATTACTGTAAGTATAGAAAGCCCGAGAAATCGGGCTTTCTTTTTTAAGCTGCAATTGACTTTGACGGAAGGCGTTGAAGGTATTCTTTATCTTCGTTTACAGAAGGCGTGGGTTTTGAAGAATTAGTGAGCAATTCGGAATATTTTTCATAAGTCGGATAAAATTTCATGATCTCACCGGCTGTAGAATAGGCTACCTTAACGGTTGTAAGGGGAATCAATGAAAATCTTTTTTTCACGATGCTGTATAGCAAACATAGTTCGAGATAATTGAGGCTGAAAAGAATACACTCATAGAATTTCAAGGGCCGTGTTTTAAATCCAAATTGATTGAGAGAATTTGCATTGAAATAATATACAATCCCTTTCAGTTTTGTATCGGGGGATGTGTTGTTCTCTTTTGCTTTTAAACAAAAATTCTTTAATCCCAACGCTACAAAACCAAGTGTTTGCCGAACAGAAAGAAACTTCGATGAATTGAAGAAATCATAAGAAGAGCCTAAATGAATCTCGAGCATTCTGAACCCAAGTGGGACAGTAAAAAAACGAGGCGAATAGTAGGTGTATAGGCCGAGTTTAACAAAAAGGGAAGTCGTAAAATAGCGGAGAAGACGATAAATCAAGATGAAGAGAAGGAAGTAAAAGAAATTCTGGATAAACACCATAAGAGTTGAACTGGTTGGTTATCAAGTCTTATAAATTTACGAACTCTGATATTACCATTGCGTTATGACTTTCTCCCTTCGTTTCCAATTATTAATGAGCCTGTTAAATTAAAGAATATTTCAACATAATTGTTCAGTATGAATTACCCAGTTGGGATTAGTTTAGAAGAAGTCAAGAAACGGACGAAAGAAGGAAAAACCAATCATTCGAAAGCCCAGCATCTCAAACCCACTACCGAAATTATTCTTGAAAATGCTTTAAATATTTTCAACATCATCAATCTGATTATCATCGGTGTTTTAACGAGTGTTTATTTCGCAACCAATGATTTTAGACTTGTTTTAGATAGTATTGGAATATTAATTGTTGTTTTTGCAAATACAATCATCGCGATTGTCCAAGAGTTAAGAACCAGAAGAATATTAGAGAGGGCAAGAATACTTGTTGAGAGAAAGGTTACTGTTATCAGAGAAGGAAAGGCGTATGAAATTGAACATTCGGAAATCGTTCAAGGTGATGTATTAAAGATTCAACGAGGTGAATTTGCTGTTGTTGACGGTCCACTGATTCAATCATCCAGATTGGAAATGGATGAATCTTTATTAAGCGGAGAGAATCATGTGGTTGAAAAAGAAATTGGGGCGAGTATTTTCTCAGGAAGTTTTGCGGTGTCAGGAACCGGCTTCTACGAAGCTGCAAGTATTGGTGATGAATCCTACGCGAATAAAATCTCTTCATTAGCAAAGGAATACAAGTTTCAAAGAACCCCATTGCAAATGAAAATAGATGCCATTTTTGTTTGGTCTTTTGCATTGGCTGTGTTGCTTACACTCTTTGAACTTATCATAAGAAATTATTATGGAAGCTTAAATGATATCGAGTTTATTCGGCGTGTCGCAACAGTGGTGATTACGTTGCTTCCTGAAGGGTTAGTTTTTTTTGCGACAGTGGTCTTTGCAAAAGGTGTTTATCAAATTATGAAGTTGGGTGCTGTGGTTCAGAAGCTCAACGCGATTGAATCCTTCTCAACCGTAACAACCGTTTGTTTTGATAAAACAGGAACCTTGACTGAAAATGAACTTTCGATAGAATCGTTATTCAATATTTCAAAAGAGTACTCCGATGAAGAAGTCGAAAAAGTAATTGGTACCGGGGCAAGTTTATTTTCAGAGTCGAACCCAACTTTAGAAGCGCTCAAAAAACTCTCGTTTCATCAATCAAGAAAATTCGATGAAATACCCTTCAATTCTGTGCGAAAGTATTCCGGCATTTCGTTTGAAGCTTTAGGAAAGCCATTTAAGCTCATTTTAGGGGCTACTGAAATGATTGCCGGTAAATCAACACTCACGGTGCGTGAAAGAATAGAAGAAGCCCTAAAAAATAGCCCTTCACAAAATTCAAGAAGCATTATCGCGGTTCTTTTACCTGAAACAATGGAGTTTGAAGAGGTTTTCAAATCTAATCAAATCGAGTTTATCCCATTAGCCATTATCACTTTACACAATGCATTGCGTCATGATACAAAAGAAGCACTTGAGCTTTTTGCTCAAAACAAGATTCAATTGAAATTGCTTTCGGGGGATCATGCTGGCTCTATATTAGGAACCCTAAAGGAAGCCAATTGGGTGGTTGAAAATGACAAAGTAATAACAGGGAATGAATTGGATAAAATCGATGAAGATGAATTCAAGAAGGTAGTGAAAGAAAAGGTTGTGTTTGCGCGGCTAAGCCCTGAACAGAAAAAGCGAATTATTCGGCAACTCAATCATAGCGAAAGAACGGTGATGATTGGCGATGGGGTCAATGATGTACCGGCGGTAAAGGAAGCAACGCTGGGAATTGCGATGGAATCCGGCAGCAGCATTACAAAGGAAATCGCGGATATTGTTCTTTTGAACAACAAGTTTTCAATACTGCCAAGCATCTTCAAAGAAGGTAAAGTCATTATGAGCACGGTTCTCTCAATTTCTCAATTATACCTTACAAAAAACCTGTTGGTGCTTTGTTTAGAAATCATGACTCTTTTATTCGGGACAATATTTCCACTTACGCCGCGACGGTCAGGGTTGGTGAGCGTTTTAGGTGTTGCGATTCCGGTTTACTTTATTACGCTCTTCAATAAGAATGAAATTGAATTAGGTACATTTTTTGAAAGGCTTTTTAAGTTTATTAGTGTTTCCTTGGTGGCGCTCTTAGGGAGTGGGTTTTGTGCTCTTGAAGTAGGGAAACATTTTTTTGACCTGAGTCCAATTGAAGAGAAAATGATTATGGTGAGTACTTACGCCATTATTTGCATCGGGAATTTTTATTACATCTGTTTGAATGCAATTCCGGAAAAACGATGGAGTATCATTTCAATTGGGATGGTGCTTTTCGCACTCTATTTTAGCTTGATACATCTTCCGTGGAAATTCTTCCCCGCTAATCTCATTAATGCTTTCTACGAAATTGAGCCTTTTCGAATCATCCTTTGGTTACCCATTTTAACAGTTTCGATGTTCTTCTTATTTCTGATGTTCACCAGTCTAAATATTTTAGAAGCGAACTCAAAATCATAATGTTAAGAAAGCTTCCATTCAGTACCAGACTTTGTATCCTTCACCTCGATTCCGGCTTCTTTTAATCGATCTCGGATGAAATCGCTTGTGGCAAAATCTTTTTTCGCTCGAACTTCTTTTCTTAAGTCCAAAACAAGAGCCATTACTTTGGTTAAGGTTTCCTGAGATGCGTTTCGACCTGAACTCTGAGAGGACACTTCTGAAGGGATAATTCCAAGAACTCTCCCACCATATTTTTCAAAAAGAGCGACTGAACGGTTCTTTTCATTTTGTGTGAGTAATCCTTCGGCAATTCGGCGGTTAAGTTCTCGTGAGAAATCAAATAACGAAGCAATTGCACCGGGCGTATTAAAGTCATCGCAAAGAGCGTCCATAATTTCACGCTCTGCAATCACGATGAAATCATCGGGAAGGTTTTCGGAGCGGTCTGTTGAAGAGCTGGTGAGAAGTCGCATATAGGTATCAAGGAGCTTTTCATATCCGGCTTTAGAGGCAAAGAGCGCCTCGTCAGTAAAGTCAAGTGTTGAGCGGTAATGAGATTGTAAAACAAAAAATCGAAGCGCGAGGGGTTGAATTTTTGCAAGCGCATCTTTGATGGTAGTAAAATTCCCTAAAGATTTTCCCATTTTTTGACCGGCCACTGTTACCATATTGTTGTGAATCCAATACCGAACAAAAGGCTTGCCTGTTGCCGCTTCCGATTGGGCAATTTCACATTCATGATGCGGGAATTGATTTTCAAGTCCTCCGCCGTGAATATCAATAGTTTCTCCAAGGTATCGCATTGACATTGCCGAGCACTCAATATGCCATCCCGGAAATCCCACGCCCCACGGTGAATTCCACCGCATGATATGGCTGGTATCGGCCTTTTTCCAAAGAGCAAAGTCTGACGGGTTCTTTTTTTCTGATTTCACCGCAACGCGAGTGCCACTCTCTAAATCTTCTTGATTGACACGGCCAGATAGCTTTCCATAACCGGCAAATGAAGTCACATCAAAATAAACGGAGCCATTGACTTCATACGCATGTCCTTTTTCAATCAAGGAGGTGATTAAATCTATTTGCTCTGGAATATGGCCTGCTGCAGTAGGGGCGATATCCGCCCTGAGCACGCCTAATGCATCCATATCGTCAAAGTAGGAACGCGTGTAAGCCTGTGCGATTTCAATGGGTTCTAATTTTTCAGCCCGTGCTTTTGCGGCAATTTTATCTTCACCTTCATCGGCATTGTCGGTTAAATGACCGACATCAGTAATATTTTGTACATATCGAACCCGATAACCTACCTCACGAAATAAGCGAACCATTACATCAAATGAAATGTAGCTTTTGGCGTGGCCGATATGTGAGTGACCATAAACCGTAGGGCCACAGACATACATCGAAATAAAACCCTCTACTTGCGAAGTGAAGCGTTCTTTTTTTCTTGATAAGGTATTGTAAATCGAAATTTCGGGATAAGACATTGATTGCGTATCTCATTAATGATTTAGAACCTGCAATTTGCAATTTTTTTTTCACAGAGGTGCGAACTTCTCTTCTAAAATGAACAACCTTACATAAAAGGGATCAAAAGAGCGTGAGGTGAAAAAAATTTTTTATTCCTTCATGACCCCTTTTTTACCGAGAAAAAATTCCTAAACTTGCGCCCTATTTGTATTAATCAAATCCAATCGAATGTCAATTCTTCCTAAAAGGATACTCATCATCACTTTTATTGCCCTTCTTTTTCAATTGGAATTAAGTGGTCAAACCGCCGGTGCTGCAGCAGCTTTTTCGAGGCTCGGCTTTAGTGCAAAAAACATTGCAGCAGGGAACACCGGAGTTGCAATCATCGATGAAGGTGAATCTCAAGGGTATTATAATCCGGCCGTTGTGGCTTACAATTCTCGGTTGCAAGGAGGGATTTCGTTTGGGTTGCTTGCAATGGATCGCTCACTGAATTTTCTTTCATTTTCAACAAAGGCGGGTCCAACCGCAGGGCTATCGATTTCATTCATTAACTCGGGGGTAGGAAATATAGACACACGAAATAGTGATGGGGCTGAACAAGGAATGATTTCGGTTTCGGAAAACTTATTGATGGTTTCTTTTGCAAATCGCTTTTCAGAAAAACTAGCTTTGGGTTTTAACATACGAGGTTACCTTTCATCACTCTATCAAGAATTGCCAAACGCGTTTTCTTTAGGGTTTGATATAGGGGCTGTTTATCGATTAATCAACACCGAAACACAGGCGTTTACCCTTGGTGCGTCTCTCTCAAATTTAAATGCGAAGTACAAATGGGATTCTTCAACAATTTATGGGCTTGATGGGACACAAACGACAGATAACATTCCCATTCAACTGAGACTGGGATTTAGCTATGGTACAAATCAAATTGGAGGGTTTGATTTTATTCGAATCACCGGCGAATTTGAAGAGCAGAAATGGAATCTTGAACGCAAAACACCAGTGAGCGGATTGCAAAACGGGATTCCGACCGAAGAGTTTGTGACGATAGAAGAAAGTCAAAGCAGCCGTTTCATCAGGATTGGAGCGGTTATTGGGATTAGCGAATCCTTCACAATAAGAGTCGGAGCCGATCAGCTTTCAATTTCAGGAAGCAACTTCCTTGAACTTGCACGCCCCTCCGCAGGTTTTTCATTTTCGTTTCCGATTGAAAAGGCGATGCTCACTTTAGACTACACCTTTGTGATTGAACCGGTCATTGGATTTGGAACGAATTTTATTTCTTTGGGAGCAAAATTCTAATGATGAGATTGTTATTTAGGAAAGCGTGGGTTTTGTTTTTGATTTCTCTTGCTTTATTGATAGAGGCTTGCACGCCTGTTCCAATTAGTGAAGATTCAGGTTTGGCACTCGCACCATCTATTCAGAAATTTTCCTTTACACCCAACGATGTAGATCTTGATTCACTTGTTCCTGATAGTCGTGGCAGGGTTCGCGTAGATTTTCAAGTATCAGTTGAAACCAATCTGGAAACAGAGGCAATTACGGTCTCGTTGATTTCAGAAGATGGTGATGATGTGTTGGCAACCTCTTCGCTCGTGCTCTCATCATCCAGAAAAGGGGCTTCCGGTGAAGTTTCAGTGCTATTGACAAAAAGCCAAACCGGACGCTATTTGCTTGTCGCATCGGCATTTTCATCAAAGGGAATTAGTTTTTCAAATTCTCGTGGAAGTGTAAATTTACGAGCAAGAATAAATTATTTACCTGTCCTCATTCAAGTCAATTCTCCTGATACGGTTTTTATTCCAACCCCAACGGAAGGGCGGCGCGTGTTTCAAATTACAGCAGTAGCCACTGATACAAATGGGATTGCAGATATTCGTGAGATTCTTGCCACGCGCTTAGATAATCCACAGATTACTTTTTCACTTTTGAACGACGGAGATCGCAATGGGCAAAGTGGCGATTTCTCTGCTGCCGATAGTGTTTTTACTGCAACACTTCAAATTAATAGTGATAACACTTCCGTCACACGAACATTTTCTTATCAAGCAATTGATAAAAGCGGTGCCAAAAGCAATATTATTCAACGTTCTATCACCTTTGTGCGGTAACTCTCGGTATGATTAATTCTTCAATATTGCGTCGCTTCTTCACTTTGGGTTCGATCGTGTGTTTCACAATTCAAACGCTCGCGCAAGGTGTCCCAAAAATAGGATTTGAAAAATTACTGCTTTCCGAAAGCTTTGAAGGGAGCATCGGATCGAATTCCGTGTTTTCAATGGCCTTTGATACAAGTGAAGGAAAAATTTGGTTTGTTACACGAAGTGGACTCAAAACTGCAAATGGAATATGGTCTCAATCACCTTTTTTCAGAAACATTTCTTTTACTACTTCTGCTCAAAATTTTAATCTTGAAGGAATTCAAACTGTTGATGTGCTCGCAAACCGTGTTTGGGCTTCTTCATCAAAAATTTCAGAAAAGGACGGCGTGACCCGAGCCGGCGATGGGTTGATTTATAGCATGAATGGGGGAACCGAATGGACCGTTTTACCGCAGCCACTCGATAAACAAACTGACACCCTTGAGCCTTATGGTATTAATCAAGTGAGCGCACTACCAATAATCGTCCCCGAGCAGAACATCATTTATGATATTGCCATCGGATTAAAGCCCGGAACAGTGTGGGTCGCGACTTGGTCGGGCGGGATTCGAAGAACACAAAATAATGGTCAAAAGTGGCAGCGAATGATGTTACCTCCAACTGGTTTTCGAAGACTTTCGCCAACAGATACAGTTCGCACCAAATTAGAACCACGAAGAGGTGAAGATGGCGATTTAACTTTTTTGGGATTTTCAGTACTTCAAGCTCAAAATGGGGATGTTTGGGTTGGCACGGTTGATGGAATTTGTCGAACCCGAGAGGCTGATTCGCTGTATCCTTCTTGGGAAAAGTTCACGAGAAATTCAACGGAGATTTCAGGTGGAGGAATCACCGGAAATTGGATTATTGCGTTAAAAGAACAACCTGCAACACCATCATTTTCTCGAGCGATATGGGCGGCCACTTGGCAAGGTCAAAGCAATACCGAAAGATTTGGCGTATCGTGGACGCGTGACGACGGGCTTACTTGGAGCAATGCCCTCATTGGTGAACGCATTTACGACTTCGCTTTCAAAGGTGATACGGTGTTTGCAACCGGAACCAATGGACTATTCATTTCCTATAATGGCGGCGCAACGTGGATTAATCAGCGAGTTTTGAGAGATCAAACCAACCCCAAAATTTTCACAAAGCCTAAGTCAGAGTTTCAAAGTGTGTTATCTGTACCAAGAACGCCGAATTCACTTTCATCTATTTGGGTTGGCACTACCGACGGAACCGGTTATAGTCTTGACGGTGGGCAAAACTGGAGTATCACACGAGCCAACATCCCGACTTCTTCCAAGACAGCCACATATGCGTATCCAAATCCATTTTCCCCTCGATTAGATAGGCTCATCCGAATTCGCTTTAATCAAGGAAACAGTACTTCAGCAACGATACATATCCTTGACTTTTCAATGAAAAAAGTCAAAACGATTTACTCAACCAGCGAGTCAAATGCAGATGCAGAAGTCACTTGGGATGGGAGAACAGAGAATGGGGCAAGAGTTGCCAATGGGGTTTATTTTTACCAAGTTGATATTGCGGGAGGGAACGCATCTCGCGGAAAAATTTTAATTATCGATTGATATGCAGGTTCGTTTAATATCAGTTACCAAACCTTTCTTAGAAATTGATGGCACGGCGCTTTCGCCCGAAGGTCTTATCGCCTATTGTGCACGTGTTTCAAGCCCCAATCAAGAAAACCCAGACTATGCAAAACTGCTTTCTTATTGCATTCGAAATAAGCATTGGAGCATTTTTGAGATGGTCGATATGACCGTCGAAATTACCACAACGAGAGCCATTGCGCCGCAAATTCTTCGTCACCGTAGTTTTTGTTTTCAGGAGTTTAGTCAACGCTATTCAAAAGCGACAGCGTTTGAAACTTATGAGGCAAGAAGACAAGATGCAAAGAATCGGCAAAATTCTTTGGATGACATTGATTCGGAGACAAAAGCGTGGTTTCGAAAGACACAACAAGAAATTTGGGATTTGGGTTATCAGCGGTATGAAGAAGCTTTAGAAAAAGGAATTGCGAAGGAATCGGCACGGGTTTTTCTTCCTCTCAATACCTCAACTAAGCTTTATATGAAAGGGTCTGTTAGAAGTTGGATTCATTATCTCGAGGTTCGCTGCGACCCTGCTACACAGAAAGAACATCGCGATATAGCGCTATCAATTCGGGATATTTTCAAAAAAGAATTTCCCATCCTTTCTGAAGCGCTTCAATGGTGAGAAAAAATCTGAATAAGAATTCATTTTTAAGTTTCAATTAAGCCTCTACTTTTATTAAACTTGAAACAATTTCGACTTTTGAAATAGTACCAGAACAAAAGTCAACATTAATCAAAACACCAATGGAAGTCAGTTTTATCTTTGGCGCGAGCGTCATCGCCTTTTTATTTGCGCTCTTTTTGATGAAAATCGTACTCGGTAAAGAAACCGGAAACGATGCAATGCGAAACATCTCTGATGCAATTCGTGAAGGTGCTGAGGCATTTTTAGCTCGTCAAAACAGAACGATAGCATATTTGGCAGTAGCTCTTGCTGCCTTGATTTACATATTATATGCTTTTGTAAGAACCCCAACCTCACATGATGTTGCTTCACCTCAAGCAATGGCAATCTGGACAATGCTATCCTTTATTTTAGGTGCTGCAAGTTCGGTTCTTGCCGGCTATATCGGAATGTGGGTTGCAATTCGAACCAATATCAGAACGGCAGCCGCAGCAATTCATTCCCTCAACGATGCCTTGCAAGTGGCATTACGTGGCGGTGCGATTTCAGGTTTTTTTGTCGTCATTCTTTCCATTGCAGGGGTTGTCGGTCTGTTTGTCGGAATGAAATCACTTGGAGTCACTGAAAGTGAATTAGATATTCCGCTTCTGATGGCAGGTTATGGGTTTGGGGCGAGTTTTGTGGCGCTCTTCGCTCAGCTTGGAGGAGGGATTTATACAAAGGCCGCAGATGTTGGCGCCGATTTGGTAGGAAAAGTCGAAGCCGGAATTCCTGAAGATGACCCAAGAAACCCTGCGGTGATTGCAGATTTAGTGGGCGATAATGTCGGCGATTGTGCCGGGCGCGGTGCAGATCTTTTTGAATCCACGGCCGCTGAAAATATTGGGGCAATGATTTTGGCAGCTGCGCTCTTTAAAGCCAACGAAGCAACTTTTCTGGCGAGTGGCATTTCACCAATCGGCATTTTGCTTTTTCCACTTATCATGACTGCCGCAGGAATGCTCGCATCAATCTTTGGGGTGCTTGTGGTGCGAACAGATGGAAAAGAAGATCCAATGAATGCGTTGAACCGAGGCTATTATGTTTCAATGGCCGGTTCTGCTTTAGGAATGTTTGTTGCAGCAAAATTGATTTTAGGGATATTTTGGCTTAACTTTTTTCTTTGTGGAATTATAGGGCTTCTCACCTCTCTCGCCTTTGTCTTCTTAACCCAATACTATACAGAGTATCGCTACAGGCCAGTGCAATCAATTGCTACAGCATCGTTGACCGGCCCGGCAACGAATATCATCTCGGGAATTTCGGTAGGTTTAGAATCCACGGCACTTCCTGTTATCGGAATTTCGATTGCAATCATGAGCTCATACTATTTGGGTGCGCAATCCGGGCTTGAACATGCGGGCTTATTCGGAACAGCGGCCGCAACAATGGGAATGCTTGCAACGGCGGCTTACATTCTTGCAATGGATAATTTCGGTCCCATTACGGATAATGCCGGCGGAATTGTTGAAATGTCCGAACAACCTGAAAGCGTTCGCAAGAAAACCGATCGGCTTGATTCAATGGGAAACACCACCAAAGCACTCACCAAAGGCTATGCCGTAGGGTCGGCGGCACTTGCAGCATTTCTTTTATTCAGTGCCTATCTCGATGAACTTCGCAACTACGGGTTACAATTGGAATCGGTGAACCTTGCCAAACCGGAGGTCTTTATCGGAGGGCTTCTTGGGGCGATGGTTGTTTTTCTATTTAGTGCATATTCTGTAATTGCTGTTGGAAAAGCAGCACAAGCGATTATTGCGGAAGTTCGGGAACAATTCAAAGCCTTAAATCGTGATGCAGAAGGGAACATTATTTTTCCTCCCGATTTCAAACCCAATTATAAAAGTTGTGTTGATATTGTAACCGCTTCGGCGCTTCGTGAAATGGTTAAGCCCGGGCTGCTTGTGGTTGTGGCGCCAATTATTGTAGGAGTCATATTTAAATTTGTTTATGAAGCCGGAGGAAAGCAATCAACTGGTGCAACAGGCGCTGAAGTGGTGGCGGGGATGTTAATGATTGGTACCATCACGGGGATATTGATGGCAATGTTTTTAAACAATGCCGGAGGTGCTTGGGATAATGCTAAGAAATATATAGAATCCGGTCAATTCAAAGATTCAACGGGGCATGTTCATCGAAAGCGCTCAGACGCGCATAAAGCAGCTGTTGTCGGCGATACGGTTGGAGATCCATTCAAGGATACGGCAGGGCCTTCACTTCACGTACTCATTAAATTACTTTCGACTATTACGCTTGTATTAGCACCGCTATTTATTTGAACTTTTTTTGGATGAGGCCGTAAACGAAACGCGTTTGCGGTCACTCTTTTTTCCTTGTATTTTAAGCCCCGAAAAATTCTTATTCATGTTAGTACTTCAGTCTATTTTCGTTTGGTTGGCTTGTACCGTAGCCGTATTGATATGGCTTCCCTTATTGGCTTTGGTTCGTTTGTTTGATCGAGATGCCGCGCATTATCGCACCGGCCGCTTCTTTCGTCTAATTGGAGTACTAATTTGTAAAGTAAACCCTGCTTGGAAACTAACAATCAGCGGAGTGAAAATCAACAATCCTCGAAATCCATTTATCGTTGTCAGTAATCATCAATCTTTTGCAGATATCCCCCTTATTTCAAATTTGCCTTGGGAGATGAAGTGGGTTGCGAAAATAGAACTTTTTCGAGCCCCAATTTTTGGATGGATGTTAAAGCTTGCAGGAGATATTCCGGTTGATCGAAAAAATAAACAAAGCCGCGCTGATGTATTACCCAAAGCGGCATTTTACCTGAAAAAGCATTGCTCGGTGATGTTCTTTCCTGAGGGAACTCGTTCGCCCGATTCCAGAGTTCATAAATTTGCAGATGGCGCATTTCGATTAGCCATTGAGCATCAATTACCAATTCTTCCTTTAGCGGTTGATGGCTCAAGCAACTGTTTGCCAAAACATTCAATCAAGTTTGGAAGAGCCGATAATATTCGATTAAAGGTTCTCACGCCAATTGAAACCAAAGGACTGACTGAAAAGGATGCCACCGATTTAAGAGACCAAGTCAGGCATTTAATTATGTCTCAAATCGCAGAGTGGAGAAAAGTATCCGTAAGCGAAGTTGATGGACTTATTGCAACCCCTTAGCTGGTGCTATTTTGAAAGCACCCAAGTATCCTTGCTGCCGCCACCTTGCGACGAATTGACGACCAAAGATCCTTTTTTAAGCGCAACCCTTGTGAGCCCGCCGGGTAAAACATAAATTTTCTCTCCATACAAAATGTATGGTCTGAAATCAACATGCCTTCCTTCAAATTCATTCTCAACAATGGTTGGAACTCGAGAAAGTGATATGGTTGGCTGGGCAATGTAATTTCTCGGGTTCGATGCGATTCGATGTTTGAATTCCTCTCGATCATTTTCACTGGCATGAGGACCAATAAGCATTCCATAACCGCCGGATTCATTTGCCGTTTTGACAACAAGTTTATTCAAATTTTGGAGAACATAATTTCGTTCATCGTCTTGCCAACACATATAAGTTGGGACATTCGGGATAATGGCTTCTTCCCCTAAATAATACTTGATAATTCGTGGTACATACGCATAAATCACTTTATCATCGGCTACGCCGGTACCCGGCGCATTAACAAAAGTCACATTTCCTTTTTTATAAGCCTCAAAAATACCCGGAATACCAAGCAACGAATCGGGGCGGAAGGCAAGAGGGTCGATAAAAGTGTCATCAATTCTGCGATAAATAACATCCACTTTCTCAGGACCTTTGGTGGTGCGCATATAAACTTGATAATCTCTAACAAATAAGTCTGTACCTACAACCAATTCAACCCCCATTTGCTGTGCAAGAAATGAATGTTCGAAGTAAGCAGAGTTATATATCCCCGGAGTCAGCACGGCCACAACCGGTGTGGTTTTATTTGTAACGGATTGAAGCATTTCAAGCAAATGCATTGGGTAATCCACTACAGGAAATACACCCAATTTCTCAAATGCCTCGGGGAGCGTTCGTTTCATGACCTCCCGATTTGCAATAACATACGATACCCCTGAAGGGCAGCGAAGATTATCTTCTAAAACATAAAACTTCCCGTCGCCATCACGAACAAGGTCGGTTCCGGTAATATGACACCAAATTCCTTTTGGTGGCTTCAAACCATTGCATTGCGGTAAATACCCTTTGCTTGACTCAAGAATATCGTTAGGGATTATGCCATCTCGCACAATGTGACGTTCATGATAAACATCATTGATAAAAAGATTTAATGCGGTTATCCGCTGCTTTAATCCTTTATCAAGGGTTACCCACTCATGATGTTCAATCAAACGAGGAATGAGGTCAAATGGAAAAATTTGTTCGGTGCCTCCAGAAGACCCGTAAACATTGAACGTAATTCCGAGATTAAGCAAATAACGTTCGGCTGCATACTTTCGTCTCATCAGTTCATCGGTGCCGAGTAACTCTAATTGAGACTTGATATAATCATAACACGGGCGAGTTTCTCCACCAGCCAGAAACATCTCATCGTAAAATGGACCTTTATCGTATTTGTTAAAATTCATTGATGTGTGTGATTGCGTAACAAAAATCGAAGGGCACGAAGCGAGCCACAATTCATAGCGGTGATGCTAAAGAAGATAAGCGGGGAAGTCGAATTTTTAAACCCAATTCAATTAAAATTTGCTTCTCCGCAATTAATTAATTCGTTTTATGATTTAATTTTTGAAGCGAATCGAGAGCAATCTTAACTTGTGATGCTCGATTGGGATAGTCTGTGATAATGCCATCAACACCGAGTGCAATCATTGCATTCATATCGCTGAGTTCATTGACTGTCCAAACAACCAACTGAATTCCTTTCGATTTTAATGTTTGGCGCAATTCTGGGGTCACGAGTTTGAAATAAGGAGAATATATTTTAGGTTGAAAAGAAAGTGACTTCAAGTTTTCTTCAACGCTCAATTCTGTTTCAACCAAGAGTGCATAAGTAAGGGTGCTATCGATTTTATGCATGCTGTTCAGAACGCGTGGATCAAAAGATTGAATAATCACTCGGTTTTGAACTTCCAAGCGCAGGAGTTCAGCGTAAACAAATTGTGCAAACATGTCAGGCTCAGGTTGTAACACACCGTCTCTCCCGGGCTCCGATTTTAATTCAATATTATAAATTGGCTGCGAAAGATTAAGGTAAGCTGCATAAGCATCTGAGGCTTGAATAACTTCAGCAAGCAAAGGCTTGACTGAAGGTTTGGCTTGCTGCTCCGGAAAGCGGGGATGACCGCGTTTTCCACAATCAAATTTTTTGACTTCCGAATAAGGAATTGAATAGATTAAAAACTTTTCTTCGTCTTCCTTTAAAACGGAATCGCCATTTGGAAGACTGCAAATTTCAGAAGAAAACCACCCTTCATGAGAAACAACAATTTGGGTATCCTTTGAAACCACAACATCCAATTCCAAAGTGGTCAATCCATAATCAAGACACTTGAGAAATGCCGGAATTGTATTTTCAGGTAACAACCCTCTCGCCCCGCGGTGACCTTGAAAATCAACTTTTACTTGAGGTTTTTGATTCATCATCGTACACGATTCAAAAATAAGAGTTGAAATTAAAAAAGGAGAAAATAGAATTGCACGAAAGAGAATGATGTATAAGCGAATGAATATCGTATCAATCGAATTCTTCAGAGATTGACTCATAAAATGGGAAGGTTAATGTGTGTGATGATGATGTATATGATGTGGTGTGGAATTTTTCTTCCCACGGTTTGCAACGACTTCTTGAATTGTGAGGTGATCAATCTTTTGCCGAACCTCTGCATTTTCAAGTTGAATCGTGACATGATCAATATTAAACCGATCTTTGAGCGAGTGATTTAAGCTAAGAATGAGGGATTCGCTGCATTCATAATTATTGATAACTATATGGCAACTCAGCGCATTTACACCCGAAGTTATTGTCCAAATATGAAGATCATGCAAATCAACTACTCGATCTTGAGCGCGCAAATGCGCTTCCACCTCTTCACACTTTACACCAATTGGTGCTGATTCCAAAAGGACATCAATTGATTCGGTTACAACTCGCCACGCACTTCGAATGATTAGGAGCGTGATAAAAAGGCTAATAAACGGGTCAATCCAAACTGAGCCCGTGGCATAAATTAAAAGTGCTCCGGATATCACGCCCACGGAACCTGCCAAATCGCCTAAGACATGTAGGTATGCCGCTTTTAGATTAACAGAGCTATCTTTTTCTTTATGGAGAACCAAAGCACTAAAGATATTTGCAATTAATCCAAGAAAGCCAAACCCAAACATTTGCAAAGAGTTGATTTGTACGCCCGAAAAAAAGCGTTCAAATGCCTCGTATGCAACCGCTAAAGAAATGAGTATGAGTAGAATTCCATTTAAGAGTGCAGCAAGTATCTCAACCCGGTAAAAACCGTAAGTACGGCGTGGAGTCGCGGGTTTTCGGGTGATCCATACGGCAAAGTAACCGATGCCCAATGCCAGAACGTCGACAGCCATATGAGCGGCATCAGCTAAAAGAGCTAAACTTCCAGAAATTATACCGCCAAAAAGTTCAATAAAAAAAATGCCAAATGTAATCAGCCAAGCCCACTTAATGCCCTTATCGGCAGTTTTCGTTTGCGCAAGCTTTTCTTCGTAAATCCTGTGGTTGTGTTCCATATTTTATTGATCATCGCTGGGGCTCGCGTAAAAATGAACCATCTTTACGGACATATCCCAATTTTCCGCCATCCATCACTTTTGCATAGCCCCCCCTAAATGGTTCTGCAAAGTCAAATTGAGGAGAAATCGCGAAGTTGCCGCTCGGTGTAATATAACCCCATTTATTTCCTTTTCTTACCGCGGCTAAGCCTTCAGAAAATAGAGAGACTTGTTCAAATTGTCCCTCGATGATAACATTTGCTTTAGGATCGATATATCCCCAAAGTGAAGAGGAATCGGTAAATGACGGAGCAAATTGAACTGCCGCTAAACCATCGGTCATGCCTAACGCATTTTTATAGATTGGGTCGAAAATCATCTTACCACCGCGGTCGATAATCCCCCACGAATTTCCGCGCTTTACCGCTGCTAAGGAATCGGAACTGAAATCGTTGGCATCCTCATACTGAAAAGGTAATGCAGCATTTCCTGATTTATCAATAAACCCAAATTTTCCGTCTTTCATTGCAACCGCAAGACCTTGATAAAAGGAAGAGACATAATCAAAATTCGGTTTAATTAAGAGTAACCCGTCTTTATTAATAAATCCCCATTTCGAATTCGATTCCACCGCAGCCATTCCTTCTTTAAAGCTTCGCGCATTGTCATATAAATTTCGAAACACATCATCGCCTTCGGTATTCAAGAACTTACGCTTAACGCCCGATTGAACCTGCGCGAAACCCTCGCTAAAACTCCACGCTGACATGTATTTAAAATCGATTTTCACAGAGCCGCTTGAAGAGATATACCCATAAAGACCTCGAACTCGAACCAATGCCAAATCATCTGCAAATTCTCTTGCGTCCTCATATTCACAAGGAATGATGATTTTTCCTGTTGAATCCATAAAGCCGAATTTCCCCTTTTCACTTATGACAAAAAGCGGGCCTTGTGCGTTGTTTCCACCTGAACAAGAACTGAAAATAAGAGAATTCAATCCCAGTAAAACAATGATGAAAATTCGGGTGAATCGTGACATTTGGGTTATGTTTTAGTTGAAACCTGATAGGTAATTCCTTTCCAAACCACTTCTCTACTAAAAAGGAGAATGAAAGGAACAAGAAGAACATAAAAATAAAAGTAGATCTGAAAAGCTGGGTATGCAATAAAGTATTTCAATTTTTCAAATCGCATCATAACGGGAGTGATGATAATTGCATCTGCGAGTATTTTAATGCCCATCATTGGCGCCCAAACTGAAGCCGGCAGTATAAAAACAGAGATTAAGGTTAATGCATGAACCATAAACATTAACGTTGCATAAAGGGATTGCCCAAAGCTTGCATCTAAAGCACCAAGTGTCCAGCGCTTTTTTTGAATATATAACTCCTCAATCGTTGGCATCGGCTCTGTCACATTGTGCATTTCTTTGAGTGCCGGAAATGCGATTTTCCACCGTGAACGTGCAATGGTTTGAAAAAGCATAAAATCTTCCGTAACACTAAATTTAATATTTCGATACCCGCCAATTTCTTGATAGGTTTGCTTGCGGAAGTTAAAGTTGTTTCCGATTCCGCCAATCGGTACACCAAGAGATGCTAAAGCGGAACTTGTTCCAAGAATGTAAGCCCAGTCAATTGCCTGAATTTTAGAAAAGAAATTGTACCCCTTCGGCAATGTCACGCCGCAGACAAGGCCAATCGGCTCTGTAAAATGCTTAACAGCAGTTGAAATCCAAGTCGGTTCAACCTCGCAATCGGCATCCGTCATCATGATAATTTCTCCACGAGCAACATCAATCGCTTGGTCAATCGCATTGGCTTTTCCCTTTAAGGGTCTGGTTAAATCGACCGGAATCAATCTGATAACCGGATTTAATAAGGCATGTTCTTTTACAATTTCTGCCGTTCGGTCAACCGATGCTCCATCAACAACAATGATTTCATAGTGGGTTTTCGGATAATCTAATTTTGAAAGGGATTGTAAGGTTCGGCCAATATTTTGCTCTTCGTTTCGTGCGGCAATCACCACAGAAACAAATGGTAATGCCCCTTGCGATAGCTGAACTTGTTTCGGTAAACGAAAAAGACCGAATAAAAAAACGAGGGATTGAAAAACAAATACCCCGATCGTAACTGAAGTAAGAAGTAACCACCAATCACGAAATGAAAGATTGTCTAATAAATTTGTCATGTCCATTCTTGCTATCCACAAAAAAATTGGCAACACCAATCAAGAATTTACCCTTTGAGGATGAGGGTCACCGTCGTATATTTGCCGCTCATTTTCAAAAAATTGTTTTTTAATACTTTAAGCGAAATCCGCTACTTCTTTTCTTTATTTAGGTTCACTTTTTTATAACTGAACCAGTTTTTTATTTGAAAAAGAAGCGGGCAAAAATAACACATTATCATTCACGAGCAAGTATGCCAATTATGTCTAAAATGCGCGATAACATGCACATCGTTCTGTATGTGCTAGTTGGCGCTTTTCTTATTACCATCATCTTTGAATGGGGTATGAATTACAGTTCTTCCGGTGGTCGTAGAAACGAAGCAGGAAGAGTCAATGGTAAACCGGTGCTTTTCGCTGAGTACGACCGTGCTTACCGCGTGATGCTCGATAACTACCGCCAGCAAATGCAAGGGATGGAAATTGATGAACAAATGGACGGAAGAATTCGAGAGCAAGCTTGGGAAAACATCATCATGCAAAACTTGCTTGAAGTCGAATACAAAAAACTTGGAATTGAAGTAACTGATAAAGAAATCGTTGAAGCCATATACAGCCCTAACCCTCCAGAGGTTATTGCACAGCAATTTCGCGATCCCGCAACAGGTCTGATTGATAGAGAAAAGCTTCAAAGCGCGATTTCCGATAAAAGAAATAAAGCCGCTTGGGTTCAAGTTGAAGAATACATTAGCCGCGAAAAAATGTATGAAAAATTTCAACGCACTTTATCGGAAGCAGTTTTTGTTTCTGAAGAAGAAGCTCGGAATCGATTCAAAAAGCAAACGGAAAAGCTTTCGGCAAAATATGTATTATTCGATTTC
Source organism: Chloroherpetonaceae bacterium (assembly GCA_033763895.1). NCBI lineage: Bacteria > Pseudomonadati > Chlorobiota > Chlorobiia > Chlorobiales > Chloroherpetonaceae > Chloroherpetonaceae bacterium. The sequence goes on along the minus strand of JANRJQ010000004.1, from coordinate 322,363 downwards.
AGTAGGTTAAAGCCTGATAGCACTTTTGAAGTCTCTGAAAGTGAAATTTCAGCGTATTATCGTGAACACAAAGAAGAATACAAACAGGAGCCAAGCCGGACGGCCAAATTCGTATTGTTTTCAAATTCCGCAACTGCCGAAGACACCCTAAAGATTCGTGAGGAATTGCAACGTTTGATTCCTGAATTTGCGAGCGCTCCTAACGATACCGATTTTATCGCAATCAATAGCGATAGTCCAATCGGTGCAGGTAAAAATTATGCCATTGAATCACTTACCGAAGAGCAACAAGCATTGCTTTATTCCCCAACGATTGAAAAGGGGAAAGTGATTGGCCCTATTGAAGAATTGGGAACAATGAAACTCATTAAGATTACCGGCGTCGAAACACGCCCTGAACCAACCATTCGTGCTTCTCATATTCTGCTTAAGCCTCAAGGTGAGTCAAAGTCAGACACTATGAAAACCATTGAAGAAGCAAAAAAGCTAATTGCCAAAATCAAAGCCGGAGCAAAATTTGATAGTCTTGCTCAAATGTTTTCTGAAGACCCGGGATCGGGTGCAAGAGGCGGCGACTTGGGCTGGTTTGGGAAAGGTCGAATGGTCAAACCTTTTGAAGAAGCTTCCTATAAATTAAAAGTTGGTGAAGTTTCAGCACCGGTTCAATCGCAATTCGGAATTCATATCATTAAGCTTACTGGTAAAGAAGATCGTGAAGTGAAAGCTGTTGAACTGAGCCGAAAAATCACTGCAAGTGCCACAACTTTGGAAAGGCAACGACGCGCAGCAAGTGATTACCAATATTTTGCAACCGAAGAAGGGTTTGAAAAGGAAGCAGAGAATAGAAAGTTAGAAGTAAGAGAAACGGGTTCATTTCAAAAAAATGGATTCATTTTTCTTCTTGGCTTTAGCCCATCCGTTTCACGATTTGCTTTCGCTGCAAAAGAAGGTGAAATAAGCAAAGTTATTGAGGTTAAAGACGGATTTACCGTTGTAAAAGTTACGGGAATAAACGATGAAGGTTACCGCCCGTTGGATGAATCGCTTCAAAATGAAATCAAAGAAAAGGTTCGAAAAGAGAAAAAAATTGCCGAACTCCGCGAGATGGCAAAAGGATTCATTCAAAAGGCCGGCGGTGATATCGATAAACTTGCTACTTTAGACCAAGGGTTAACCGTTCAAACAACCGGACAAGTGATGTATAATTCGGGTATGATTCCGGGTCTTGGTCGTGAAAATGCGCTTGTGGGTGTTTTATCCGAAACCGCTGTTGGAAAAATGACCGCACCTGTTGAAGTTCAACGCGGTGTCGCTGTTGCTGTCCTTTCAGAAAAAATTGACGGAACCGAAGAGGAATTCAATTCACAGAAAGAAGCATTAATGAAACAGATTTTACGCGAAAAGAAAGAACAAGTCATGCGCGCTTGGGTGGAAGGAATGAAGAAGAAAGCAGAAATCGAAGATAACCGCGAAGCGTTTTATAACTAAGCAACTTCTCGATTAACGGCCAACTGCCATTAAGAAACAAAGAATCCCGCGTGAGCGGGATTCTTTGTTTCTAGCCATTTGAAACAAATCGATAGGTACCGACTTAGTTTTTAGACTCCGATAAAAATCGAATTCTTGAAGTTTTATTCGTAACGCAAGGCTTCAATTGTATTGGAAGCCGCGGCTTTTCTTGCAGGGTAAAGACCAAAGAAAATCCCCACCAATCCACTAAAGGCAACACTGATAAGAACGGATTCAATCGGCACAAATGTTTTAAAGGTAGAATTTGCATTCAGAAGTTCAGATACGCCAATCCCTAAAAGCACCCCAATGACCCCTCCAAATATGGAAAGCAAGGTAGATTCAATTAAGAATTGAAGTAAAATATCCAATCGCTTGGCGCCGATTGCTTTTCGAATGCCAATTTCGCGAGTTCGCTCGGTAACACTCACGAGCATAATATTCATGATACCAATCCCTCCCACAATTAACGAGACAATGGCAGACCCTGCCAAAAGAAAGGACATAATCTTCGAGGTCTCTGAGAATGCAGAAATGATATCGCTCTGATTTCTAATGGTAAAGTCATTGTCTTGCTTTTCAGAAAGGCGGTGCATTCGCCGCAAAATCTGCTCAACTTCAACCACCGCTTCATCCATTTTATTTTCTGAGGTAATCTTTAGCGTGATTCCCGAAACCCAAGTTGCCCCAATAAGTCGCTTTTGAGCAGTGGTGAGTGGAATAAGGATTTGGTCGTCATTGTTTTGAAATCCGCTCTGACCTTTTTCTTCTAAAACCCCAATAATTTGAAACTCAATGTTGTTTAATCGGATTTTTTTTCCGATGGGATTATCAGTTGCAGCAAAAAGATTTTGAACAATAGTTGGTCCTACAACGCAAACAGTCGCCATTGCATCATATTCATTTTTATCAAAATATCGTCCGGAACCTAAAGTGGCATTGCGAACTGTTTCATACTCAGAGTAAACCCCAATAGCGGTTGTACTCCAATTTTTATTGCCATATTTCGCCTGAACACCTCGCCTCGCCTCCGGTGAAAGCGATTCAACGATTTTAGACTTAGCCCGAATCTCTTTTGCATCTGCTTCGGTTAAGGAAATACCGCTTGATGTTGAAATAACAACCCCACCAAACCGTTGATTTCCCGGTCGAATAAAGAGCAAATTTGAGCCGAGTTTTTGCAGATTTTCTTTGACGCTTCGCTGTGCCCCTTCGCCGAGCGCAACGGTGGTAATGACCGCTGCAACGCCTATAATGATTCCCAGCATCGTCAGAACCGAACGAAGTACATTAACTTTCAGCGAAGAAACGGCGCTTGAAAAACTTTCAGAAATATTCATTGAGTGTGTTTCCAGTTAATTGTTACGCCGTCCGCCGCCACCGCCAGATGGTGCACCGCCAAAGCCGGAAGATTGACGCATTCTTTCTTGGAACATTCTTCCTTCCATCAATGCTCGAGAAAAGGTCGTGATTTGAACCTCGTCTCCATCTTTCGCGCCAAAGAGAACTTCTGCAAATTCAGCATTGCTAGAACCAATAATAATCGGTACCGGTCTAAACTCCCCCGATGCCGTGTCTTTGATTGAAGCAAGGCGCATTTGAGGTACAATTCCTGCATTCTTAAGTGAAGAATCCGATCGAAATTCTTCCATTTTAGATCGAAAGGCCATCATTCTCGCACGACGTTTTTCGCGTTCCTCATCACTGATTTTGACGGTATCGCCTCCTTCACGAGAGCCACGTCGTTCCCATCCGCCTCCGTTAGCAGTAGGAGGAACTCCGCCGCTGGCAGCTCCACCAGCAGCGCCCATTCGCCCTTCGCCGGCTTCTCGAAGCACTTCAATAGGAATTACAAGTGCATTTTCTCGATCGGTAATAACAATCGTAACGGTGGCATTCATCCCTGCAAGTAACCGATAATCTGGGTTGGGAACTTCAATGACCACCGGAAAGCGTGTAACATTTTGCTCAACTTTTGCTAAAGGGTCAATTCTTAATACCCTGCCTACAAATCGTTGATTCGGGAAAGCATCAGCAATGATTTGCGCTTGCTGTCCAATTCTTACCCGTCCAATATCGACTTCATCGATATTTGCTATAATATAAACCTTCTGCATATCGGCAATTGTAACAATGGTCGTGCCGCCCGAAACTGCATTCAACCCCCCCATAATAACTTGCCCTTCATCAACCACTTTATCAAGCACGATTCCTTCAACCGGGCTGCGAACCACACAATCATTTAGCCTGATTTCAGCTTGCTCAAACGAGGCTTGTGTACGAACCACTTGCGCCTTGGCCCTTTCATACTCGAGTGTAGCAGTTTCCATTTCTTCCTCGCTGATAAGTTTACCTTCAAACAAATTTTTCCTGCGCGAAAGGGTTGTTTCTAACTGTTTGAGATTTGCTTTTGCAACATCAGCATCGGCTTTGGCTTGGTTATAAGCTGCTAAAGCATCAGTTTTTTCAATTGTAGCGATAATTTCGCCTTTCTTAACGCGGTCACCCTCCTGTAATCGAAGCGAAAGCACAGAACCGCTTGCTTTCGATTTGATGTCAATCTTGTAAATCGGTTGTATGGTCCCCATTGCGGTCACCTCAACCTTAAGCCTCTGGCGCTCAAGTTTGACATTTCTTTTAATCATCGCCGGATTCTCGGCTTGTGCCTCTGGAAGCGGTTTAGAAAAAATGAAGAAATAAACGGATACCGCAATGGCAAGCAAAACGGTTCCCCAAATAATCCAAGTTTTTTTCTTTGACATTGATTTCGGTGTGATTTCAATTAAATGAGAAGAAGGTTGTTATAACACATAAATATAGCTTCACTACAAGATTTAGATGCTAATTGTTCAGATTCCTTTTGATAAAACACTGTAAATTTTACAACAAAAAAAAGAAGTAAGAAGTTAAACGAAAATCAAGTTAAATCGTCTTACTTCAAACTTGTTACCTCGCCAATAAAAATTTGAGCATTATGAAAATTGTAGCATTGTTTTTATTTATCGTTGCTTTTTTTGCAACAAAAGAAAGTTTGGCTTCAAATTACCCAAATTTTTCGAGCAGAAAAGTTGGCCTTATTACCCCAAGTCGAAAATCAGAATTTCCTTATCAAAAGGCAGGAATCACAGAACGGGAAGCCGCGGCGCATTTGCTTTCACGATTTACTTTCGGTGTCAGAAAAAATGAGGTAGATGAAGTGCTGAAAATTGGGCTTGATCAATGGTTTGAAGCCCAAATGAACCCTAAATCCGAACCAAAAGGGCTTGATTCAGTTCTATCCGAAATGAAGTCTCTCTCATTGGAGGTCGATGAAATTGCGGTTCAATATGTCCAACTGGGGAAATTGCTTCGAGAAGCTTACAAAAAGGGAATTCTAAAAGAAGAGGATGTCGCTCAGATTGATCGAAAAAAACTCCGTGAAAAACTTATTCCCTTCGCGAAAGAAAACGGATACAAATTAGAAACCGAACTCTTAGAAGAGTTATCAGCCCAAAAACTCTTTCGCGCAGTTTATTCCAATAATCAACTTCACGAGGTTCTCACCGATTTTTGGTTTAATCATTTCAATGTCTCTTACACAAAAGGCCAAGCCCGTGGGTATGTCTATCACTATGAACGAGAAGCCATTCGCCCATTTGTTCTGAAAGACTTCCAATCGATGCTATTTGCAACCGCTAAACACCCGGCAATGCTTTTGTATCTCGATAATGCACAATCACTCGCCCCTGATTGTGCCGAAACGCTTATGATGTATAAGGTCAACGAGATTCGAAGAAACCCACGAATGAAAGCGTTTCTTCCCCAAATCGAAGCCGGGCTAGAAAACCAAAGGCGATTTCAAGAAGAATTGGAAGCTAAACTTCCGGAAATCGTTAAAAACAATCGCCCGAGAAGAGGCATTAATGAGAATTATGCTCGCGAACTAATGGAATTGCATACCCTTGGCGTTGATGGCGGTTATTCTCAAAAAGATGTCGTTGAAGTTGCAAGAGCATTAACGGGCTGGACTCTTTACCCACTAGGAAAACGCGCAGAGCAAATTGAAAGGAGAATTGAACGAGGAAAAAATGTTGGCTTTGTTCGCGATGGAAATTTCCTTTTCCGTTCAGATACACACGATGCCGGTGAAAAAGTTATCCTTGGAAAAAAATTTGAAAAAGGCGGCGGTCTTGAAGAAGGTGAAGCAGTACTTACGATGCTTGCCCACCATCCATCAACTGCAAAGCATATTGCAAAAAAACTTGCAATTCGATTTATCTCCGATAACCCATCTGAAGAAACCATTCTTGCACTTTCAAAATCCTTTGAAAAAAATAATGGAAACTTGAAAGAACTTACTCGAGCCATCCTTCTAACCGATGAATTTTGGGCGGAAGCAAAAAAGAAAAGCAAAATCAAATCCCCTTTTGAATATGCAGTCAGTGCGATTCGTGGAAGCGGTGCAGAACTGAAAAACCCAATTCCAACCCTTCGATGGATTGCTCAAATGGGGCAACAAATCTATGCTTACTCTGCCCCAACCGGTTTCCCTGATCGAGCAGAAGCGTGGGTGAATAGCGGCTCATTAATTAACCGGATGAATTTTGCAACCAACCTCACAAGGGCTAAAATCAGAGGCGTTTCACTTGATTACGAAACCTTCACCGAAGGAAAAGAGCCGGAGTCTCTTGAAGCTGCACTCCGTCAGTATGCCGAAGTGCTATTGCCTTCACGAAAAACAGAAGAAACCATAAAACTCTTAATTCCAATCTTATCAAGACCGGATTTTGAAGAGAAGCTAAAGAACTATTCTGAGGAGATTCCGAAACCCGTCAAATCAATGCAAGTTGCTGATTCAATGAGTTCATCAGGAGAAATCTCAGATGAAATGCGTGAATTCGCCCTAATTGAAAAAATCAATGCTGATGATGAATCGCAAACCCTTGAAGTCCAAAAGAAAAAAGCAATGGAGAAAAAAAACAAAAAACCAAGGGGAGAATCAAAACCAATAATGAATTCGACTTATGAAGAAACCGCGCGAATTCTTGCCCTCATTATCGGGTCTCCAGAGTTTCAAAGGCGTTAACGGTTCACAAGTTTGATAACGATTCACTAATCAATTAAAGTTTTAATTCAATGAGCACGACAAGACGCGATTTTCTGCATCATTCAGCACTTGCCTTGGCGGGCATTGTTCTCGCTCCGTATGCAACCTTTGCCGCTTCTGAAAAAAGGATGTTCTCATCTCAAAAAAAGAAAGTGCTTGTACACATTTTTCAGCGCGGTGCAATGGATGGTTTAATGGCGGTTTCTCCTTATGCCGATAAACATCTTCAGAAATTCAGACCTCGTTTATCAATGAAGCTTGGCTCGAATGGTGGCTTAATTGAACTTAATGAACGATTTGGTCTTCACCCATCATTGGGAGAATTGGCTCCTTTATTTGAAAAAAAGGAATTGGCAATTGTACACGGTGTTGGCTCACCAGATAAAACACGATCTCATTTCGATGCCCAAGATTTTATGGAGAACGGAACACCCGGAAGAAAAGGCACACCAGATGGGTGGTTGAACCGCACCTTAAAATCACTGCCTAAGTCAGACTCCCCCTTTCGAGGCGTGTCAATTACTGGCGCAATGCCGCGTGTATTTTATGGGGATTCGCCCGTGCTCGCCGTTTCGAACCTTGCGAATTTTAATGTAAGTGCCGGTGGTCAAGGACTTATGGGCATGAGTTCAAGTAGTGGCTTTGAAGCACTTTATGAAAAGACTACGGCGGAAATCTTAAAAGGAACAGCCGAAGAAGGATTCGAAGCCATCAAAAAGTTAAGGGAATTGGGCGTTTCAAACTACAAACCCGAAAACGGTGCAGAATACCCGGTCACTCCGCTTGGAAATGCCTTAAAGCAAATCGCCTTTTTGATTAAATCCAATGTGGGACTTGAAATCGCGTTTGCCGAATCCGGCGGATGGGATACGCATGTTCAGCAAGGTACAGAGCGAGGTGCCTTTGCCCGTGCAGCAACCGATCTCTCAAAATCAATTCATGCCTTTTGGATGGATATAGCAACTTTTCATGACGATGTGATTTTGCTTACTTCAACCGAGTTTGGCAGAACAGTTCGCGAAAACGGTTCGTTCGGAACTGACCACGGCAGAGCTTCGTGCTTTTTCTTATTGGGTTCTACCGTAATGGGCGGAAAAGTATATGGAAGTGTTCCGGAACTTGCTCAAGAAAATTTAGATGAAGGGAGAGACTTACCCGTGACGGTTGACTTCAGAAGCGTCTATCGAGAAGTGTTGGAACGTCACCTTGGAATCCGTGATGCAAAATCAGCAAGAGCGATTTTCCCGGAGTGGAACGGTAAAGCCCTTTCGCTATTTAAGAATGCTTAGAAAAATTTGAAAAATCGCGTTGTTAGTTGCTAAAATATTGAGCAAGCGAAGAATCATTAAGAAAGGGATACTTAGATTCATCTACCTCAATTGTCATTCGAAGTAACGCAGCAGCAAAAGTTTTACCTTGAGCATCCAATTTTAGAGAGCGTGTTCCCCCGCCACCTAAAGCACCGTGTAACAAAAAATTGAGAGCGCCGATGTTTTCCATTTCAAAACGCTCAACTCTTCCTTCAACCATTTTGCCGAAGTGTTGTTTCACCTGTTCAGCGGTTACTTCATTTTTAAGAAGCGGAAAAAATCGGTCGTCGCGGGCAATAATCCCAACATTTGCAGTGTCGCCTTTATCACCGCTTCTTCCGTGAGCAATACTGAATAATTGGATTTTCATTGTGATTATGGATGTGCAATATCATTATAGAGAATAAACACCATTAAAATTAACAGTACTGTCATTCCAGCTTGTTGTACAGCGATTTTAACCTTAAGAGAGAGCTCTCGGCGAAGTAATCCTTCAATCGATACCATCACCATTTGTCCACCGTCCAAAGCCGGAAGCGGGAGAATATTCATAAAAGCGAGTGAAATTGAAAGCAATGCTAAAAAGTAAACAAAAACTCCCGCGCCTTGTGAAGCACTGTCGTTTGCCATTTTTGCAATCTTGACAGGTCCGCCCACGGATTTACTGAGTTCTTCTTTGCCCGTTAAAATTTTCCAAAAACCTTTGACAGTTGTTGCAGTCATTTTAAAGGTTTGATCAAATCCTGAACCAATGGCTCCAAAAAAACTTAGTTCGGTAAACTCACGATTTCTAAGGGATTGATCCGAAGCGATACCGATTCTTCCATCAGAATTTGCTGTAACGGTTAATTGTATTTGGGATTCACCTCTTTTAACATCAAGGGTTAAAGGCTTATTTGCGTTAGACCCAACGGTGGATTGGACTTGAGACCAATTGGCAATCTTCTCCCCATTAATTCCAATAATCACATCTCCTTTTTGCAGTCCTGCTGCTTTTGCGGGCATTCCTTCTGCAACTTCAGAAATTGTTGGTGGAAGCAAAGGAACAAGTCCTACACCGGGATTTTCTGATAGGCGGGATAAGATATTATCAGGTGCAACAAAAGTGCGGAGTTCCCCATTGCGTAACACGGTGTAAGTAAGTTCGCTTGATGAAAGCGCTGAAGGGTCCATCACTTCTTCCCAATACTTGACACTTTTTCCATTGATGGCTTTGATTTCATCTCCGGTTTGAAGCCCCATCTCCGAAAACACAGTGTTTTCAAGTATAAATACTCCGCTTCGAATAGGTGTTTTTGGGTCTCCATAAAACAGTGCAATACCTATAAAAATGAAAAGCGCGAGAATCATATTCATCAAAACACCACCGACAAGTACAAAGAGCTTTTGCCAAGTCGGCTTTGCGCGAAATTCCCAAGGTTCTGCCGGTTTGTTGGAAAAGTCTGTATCCATACTTTCATCGACCATCCCGGAAATTTTTACATATCCGCCAAGAGGAATCGCACCAATACCATATTCAGTTTCGCCGCGCTGTACACTCCAAACTTTCAAATCCCAAAAATCAAATCCAATAAAAAAACGCTCTACACGCATTCCGCATAGTTTTGCAGCTGCAAAGTGCCCGAATTCATGAACCGTAACCAAAACAAAAATGGCAATAAGAAAAAAGAAAATGGTACTTAAAATTTCCATAGGAACAGGTTGAATTAGTGTGATTAAAAAATGTATCGAACGAAAGTGAATAATGAAAAGCCTTATGCAAGCGTGTAACTCGCGCGTTCAGTGACCCGACGGCGGGTTTCTAAGTCAATTTCGATAAGCGAATCCAAATTGTTGCAAAGTGCTTGTTGATGATTCATTAAAGAGTCTTCAATTAAATCAGCAATTTTTATAAATGGAATCTTTTCTTCTAAAAACAAAGCGACCGCAGATTCATTGGCGGCATTTAAGACTGCAGGATAAGAACCTCCGCTTTCAATGGCTTGATAAGCCAAAGCAAGGCAACGAAATCGAGTTGTATCAGGAGATTCAAAATCAAGGCGTTTAAGAATTCGCCAATCAATCCGCTCATAATTGGCAGCAAACCGTTCTGGAAAGCTTAAAGCATATTGAATTGGAATTTTCATATCCGGAGTTCCAAGTTGGGCCTTAATGCTCCCATCAGAAAATTCTACCATAGAATGAATGATGGATTGCGGATGAACGACAACTTCAATTTTTGAAAGCGGTACATCAAAAAGCCATTTTGCTTCAATAACTTCAAGCCCTTTATTCATAAGAGTGGCAGAATCAATCGTAATTTTTTGCCCCATTTTCCAATTGGGGTGTTTTAACGCATCCGCAACGGTAATCGAATGAAATTCTTCTTTTGGTTTCGTTCGAAATGGGCCACCGGAAGCGGTCAAAATGATTTTACCAATAGATTCTTTCGATTCTCCAACAAGGCATTGAAAAATGGCGGAATGCTCACTATCAATCGGAAGAAGGGAGACCTTCTTTTCTTTTGCGAGCGACATAATGAGTTCACCTGCAACAACAAGTGTCTCTTTATTGGCAAGCCCAATATTTTTTCCTGCCTTAATTGCTTCAAGCGTTGGTCGAAGTCCTGCAAACCCAACCAAGCCGCCAATGACAAAATCAGTGTCTGAGCGAGTACAGATTTCAACTGTACCTTCTTCACCACAAAGAATTTCGGGGCGGTAACTTTTACGATGAAGAGATGAAATTTTCTCTTGAAGTAAGCCCAGAAGCGAACTATCGCTTATGACAATCCCTTTAGGGCGAAATTGGTCGGCCTGTTCTAAAAGTAATTCCAAATTCCGATAAGCGCTTAAATATTGAACCTGAAATTTTTCGGGAAATCGCGAAATAACATCCAATGAACTTCTTCCTATTGACCCGGTTGAGCCGAGAATGGTGATTCGTTTCATAATTTTTCTGTACTCTGTAATTAACCGTAATCCGGTTTTGAAGTTCTTAATTTAGGCGAAAAGTCAAAGGCGACCAAGTGATTTAACCTGAAAAACCAAGCGTTTGATTTCAGGCATAATCGGTTTTACCGAACAACTGACATACAAATAAATGAAGTTGATTCGTTAATTCATTCTTAACTGAATTTGATACATAGACGTTCGGACTCAAAACCTCTGAAATATTAAATCAATGTTTTTTCCTTATTTTAGTCAATAGTTCAATGCTTCACTTTAAATAGATTTGTATATTCAATCACTAATAATGAGCATTGCCTCTAAGTGCAATCCAATTTCTTCGCAAATCACATGATTAGAAAGCTTCTTTTAGCAGACGACGACCAAGATATCCATTTCTATGTGCAATCGGTTTTACAGACTTCGTGGGTTACGATCAAATCGGTTTACAACGGCAAAGAAGCAATGAAGGAATTCGAAACCATTGACTATGATGTCATTATTACGGATTTGTCAATGCCTGAGATGAATGGAATTGATTTTATCAAAGCCCTTGTTCAATCAAAGTTCAAAATTCCACCGGTAGTTGTACTAAGTTCAATGTCAGATACTAATCTGATTATGAAGTGTCTCAGTGCTGGCGTTTCTGATTATATCATAAAACCCGCTGATCCAACTCGAATTCGCAAAACGATTTATGGTATTCTTCATCTTGATGAAAAGGGAAATCCGATTCAACAGCGTCCGCTTTCAAGTTATATGGGCGAAATGACGATGATGAAATCAACCGGTAAATTGATTTTGGATGACGGAAAAAACTCAGGTGAAATGCTTTATGACGATGGAAAACTGAAACAAATTTATTTTGGAAGCCTTACAGGACTTGAAGCTTTGGAAGCCGCAAAACGCGCCAAATTTCTAAATGTGTCCTTTGTCTCCGGTAATTTTATTAAGCCCTAATCCTCTTTAGGACTACCGTATGCAAAAAGAATTCAAAAAACATATTTTGGTTGTTGACGACGAAGCCGAATTTCATTTTTATGTTGATGCCATTTTTTCGGGTCACCCAATTAAAATTACCAATGTTTTTGACGGCGAAGAAGCCATAAGTGCCATAAAACGCGAGCAGTTCGATATCATATTGCTTGATTTGCTTATGCCAAATGCTTCCGGCGGCGATTTTATGCGAGGAATTCGCTCTTTGAGTGCAACGCTGCCCCCCATTATTGTCATTAGTTCGATTAACGACATTGTTCTGCAAGAATATTGCCTCAATGTTGGCGCTGTGGCTTATTTCAACAAGCCCGTTGATCCGGATTTTCTTCGAACAAAAATTTTCGAATTGATTCGGTTAACGCCTGAGGTAAAGTAACCAACGCTTATACTGATAAATTTGGATGGCTCCCTTTTCTCGAGCTATCATTTTCCATTTATTCCCTCCTGCAACCCCTCCCCCCGATTTATTTTAAAATTTTACATCTAACAAGACTAATCTTTGAAGTCGTTCATTCGCTTCCTGTGGGGCTTTAGGGGTTTACCATAGAAATGGAAAAGAAATTTTTCATTGGTGTGAATTTGACCTAACAAGAAATGATCGTGTGGGGTCAATTTTTTCTGATCACCTCAGACCCTCATTAGGCCGAAGGTTTCGGGAAAATAAGTTGAAAATAATTTTGATAAATGATTTGCTTTTTGAAGGTATAAACGCGCGATTCCTTATTAACAAAGGGATTTGAAATTATCGATGAGTCTTTATAAAAGAATGCTGGGTTTACCAAGAAATAAATAAAGAAAAAAAAGCATCTGTCTTTTAAGACTGACCGGCAAATTTGTACGCCAAAATAAAAAAAACATGATGTCATGCCCTCAAAACGGAAGAATCGTTTATCAATTCAAAAACTGCATTTTCCGTTAAATTTGATGTTAAAAAATTTATATGAAAAAAGTCATCTATCATTGCAACTAAGAAGAATCGCTTCTACATTCATAGCTCATTGTGAAAAAACGATCGCTTTTATTGAAAGAAATCTTACCGTAAAAGCTTGTTTGCTCAAAGCCATTTCAGCAGCGTTTTTTCATAGTGAATGCTTGCGGTCTCTCCTGAGATGAAAGTAGTGTGGATTTCCCACCTTGCAAGCAAAACTAAAGGCCACATAGAGGTCGGAGATGTCCGGGAATTGAATGAAGATTCTTCATTCGGTTAAATGGCGTTCCGAAAAAATTCCTGACTCACTCGGGCGGGGATTCTCTTCTTTGTTTTCTAATAATTTTTGAAACAGCAAAAAAAGGGAGAACGGTATGTTCGTAATTAAGCGTGATGGTTCTAAAGAGGAAGTTAAGATCGAAAAAATTCTTCATGCAGTTTCAAGAGCTTGCAGAGGGATAGAAAATGTCGTGCCTCTTGAGGTGGCGAAAAGAACAATTAACGGGCTTCACGAGGGGAGTACAACTCAGGAACTCGATAATCTCTCGATTGAGACAGCGGTGATGCTTACGGTGGATGAACCCAATTATTCAAAAGTGGCCGCAAGAATGCTTGCCGAATCTATTCGTAAAGAAGCCGGTCGTGATGCTGCTTTTCGAAACTACATCAAGTTGGCTGATGAATTAGGGCTGATCGACTCACGAATTCGACAACTTGCAGAGCACGAATTGGATACAATTGAATATGCCATTGATCATAACCGTGATGATCTTTTTGAATATTTCGGATTAAAAACGATTTATGATCGATATTTGCTTCGCCATCCAAAAAAGCGGGCAATCATTGAACGTCCACAATGGATGTTTATGCGAGTGGCCTTAGGACTTTCAAAGAATGTCAGTGAAGCAATTGAGTTTTACGACATCATTTCAAATTTCCTCTATATGCCTTCAACCCCTACGCTTTTCAATAGCGGAACAAGGCATGCTCAAATGAGTTCTTGTTATTTATTAACCGTTGGTGAAGACAGCTTAGATGGGATTTATAAAGCTTATGCCGATTGTGCACAACTTTCAAAATGGTCGGGAGGAATTGGAATCGACTGGACGCCTGTTCGAGCCTCAGGCGCCTTAATTAACGGAACAAACGGAAAAAGCAATGGAATCATCCCTTTTCTTAAAGTAATGGATTCGAGTGTTCACGCTGTAAATCAAGGCGGAAAAAGAAAAGGTGCAGCTGCAATTTACTTAGAGCCTTGGCATGCGGATATTGAGGCTTTTCTTGAGCTTCGAAATAACACAGGTGCAGAGGAGCGACGCACCCACAACCTAAATCTTTCCCTGTGGATTCCTGATTTATTTATGAAAAGGCTTGAGGCCGACGCCGGATGGTCGCTCTTTTCTCCTGATACAGCTCCAATGCTCTTAAAAACTTATGGAGAAGAATTTGAAATGTGGTATGAGCGTTATGAAACGGAAGGAAAAGCACTCAAGCAAGTTTCAGCACGGGCACTATATGGAAGAATGATGCAAACCCTTGCAGAAACTGGAAATGGTTGGATGTGTTTTAAGGATATTTCAAATAAACGCTCTGCACAAACCGGCCGAGGGGAAAATATTATTCATAGTTCAAATCTCTGCACCGAAATTTTAGAAGTGACTTCAAAAGAAGAAACGGCTGTTTGCAACTTGGGCAGTGTGAATGTTGGCGCGTTCGTTCGGCAAGATGGCTATTTTGATTTCAATGGGTTGAGAAAAGTCGTACGGATTGCGACAAAATTTCTCGATCGAGTAGTTGATATCAATTACTATCCCACAAAAGAAGCGGCAACTTCCAATCACAGATGGCGTCCGGTTGGGCTCGGGTTGATGGGCTTGCAAGATGTGTTTTTCAAAATGAGGCTTTCATTTGATAGCAGTGATGCAAAGGCGCTCTCGAATCAAATTTCAGAGGTCATATATTTTGAAGCACTTCGAACGAGTGTTAAGCTTGCTGAAGAATCAGGTTCATTTCAGGCATATAATGAGTCGAAGTATGTGGATGGAAAATTGCAGGTTCACTTGGCAAAAGACTACGGAATTACACCAACGCTTCACGAAGATTGGGATTTACTCGCTGAAGAAATTCGTGTCAAAGGTCTGCGGAATTCGCTGCTCATTGCGATTGCGCCTACCGCAACCATTGCTTCTATAGTAGGCTGTTATGAATGTATTGAACCTCAAATTTCAAATCTATTTAAGCGAGAAACACTAAGTGGTGAGTTTATTCAAATCAATCGATATTTGGTTCAAGATCTGAAGAATATTGGTTTATGGACGCCGCAAACCAAGGCTCAAATCATTGAAGGTGAAGGGTCGATTCAGCATATCGAAACTATACCTGAGGAACTTCGAGCACTATACAAAACCGTTTGGGAAATTCCTCAAAAAGCATTGATTGAAATGGCAGCAGAGCGCTCAGCGTTTATTTGCCAATCTCAGTCGCTCAATCTTTTTATGGAAAGCCCTTCAACCGGAAAGCTCTCTTCGATGTACATGCATCTTTGGAAGAAAGGGGTTAAAACCTCATACTACTTGCGTTCAAGAGCAAAAACAAGAATCCAAAAAACCACAACGGCCGAATCGAAACAGGGACTTGGAATACCCGATTCACAAACACATAATATCAGTGCACCGCCAACCGTTGTTGCGACATCCGGCGCGGGGCCGCTCTTTAGCAACGAAGCAGCAGAATCAAGTGAAAAGAAAACCTACACGACAGAACAAGCGATATCGTGTTCTTTGGAAAATCCGGGAAGCTGTGAAGCTTGCCAATGAGCTTGAAATATTTCATTAACTAATTTTATAACAAATCGAAGATTCTATGATTTTATCTCCTGATCTTGATTTAACCCTGCGGCCAATGAAATACCCGCAGTTTTTCAAGTTGTACAAAGATTCGATTAAGAACATTTGGACGACGGACGAAATCGATTTCTCACTTGACTATGAACACTTGCGCGATAAAATTTCGGCCAAGGAAGCTCACCTGATCAAGCGATTGGTGGCATTTTTCGCAACAGCCGATAACATTGTCGGACATAATTTGGTCTTAAATCTTTATAAACACGTGAATTCGCCTGAATACAGAATGTTTTTGGGCAAAGTGTTATTTGATGAGATGCAACATGTAGAGACCTATCTCTTGTTGGTTGATAGCTATATTCCTGATATTCGCGAGCGGCAGGAGGCATTTTCGGCCTATCAAAATGTACCTTCCGTCAAGTTGAAGGCTGATTTTTGCTTTAAGTATATGGATTCGATCCAAAATCTTGACCGGCTTGATAACGATCAAAAGAAGCGTCAATTTTTAGAAAATCTGATTTGTTTTGCCACTTGTATTGAAGGGCTTTTCTTTTTCGGTTCTTTCGCGTATGTCTATTTCTTAAGAAACCGTGGACTCCTTCCCGGGCTTGCAGCAGCAACAAACTGGGTTTTTCGTGATGAAACAATGCACATTCAAGGGGCAATGGAAGTGGTTCAAGTGATTCGAAATGAATATCCTCACCTCTTTGATAAGGCGCTTGAGCAAAAAGTGTATAGCATGATTGAAGAAGCAATTGCCGTTGAAATGAATTTTTGCGAAGATTGTTTGCACTTTGGAATTACCGGCATTTCTCAATCAATGATGCGCGATTACTTAGGTTACTGTGCCGATCAGCGATTGGAGCAATTGGGATATGAAAAGAAATACAAGACGAAAAATCCGTTTCCTTTTATGGTGCTCCAAGATGTTCAGCCATTAACGAACTTTTTTGAAAAGCGGGTTACAGAATATCAAAAGGGATTGGATTCAAGTGCTAAAGCGGTTGCATTTGACGAAGAATTTTAGTTAAGTTGTTCTTTCATTTTGCATTAAATCGGGCTGCATGACAGCCCGATTTCATTTTCGAATAAATCACTTTAAGAAATGAAGAAATCAATTTTTCTTTTCTCAATTTCACTTTGTTTGTTTGTTTCAGGGGTTGATGGGCAAAGCATGCAATCCTATAATTTAGAGAGGCTTTCAAGTGAATTCTATAAAGCTAATCGTGACCGATTAAGAGCGGAGATGCCCGATAGCGCTGTGGCAATATTTTTTTCAGCTGAGTTAAAAAATCGTAATAATGATGTCGATTACCTTTTTAGGCAAGAGAGTAACTTCCTATATCTCACTGGGCATCTTGAGCCAGAATCAGTGTTGATCCTTTCTAAAAATTCGATTGGATTTGATTCTTTGGGTGGTGAACGAGGAAAGGAATTTCTTTTTGTTTTACCTCGTGACCCCCAATCGGAAACTTGGAATGGAAGAAGACTCGGGGCAGAAGGTGCGGTTCGAGAGCTTCAATTTGAACACGCGTATATCAATACGAAACTCGAACTTGCAATGAAAGAACTCATTTCAAAGTGCGGGTCTGAAGTCAAAACAGTTTTTTTTGCAATTCCCAAAGTTTATAATAAAACCGACGATGAAGTTCAAACGAAGAGGCAAAAGCAGGTTGTGACACTGTTTCAAATCGATAGTTTAAGCGCGAAAGTGAGGTTAAGAAATATCGTTCCCGTGCTTTCTAAATTGCGAGTTGAGAAACAGCCGGAAGAGATAAAGGCGATCACGGAAGTCACTGAAATTTCTGCCTTAGCACATAAAGAGGCGATGCGCAGTTGCGAAGTTGGGCTCTATGAATATTCGTTGGCCGCGGCGGCCGAATTTGTTTTCAAAAGTAGAGGGTGCAGTTACCCGGGTTATCCTTCCATCGTTGGCTCAGGGGAAAATGCCACGATTCTACATTATCAAACAACAAGGAAACGCCTTCAAAACGGGGAATTGATCGTTATGGATATGGCAGGTGAATTGAGAGGGTATTCGTCGGATGTCACTCGCACGATACCTGTTAGCGGTAAGTTTTCGAAAGAGCAACGTGAAATTTATGCGTTGGTACTGAAGGCTCAAGAGGCTGCGATCAAAGCCTGTCGGAAAGGGGTTTCATTTTTAGAGCCCAACCGCATTGCAATGGATATTATGGCAGAGGGATTGATAAAATTGGGAATCATTCAAAATGCCGAGCAATTGGGACAATACAGCCTGCATTTCATTTCACATCATGTAGGGCTGGATGTTCATGACCCAATGTCGCCAACTTTCAATCTTAATCATACCTTTACAATTGAACCCGGCATTTATATCCCAGAAGGTTCACCTTGCGACCCAAAATGGTGGAAAATTGGGGTAAGAATTGAAGATGTTGTGTTGGTGACAGATGGAGAACCCAAAGTGCTTTCAAATCAAGCCCCTAAATCGATTAATGCCATCGAAAAGCTTATGCGTGAAAAAGGCATAGCAAACCTTCAAATCAAGTAACTTGCCTTTAAAATTATAAAAATGGGGCAGACATTGGTCAAGGCGATTTGGACGAATTCTAAACTTAAATTTCAAAAAAAGAAGACTTTGGTCTTGAAATTCCGACTGTTTTAGTCTTATATTCAAACAATGAAGTTCACAATTTACATAATCCTTAAACAGGGGGAATGATATGCAACCTCAGTATTCTCGGAGTTTTACGGAGGAGTTTAACGCGGCATCGTCAATAGAGGAAATTTTCAATCTTGCCTATTGGATGACAGGAGAAGAAGCAACGGCCGGAATGATTGTTGGCAATGTTTACCAAGTTCTTCACGAAAATGCCACAAAAGTCGAGTTGTATCAGGCTTTTCGAGAAACTTATCTCGGTATGTTTGGTCAAACGCTTGCCAAACCAGAAGTGATAACGCAAGATGAATCTGAAATTGAAAAAGCACTTCTTTCTCTACCAACCGATTTCAAGATGATTGTGCTTTTTGCTGATATTGCTGGGCTTTCACATCAAGAAATTTCCGAAGTTGTAGAGAAGCCTGTCGATGTAGTTCGAGGCTGGCTTAATTGGGGAAGAAAACTTCTTGCATCCGAACTTGCAACAGTGAAAAATTAATAAGCAATGTTTTTCTCTTTAGCCGCCCATTTGGCGGCTTTTTTATTTGCGATAGAAATGATGGTGGATGAGGTTTGATAGTGTGAAAAAATGGATGAGAGTGATATTTTAAAATCAATTAAACAATCTTTTTATGATCGTCATAACTGGCGGTGCCGGTTTTATTGGAAGCGCAATGGTTTGGAAACTCAATACAATGGGCATGACAGATATACTCATTGTGGATGAATTGGGACAAACCGAAAAATGGAAAAATTTAGTTGGCCTTAAGTTTAACGACTATCTTCATAAAGATCATTTTCTAGAAAAACTTCTTTCGGAAGAACTATCGGTACCCGAAGCAATTATTCATCTTGGAGCCAACAGTTCGACAACGGAAACGAATGTTGAACATTTGATGGAGAATAATTTTTCCTATACCAAAGACCTTGCTCTATTTTCAGTCACCCGTGGAATCCGTTTTATTTATGCTTCAAGTGCGGCAACTTATGGAAATGGCGAGCAAGGATATGATGATAGCTTAAACAAAATCGAAAATCTCAGACCACTCAATGCTTACGGTTACTCTAAGCATATTTTTGATTTATGGTCTATAAAAAGGGAGTTTCACTTCAAAACTGTAGGGCTTAAGTTTTTCAATGTTTTTGGGCCGAATGAGTATCATAAAGGGGATATGGCTAGTGTGGTGTATAAAGCGTTTAATCAAATTTCAGAAAAAGGCTTTGTCAAGCTTTTTCAGTCTCACCGTGAAGGTTTCAATGATGGCGAGCAACTGCGAGACTTTGTTTATGTCAAGGACTGTTGCGATGTAATGGTTTGGCTGCTTCAGAACCCTGAAGTCAATGGAATTTATAATTTAGGGACAGGAAAAGCGCGTTCGTTTAAAGACTTAGTTAATGCGACATTTAAGGCGTTACAAAAGGAATCCAACATTGAATACATTCCAATGCCTGAACATCTTCGTGGAAAGTATCAATATTTTACCGAGGCAAATATGGAGCGCTTGAAAGGTCAAGGGTGCCCGGTCAAATTTCTTACTTTAGAAGAGAGTGTTGCAGATTATGTTCAACATTATTTGTCTGCCGCAGATCAACATTTTCGATTGTCTGAACCAATCAATACCTAATATTTTTCATTTAAATTAAATCAAAACCATAGAATCCGTCAGATTCATTGAGAAGTATTGTATGAATCTTAGAAAAACCGCTGTTATCTATTTAAGAGGCATTGACCTCGATGATGTGCTCTCCTTTACACGCTTGAGAGCAATCTTAAAAAAATATGTGCATCGAAATAACCTGCTCATCGTCTTTGATGCGGAGTATCAGTATCAGAAAAATTTAAAGGAAAAGGGAATTCAAGAAGCTCAGTTGAGTGCTTCAGATTCTCACCGCTTAAAGGCTGCAATTACTCGTGACTTAGGGAAAACTTTTGCTCAAAAGCTTTCAGAAGAGTTGATTCCTGCCTTGTCACTCACCGCTTATCATTTAGGGATAGTAAAAACTTCGTCTAATGGCGAGGTAGCGGCTATTCAAGCAGAGCTTATTCGGAAAAGATTTTTTGGAAACACCTTGCCTATTTTTGCAGCAATTGGAGATCAGGATGTTTTACTAAATCCGAAAAATTTGGCAAAGATATTTTCAATTGGGCTTAAGGCAGACTATTTGATTTTTATTTCTGATCGAAAAGATTGGTTAAATCAAGTAAGAGAATTAAACGGTAAATTTTTAGATCCAAATCAAAAAACGCTCACAGAATCGGAATCAATTGTAATGAAGGATAATTTATCGAATGAATGGTTTGAAGATATTGAGAGCGGCTTTCATGCTTTGAAAAATGGGGTTAATCGGGCTTTTTTAACTGACCTTTCTAATTTTGAAAAGTTATTGCAATCGCAAGAATTGGTATTGATGGAATTAATACATAATTAATAAGCAGTTTCGGAAAGAGATGCAAATTATGTTAGATTTGTTTATCACTCATTAATAACCGAATTTTCATTGAATACAGAAAGAAAATTTTCATTGAAAGGCGTAGAGCCTGTGCTTCTTTATGGCGCGCAAGATGCCTACATAAAAAGAATCGAAAATGAATTTTCGGATGTTGCCATTCTCGCTCGTGGTAGCGATGTAACGCTTCGCGGCGAAGAAATTAGCGTAAAAGTTGTTGAAAAGATTTTGGCAGAACTCTTATTTCTTGTCAATCGTAATGGAGAGTTGGAGCCCCACGATGTTGAAACCGTAATTAAGGTCGTTTCAGTAAATGAACGAGCATCTTCTTCATCCCTTCAAACAAGTTCAATCGTACAATCAGAAATTCAAGAAGGTGGGAGATCGCGAATTGCGCCCGCAACCGGGTTTGAGCTCGATGATGATGTCATAGTTCTTACCCGTACTGATGCTGTTCGCGCAAAAACATTAGGGCAAAAAAAGATGGTTGTTGAATCAAAACGAAACGACGTACTTTTTGCGATTGGTCCCGCCGGAACTGGTAAAACCTATACGGCTGTTGCGATAGCGGTTGCTGCTCTAAAATCAAAGCGGGTAAATAAAATTGTCCTCGCACGGCCAGCTGTCGAAGCAGGCGAAAGTCTTGGGTTTCTTCCCGGTGATCTTCAGCAAAAAATTGATCCTTATTTGCGTCCGCTCTATGATGCGCTTGACGATATGATTACGGCTGAAAAGATGAAAGAGTATATGGAAAAGAAAGTAGTCGAGATTGTGCCTTTAGCCTACATGCGTGGCCGAACGCTCAATAATGCGTTCATTATCTTAGACGAAGCTCAAAATGCTACAAACCTTCAATTGAAGATGTGCCTCACTCGTTTAGGAATAAATTCAAAAGCAATAATCACCGGAGATATTTCACAGATAGATTTGCCCAACAAGCGAGATTCCGGTCTTGTAAACGTTCAATCGATTTTATCCGATATACAAGGGATTGCTTTTGTTCAGCTTGATAAATCGGATGTGGTTAGGCATCGGTTGGTTCGCGATATTATCTCTGCCTATGAATCGCAATCGAAACCAAAAGAACCGGTTACCAATGGCACATAGTTATTTGTGCTTATTTATCGATTTCGCAAAAATAGAAAAAGCCCATTATGGGCTTTTTCTATTTAAGTCATGTTAGGCTTGAATGAAAAATTTCTCAATCAAGCTTCAGTTCCAATGGTTGAAGTTTCGGAGGTTTCGGTTTGTTCATAATTCAGAACTGGTGAAAGCCAACGCTCGACAAGCTCAACTGGCATATTTTTCCTCAAAGCATAATTCTCAACTTGATCGCGCTCGATTTTCCCAAGTGCAAAGTATTTCGACTCGGGGTGTGCGATATAAAAACCACTCACAGATGCAGCCGGATACATAGCGGCGGATTCAGTCAAAGAAATTCCAACTCGAGTTTCAGGTTCTAAAAGTTCAAAGAGTAAGAATTTCTCGGTGTGGTCTGGGCATGCCGGATAGCCCGGTGCAGGCCTAATGCCTTGGTAGGATTCATTAATCAACGCCTCGTTGGGTAAAGGATTCCCTGTTTCATAGCCCCAAAATTCGCGGCGAACCAATTCATGCAAGTATTCAGCAAAAGCTTCTGCCAAGCGGTCTGCTAAGGCTTTAACCATAATGGCAT
>JANRJQ010000003.1 GCA_033763895.1 Chloroherpetonaceae bacterium | reverse complement strand
ACACCTTAAAGGCGTCATACATCGCGCTGAAAGAAGAGTATCAATCTTTATCAGTAAAAAGTGATTTCACTTTTTGGGTTGGGGTTGCGGTTGTGGTACTGGTTCTATTTTATCTTTTTGGAAGGTGACTATGTGGGATGGTGACCCGGTTTCTTTGTTAAACGACATTGTAAGTGCGCTTACAGGTTTGAATTATGAAATCATCTTATTCCCAGATGCGAATGATTATACGCTTTCGCATCCTTCTGGAGCACTTCTTTTAAGTTATGACGGATCGGAGTTTGATGAACTGCAAAGCTCCCAAAAAATTGGCGTAAGGGTTACGGCTAAAGTTGCTATTACGATTCAGAGTATTGGTTTGCAGGATTCAAGTAATGGCGTTTATGCCATATTTAGTCAAGTAAGAGAAAAAATTTTTGGTCGAACATACCTCAAAGGCTATTGGATACCGACAGGTGAGAGGGTTGTTACTTGGCAAAACGGGCTTTGGATTTCACAGATGATTTTTCAGATACAGTTAAATCTTTACAAAACTTAAATATTCTAATTATGCCTTTAGTTGCATTAAAAGCCGCTTTTTCTGCTTTAGCCACAGCCGATTTGAGAGGCGCTACCGGTCCGGTACCAGCAACATCGCTGCAAGGTATGTTGAACCTCGCAGCCGAATTTGAAAAGTTCAGAAAAAGCAATAATCGAATGCTTGTTCGACTAATTGTTGATGGTGATGGTGTGGGTGTAGGCGTTACAAACGCTGACATTGATTTGGGTGACTTAAACGCTTTTGAGCTTGAAATAAAGCCGGAATTTGTGAGTACGAATTTTGGAAAAAGCCTTGGCCGTGTAAAGCGAGATTTAGAACTTATCATTCGAAAGAATAATCCCGTCATATCTACACTTTTGGCGCGATTAGGAATTGAAAATGGCGCACTTGCCGGAAATAACCGTTTGGTTAAGCAAGTACAGTTTATCGGTGATGATATGGCTGTTGTAGTTAACTGGCCAGACGTGTACGGGTTTCATAAGTTTGCACCCGGTCAGGATACTGAAGAAGAGAATTATGCTGGCTGCTTAATCAGCATCGATACATCTTATGTGGATTTCTGGCGAGGTGTGTTTTTAGCTTCTGAAGTTGGATATGCAGCTAACTTTCCGGCCGTCTCCTTAACTAACGCTTAATTTTTTTTGATTATGGATCAGAACATTGTTCAAGAAGAAATTAAGTCTCTTGAGTTTCGTTTACAAAAACAGAAAGTTGATATCGCTGATCTTGAAGTAAAGATTGGCGATAATGAATCCCTACTTTCAAATCAGCGGTTGCAACTTACGAGGTTGAAAAATCAAGAGATTGTTATTGAAGCTTCAATTTCTTCATTGAGAAGTTTACTCGTTTAGTATGAGCGATCTCTCTAAAGTTCGATACCACCGTTATGATGTACAAATATCCCGGACTTTCGGTTCGGGTTATACTTCTATCGGAAGGCTTAATGAAAAGCCTTATTACAAGGCCAAGTCAAATAAAACTGCCGGTGGGCGAACTGGAGGCGTCTTAACCTCTTGGAGAATTGAATTCGAATTGGAGCTGCTTGAGCTCTTGCCGGGTACTGCGGAAAATGTTGATCGTTTGAATGAGATTGCTAAGGGATTTTGGTATGTAAGATTGGTTAGTTTAGTGTTTAATGAAGTCAGCGGCCAATTCGATATTATTCAAATTCCTTCACTTGTTTCATTAAATCTTGAGATTATTGCAGCTGAAGAGTCACTTGCTACGCTATCCTTTTTTTGTATTCATTCAGATATAAACTTTCTCCGTCCGCCCGTTTCTCCTCCTCAGCCTATAATTGAATTTGGTGAGCAAAGAGGCTCGAATTTCATAACCAATTCCACTGATGTTGGAGGTGGGATGCTGCTTGCTCGAAATGTCTCTGGTACGGATCGTTCCACTATTTACGGCAGGTTTGCTCAGATTCATCCGTCGCTTTTAGGTCTTAGAATCACCAATAATCTTTCTTCTTTTCCCGCTACCATTCGAAATGCTTTTGTTTGGCGTTTTGAATTCTATACTTGGCAGAACTGGAATAGTGGAAACCCGGCTCTCGCCCCGGCTTTAAGTTTTACTTGCAATGCCTCACAAGTTGCTGATACAAGATATTTCCTTACTTCAGCACAAGCAGCATTAGTTCCTAAGACTGAAGCTCAAGATGTTCCTTCAAGTTCATCAAACGTTTTGAGACAAAGAATTATCTATTGCCGTGTCAGATGTGAGTACCTTGGAGAAGTAACTGCTTGGGTGTCATTTGCGTTTTGTTCAGCACCTTTCAAAATTTGGGATTTAGTGTGGGCTAATGCAAATGTAAGTGAGCTTCTGTCCGGTGCTGACCAAAGAACCTATATCAACCTTGGACTTTATGTTCAGAATCAGGTAGTTCCAAACGCTTCTTTTCTTTCTACGCTTAGTCCTACAAATTATTCTTCTCAAAGAATTTCAGCTCTATCTTCTTTTTTTAACCCTGAAGTATTCGGAGCACAAGGTCAAATGGGTGGTCTTAGAAATGGGAATAATGCTATTGCCGGTAATCTTTCCCGGTTTATGGGGCGGAATAGAGTTACGATGGGAATGTTTTTCTTTCGGTCACTAAACTTCCAGACATCGACTCATCCAACCAATGCAATTGAACCTGTTTTATTCAGTTCCGCGAATGGATCAAATGGAATTTACTCAATAAGAAGCGTTAACAATTTACCTCCAAGATTAAGAGTGCAAAAGGGTTCAAGTGTGGAAGGAACAGTTAATCTTTCAACGGCGGTTCCGGCTGTGAGAGTATGGTTTATCAATGTAGCACCAAATGCAGGTAATACAAATGACGATGCAAGATTGTATCTATATCCAAATTTAAGCGGTCAAGATAACATCAGTCTTACTTCACCTACTGATACTTTGTTAAATGTAGGTACCGCTAATGCAGTAGCAAATGCAGCGGGTTCTTGGTCATCAATGTTATTCCCTAATTTAACTGCCGGTGGCACACCTGATGTTTTAGCTTCCGATTGGTTTTTAATTGCAGGTGATGGTGTTGGGGATACTAACGCCACTATTCCAACCAAAGCGGATTTGGAAGAGATTGGGGCTTACTTTATGAAACGCAATCGGAACTTTATTTGATGAAAAAGACGATCCACCGTTTTGCGATTTCAAGCCAATCCGAAAATGGGGCTACTAAAAGCTATTATCTTGATGTGCTCGAATATGAAAAGCAAGGCACTGGCGATGTCTTTTATTTTTACCCCGAGCCATCAGGCATACTTCCTGTTATACCAAATCTTAGTTTTGTACGTTTGAATGAATCGAGCCGTGAACCTGAATTTTCTTCAATCTCGTTAGAGTTTACCGAAGAATTCCCTTCAGATGTTGTCTTTTCAAAGCCTGACAATGACTTCTTTATTTCTTTCCAGCAAGGAGAGATTGGGTTGCCTGTAGTTCCAATTTTTATGGGAATTATCCAAGTGCCTGAATTGGTTCAACAGAAAAGATTTATCCCTTATAATTTTCAGAGGCTTAATTCTACTTCAACGCCTTCAGCCCCGGAGAATTGCTCAAGTAAGTTTTCCTTGAAGACGCTAACCGCAGTTCACATTTCTTGTGTTCTAAAGGCTTTACCGGTTGTCGATAACCAAACCCTCGATTTTTTGATTTACACTTCTTCTCCATTAAATCCTCCCGTTACTGGCCGGGAGAAAGTAAATTCAAATGGTCTTGGCTTCATCGATTTTGTTTTGAATGAATTGGAGGTTTTCCAGAGGAATGTCACTGACAAATGGATTATATATGCTTCATTTAGAAGAATCGCGACTATCCTTGAGCTTTTCGCAAAATACCTTAATCAATTTTTTAGTGCTTATGGAATAATTTTTACGCCAAGTCAAACCACACTTTTCCAAGGTATTCATCAAATAGGGTTTTTGGAAATAAATCCATCTTCGTACAATCCTTCCCAAGACATGACCGTCTCTTTTAACCGAAGAGACCTGATTGAAGCTTTCATTGATATGCGTGTTTTTGTACTCTCTGATCTATTTGGCCAAGGTAATGCTTTTATGGATAGTGAGCGTCAACGAGGTAGTTCAGTCCAACCTACACGTGGCTTAAGAAGTAAAGATGGTATCTACCCGGATAAGGATTTAGAGTATCCATTTTCATTTCTTCAAGAAGAAACAGTTATGGATGTTCTGATGAAGTTATGTGATGCTGTTGGAGTGAAGCCTTTTATCGAGTTTGTTGGTACGGATCAAAACAAAGGTTTCTTCAGGATTACATACCAAAGATTTCAACACGACGGAAAGCGTTACAGCTATAATGGGACTGCTTTTACTCTTTTTGATGACCTAAAGAAACAGACTTCTTCTTTGCTTGACTCAAAAAATCAACTTGACTTTGAGTTAGTTGAGGAAGAACCCTATACATTAAGAAATGAGAGACTTAACGCTAAAAAAATTGAAGTAAAAGAGATTTTTGGGGCTGGAGACGAGCAAGGCGAAGAACAGCCCGACGCTTATACTAAAAAACGAGTCTATCTTTCACGTGACCGTAACCCCTTATTTGAATCTGTTTCAAGTGAGGAGTTTTCATTAGAGCAAAGTATAATACTCGCTTCTAAGAGAAGAGATGGTTTTACTTTTGAAGATTTGACCTTACCGTTTACAGAATCTGTTGGAAATGTTGCTCGCACAGAGTATGCCTTCAATCGACTCTTTTATAGAACCTCGGACACTACCGTTTTTAACTATCCATTTCGCTTCTTCTCACATGTTGGGAACGATTGTTTTGTAAGTTCGAGCTTAGCTGACTGCTTGCTTTTTTACCACCTAAAGATTGGTTTAAGCATAGAGAATAGGTTTGAAAATTTAAAAGTTGTCAGTCAAAATCCGGTCACCTTTTATAATTCTCTTATTAGTTTTCAGAGCGATTTAATTGAAGGGGTTTCTTCTCTTTACTTGCCACTACGGATTGATGTTGATGATTTGGAAAACTCGATTTCATCCGACTTTACCCCAGCTATCTTACCTGTACAAACTTATGGGGCAATACTTTCAGTAAGGTTTCTTCAACCGCATACAAAGAATCCTCTTTTTTGGAAGGATGGTTCAGTATCCATTAACCTTGAGCAATCTGCATTGAATGAGAATCCATATCAGTTAGTTTGGAACGCATCTGGTAGTTGTACGATTTCTCTTTATATCTATGATCAAGATTACAACAGAGTATATCTGCAAGGCACTTATGACGGGGTATCTCGGTTAATAAAGAACGTGTCTGTTTTGAATCTTTCATCCTCTATGAATGCTACTCGACTCAATGAGTTAAGAGCAATCATAAATGTACAGTGGAATAAAACGGTTTACGTGGAGCTTCAGCACGGGAACGGAATTGACCAAATCTCTTTGGATGTTGTTGCTTACTACGGAACGCCAGCTGCTCTCCAAAGTCCGGGATGGTTTTTTGTAGGTCAAAGTTGCGGAATAAATGGCAATCAGCTTCACACTGTTCACTACTATGTGTCAGCGGTTTTATTCAACAACTCCGATTCTGATCCAATTGGCCCTGTAACTACAGTCGCAGAGCTTTTTAATGCGATAAGTCAATCAAAGGCTTCTGAAGGATCGAATAGCACTTTGAGGCACTTTCAGCAAGTTATCGTCAGCTACAATTCTTTAGAATGTCAATTAAACTATCCTTTTGAATAACATGATTTCATTCTTCAAAAAGAAACCTGCTTCGCAAAACAAGCCTTTTGAGCTTTGCGGTCGGAAAATGCAAGTTGTTGAAAGTGCGTCAAGAGCGATTAAAGTCGCAAAGATTCTTGATATACAATCACTCAATGACTTTAGTAATGTTCAAACCCAGAAGGTTTATCTCGATAAGATTTTATCCCTTTATGAGCAAGGAAGAGCAATTGAAATTTATCAAGCTTGCCTTGAAGGTGATTTTACAGGGCTAAGTTCTGATGCTGTTGATCAGGAGCCTCTTTGGAAGCTCGAAGGTGTGTTGGAACATTTTTTCGCCTTGTATTCATTGGGTTTAATCAGTATGCGGATGAATTTTCTCTCCTCACGCGAGCTGCCGATGAATATGCTACAAAAATGAGGAGTGCTGCGCGTATTTATGAAAGTCAAGTATCGGATACAAAGAAGGATAAATCGATGAGAGCCTTTGAAAGGCTTGAAAATGCGCAAAACAAAGCAAGGGAAGCTCTTTTAAACAACATTAAAAATTGGGGCGTGAGTATGGAAGTTCAGGTTGATTTATTGATGATTGATAAGGAATGCCTACTCCAATCTACAGCCTACCTGCTGGTTTTAATGAAAAGAAAGTCAATTGTTTTTCACCTTACGCTACACGGACGAAATAAATGAAAACCGCAATCGCGCCAAAAGTTAAAATGCTAAGTGAAATGATTGCGCTTAAGTCCATTTTTTTAAACTCATAGCTTGCTTCATCATACATCGCCTTGAAAACACAGGCGAATAGACCAATTGCAAAAAAAAGGAGAATGATGGTAAACATATCAAAAAAAGAAGCTAAGGTTAAGATTAAGCTTGACGGTGATGTAAGTGATTTTAATTCAAAGCTCAATGAGACAAACAAAAGGTTTGATGAATTTAATCAGAAAATCTCTAAAACAAAGAAGTTCTCTGGTTCAACACAATCCGGTTTAAATGACTTAGCATCTACTTTTTTAGAAGTAGGTGCAGCTGTGACGGCTTTAGTAGGCACTTATTCACAGTTCATTAATTCTGCACTTGAAGTTGAAAAATCTCAAAACAAACTTATTGCCGCGGCGAAGATTACCGGTACTTCATATTTGGAATTATCGCGTATTTCACAGCAAGTAAGGATTGAATTCGCTTTATCGGCGAGCGAGTCAAACGAATTTGCTATAATTCTTTCAAAACTCACCACAAAAGCAGGTGAAACTGAAAAGACAAAAAAAGCTATTGAAGCTTTACTAAATGTAGGTGCGGCGCAAGGCCTTTCAGCTTCTGAAAGTTTGGTTGCAATAAATCAGGCACTTTTAGGTTTGGATGAAGGAACTGATAAGCTTTTCCAAAAGAATCCCTCTGTGATTTACGAAGAATTTGCCAAAAAGGCCGGCTTAACAGCTGCTTCACTTTCTGATGCCCAAAAGGCCCAAGCTTTACTCAATGAAGTTTTTGTTACAGGTGCAAAGGTAGCTGGCTCTTATAATTCATTCTTAGGGAGCGCGGCTGGCCAAATCGCTAAACTTAAGACAGATACTGAAAATCTGAGTGCAGCCATAGGTTCGCAGCTTCTTGCCGTCCTTCGACCAATGATTAGTTTACTTGATACGATTGTAAATCTGTTGAGTAATCAGGTTGTAGGTGGTTTTTCTGCAATTTCATTATCAATTGGTAGTGTGTTTCTTTTGGTTTCCAATTTGAATAAAATACTACCGGTATTGCGTGCGCAACTACTTGGCGTTAAGGCTGCACTGTCATCATTCTCACTTGTAACTGCCGGTGTAGTAGCGGTTTTTGAGTTGTATTTACTCTTAAATGAGAGGCTGAAAAAGTCTGAGGAGGAAAGAGTAAGAACGCTTTCCGATCTGAAGGAAGGGCTTCGTAAGCTCACATCTGAAGGATATAGGTTAGGGAAGATGTTCGATGAGACATCTGCAAAGTTTTCTACTTATGCCGGCAATGTTAGTAAGGCGAGAGAAATTCTTTCAAACAGAGCACAGGCAGGTGCAGAGCTTGATTTGCCAACAGCTGTCAATGAGAGGGAAAAATTACAGTCTCAACTAAGAATTTTAGAAGAGCGAAAAAAGCAAGTTGAAACAAATTTTGAGAAGCTTTTTGGATTTAGTGTTGGAGAATTGACTGTTGAGTCAGGCCGATTAAAAGATCAATCTATAGCTGGGAGCGCATCCGTGGCTTTGATAAGGTCAAAGCTCGCTAAAGCTTTTAAGTTCCTCTCTGATAGCAAGTATATCCTAAATGAAGATGCTCAATCAAAACTTCGCGAGCAAATTGATTCATATAATGTGAATATTGACCAAATCCTTGAGCGCGCTTTGAAAATCGAAATTGATGCAAAAATTAAAGGGATTGAGAATTTAATGAGAGATCGAAAGAATAAAGGGCTATCTACTATTGAACAAGAAAAGGACTTAATCACACTCCAGTCTAAATCACAGAAAGCCTCTTTGCTTAGTCCCTTTTTATCAAACACTGATCTTCGGGCTGTTATAGATGGAAAAAAGAACCTTTCGAGTGTAACAACTTCAGGTTTATCACAGTCACTACAGCCGGCATTGGATGTTATTAATTCAGAGACTTCAACTAAACGAGATGAGATTACTTTACAGTCACAGAAGAAGTTGAACCAAGAACGCTTTAATGCGGAGATTGAACTGAGCCGTCAAATTGTGTCTCTTTATTCAGATGAAATTGAGCGAAAGCAGGCGTTAGCGAAAATCGAACTTGATGCGAGAAAAAGGGAGATTCAGTTGATGGAGATCGATGAAATGGCAAAAATTGATTTGATTGCTTCAGCTATCATAAAGTACGAATCCGAGATTTCTCAAATTAAGAAGGATGCTGAGAGATTAAGAGTTGATTTGGGGTTGAAGGATCGATTGTTACAGATTGATAGAAATGAGTTCGATTCTATACAGAATCTTTCTTCATTTGAAAGAGGAACTCCTGTAGAAAATCGTATTGTTTTGCAGGCACAAAGAAGTCGATTAATAGCACAGCGTGATACGCAAAGGCAGACTTTGCTTGCTAACCCTCAGGAATCTGCTATCATAACAAGAAATATTGATGAGTTAAATGAAAAGCTTAGACAAACTGATTTGCAATTAGAGTCTATTGGTGATTTTAATTGGGGTGAGCTTTCAAAGAATTCTCTACAGGCTTTAGGAAGTAGTTTATCTGAGATTTTTAACTTGATGATAACATCAGGAAATCAACAGATTGCGGCTCAGAGAGAACAAGAGCGCCAGCGACTTGATTTAACACGACAAAGGTTGATCGCTGAACGAGCTTTGTTTGATGAGGACAGGCAGAAAAAAATAAGTGATGTAAAAAGGCTTGCCTCACAAGAAAGAATCACTCAAGAGGAAAAGTTTAAAAAGCTTGAAAAAATTGACACCGATTATCGCCGTTCCTTATCTCAA
The DNA here is from genome assembly GCA_033763895.1 of Chloroherpetonaceae bacterium. Classification (NCBI taxonomy): domain Bacteria; kingdom Pseudomonadati; phylum Chlorobiota; class Chlorobiia; order Chlorobiales; family Chloroherpetonaceae; species Chloroherpetonaceae bacterium. Next base: position 108,381 of record JANRJQ010000003.1, on the reverse strand, counting down.
AATGAATTGGAGCAAAATGATATTTCTTTGCAGTTAAGAAGGCAGAATGCTCAAAACTTTTATATGGGTGCCCTTGCACAAATTCCAATTGCAGTTATTCAAGCTTTGGCTATGAATGCAGCTTCAACGGGTAACATTTTTATGATTCTTGCTGCTGCTGTTCTTGCCCCTATATTGGTTGGGGCACTTACTTCTCTTATTCAACCACCTTCATTTGCCACAGGTGGTATTGTAGACTCTCCTACTCTTGCTGTTGTTGGTGATGCCAAAAAGGCAGGGGCTTCAACCAATAGAGAGTTTATTTTGAACACACCACAGATGATTGCTTTGATTCAAAAGGCTTCTTTACAGCCTACAATAACTATTACGAATGTGATTGAAAATGATGTTGAGTTATCTAATGAAAGGGTAGGTTTGGCTGTTTCAAGAAGTAATCGACAAAAAAGAGTGATTTCTTTTCGTTAAAAGGCTCTATTAACGCTTAAAAATCATACTTTAAGCTATCTTTTCATTTTCTCAAACTATGATAGCCATTTTCTCAAACTTTTTTGTCCGTAAAACCAACATTTAAGGAGTAGTTATGACTCGAACATTTATTTCATTCGTTATCTCCCTATTCTTTTTACCCTTCTTTTTCTCTTGCGCCACCGATTCCTCTGAAGACGGTGTTACCGGAAGAATCTTCAACACATCAGGAGTTGGGGTTCGAAACGCCGCGGTTAGTCTCACCAAAGAATCAGAATCAACGCCGGCATATTCAACCACCACCGATGACTCCGGGGCTTATCGCTTTAATGCTGTTGTCTCAGGCAACTATACTTTGCGCGTTTTATTGGATGGATATACCACTTTATCCAAATCAGTTACTTTAGGCGCAAGTGGCTCAAGTGTTGATACGCTCTATGGTTTGGCAATATTTACGGGAAGAATCATTAACTCGCAAACCGGAACGGGGCTTGATAGTGCTTTGGTTACTTTCTCTTTCGGCACAGATACAACATTTATCGCGCTTCGAGGCTATACCAATTCTGAGGGATACTACACCTTCACCAATGTGGCAATCGGCAACTTTACTTGCGTGATTCGAAGGAGCAACTATTTCACTTTGGTTATTAATAATGTTCCGATTTCTGCCGGTACTCGTACCTTAACGCCTCAAACCGTTACAAGAACTGTAACCGGCACAGGCTTTCGAATCGTGTTGACTTGGGGACAAAATCCAAGTGATTTGGATTCCCACCTTACAGGCCCTGATTCAGGCACAGTGTCTCAGCGTTTTCATTGCTACTATTCAAATGAAGAGGTATCGGGTGCTATTTTAGATGTCGATGATACGGATAGTTTCGGTCCCGAAACAATTACAATTTCCCAGTTTAGAAATGGTATGTATCGCTATTCGATTCATAATTATACATCTCAGGGCGTTGCAGGTGCTCGAGGAATTGATACATCGGGAGCAACAATTCGGGTTTATGATAATTCAGGGCTTATTAGAACCTATACACCGCCGATGGTTGCAACCAATACAAGCGGAAATACTTGGCGTGTATTTGAAATTGATGTGACAGGAGGTTCAAGAACAATTCGAAACATCAACACCTATACAACGGCAAGTTCGAGCGGCGATATCGGCATTTTCAATCGAAATACATCTACTACGCTTCGCTTAAACAAAATGAGAAAATCAAATAAAATTGAAATTGAATAGATCAATCACTGCCGAAAGTCAATGAGTTCGTATCGAAAAGACGGGCTTCTAATTAATACACCTAACACCTCGGGTGGTATTGAAATGGAGCCCGTAATTTGTTGAACAAGCCCAACATTATCTCCACACCAATGAGAAATAATAAGCGGGGCAAATGGAACAAAAACATCCTGAAATTTTGCGGAGAGTGATACTGAAAGATTCAGAGGTGTAACAGTTCTTACTTGCCCATTTACGCTTAAGGTATCTTCTTGTAGCACCTTACCCGAAACTGAAACATAAAGAAACAGTGTATCAGTGCCAATCAATGTTCGAAGCGTATCACGCTCGATAATGGTATATTCATCATTCGTTCGGTACATCAAATAGGGATACCAACCGGGGCGAAAAGTACCTTCAAGGTTTGCAGGAAATAAATCGCCAATCAAATCGGAAATGGATTCTAAATAAATCATTCGATTGTTCCCTTCAATCGAAAAAATCGTGGTATCGCGTGTTGCATCGAGCCCTGAATTTGGGACAGGAGTAAACCAGCTTTCTACAAAGACGGCTGATTTCCCTTTGAATGAATCTGCAACGACAACTTCTCTTCGAATTTGACCGATAAGTTCAAACAGTCGTCCGGTACCACTAGTATCAGAGTAATCGTTATACACCCAAACTGAACCTAATTGGTCTGGAAATCGCGGAGTTTCTGAAAATATGGGTTCTAACGGCCCACTACAAGAGAATAAAATTGCGAGTGCAAATACGCTTGAAATCCAATGAAAGTAATTTCTTTTTCCTGTCATCATTTTGCATGAAGTGTGAGAATTAAACCAAGTTAACGCGGTTGTACCTCATTTTGTTTTGCAATTGTTGGTTTTACTTTTTTGGTACAAATAGAAGCATTTTTTTGAACCAAAGAAATGATGTTTCTTTGCCCTACGATATAAAGATTATGTATAAAAGAATTTTAATTACCGGAGCGAACGGTCTTTTAGGGCAAAAGTTGACTGATGCCTTCTCAAACGATCGAACCTATGATTTGCTTGTTACGGCAAGGCAGGAGAACGCCTATAATCAAACCTCCAGTTTTGGCTACATGACTTTAGACCTATGTCAGCGCGGCGATGTCAAAGAACTAATTTGGAATTATTCGCCGGATGTCATTATCAATGCCGCAGCCTTTACAGATGTTGACGGCGCAGAGCGTGATAAAGAAAATTCTTGGAAAGCCAATGTTACTTCCGTCGAGAACCTCATTGCTGCGGCTCGTCTTGTTGGCGCAAAGCTTGTTCATGTATCAACCGATTATGTTTTTGACGGCAAGAGCGGCCCTTACGACGAAGTCTCATTACCAAACCCACTCAGCTATTACGGAAAAGGAAAATTGGCATCTGAAAATGCTGTTAGAGCAGCAAATGATAATTGGATTATCGTGAGAACAATGGTTGTGTATGGAATTGCTGAAAAAGTCAAAAAAAATTTCGCGATATGGCTAGCTCAAAAGCTTGGGAATGGAGAACCTGTTACTATTGTCGATGATCAAATTGGGAATGCAACCCTTGCTGATGATCTCGCGCGGGGCATTTATGAGCTTGTCAATCAAAATCGTAAAGGTCTTTATCACATTTCAGGGCCTGAAATTATCTCTCGATACGAATTTGCAAAGTTGCTTGCCAATGCCTTTGGTTATGACCCATTGCTGATCAAACCAATTAAAACAGCCGATTTAAACCAATTGGCGCCACGCCCACTGCGCTCAGGACTTATTACATTAAAGGCTGAATCAGAACTTGGGATTCGATTTCTTTCAACACCCGAAAGTCTTTCCATTTTCCGCGATCAATACCTTAAGCATTTTCAACCCAAGCATTAAGCCTCCGAATGAGTCAATTGAAAGCGTCCAAAACGGGCTTCAATTGATAAAATTTCATCATGTATTTACTTGAAGATTCGCTTCTTTCCCCTACCTTGTAATGATTCAAAGGCTCTTTTGGGGTCAAATGCGAAAGGGTCTTTCCTGTTTTCAGAACATAAGAGGAAGTTTATTATGCCGAGCATTCTTGATTCGATAAACCCCATCACCACCCAGTTCACGAATAACTTTATCCCGCGCGTTACCATCGATCGTTTTGCACTTGGAGATTTCGCTCCGAATTTTACTTTGACCGATGCCTCCGGAAAAAAAACGCGACTATCCGATTTTTATGGGAAACCAATACTGCTGGTTTTTACACGCATTTTTACCGATAAAATTTTTTGTCCGATCTGCTACCCTCACTTGCAACAGCTGCAACGAGATTTCGACGTTTTCAAAAATAGAGGTGCTGAGCTTGTTGTACTCAATACAACCACTGCTGAAATGACCCGGCAGATTGCGTTGGAACAACAGTTTCAATTTCCATTTCTTTCCGATCCTAATTGGGAAGTGTACAATCTTTATGGTCTCGGTGCGGCTTTAGGCGCACCACTTCCGGCTCAATTTGTACTTGATCAGCAAGGGAAAATAATGTATAAATATCTATCTGGAACTGGTATTGAGGATATGCTTCCATCATTACCCAATAACGGGGAGATGCTTCGGGTTATCGAGGAGCTTCAGTAACACTATTTTCGTTTTTTTACATTCAAACATTATCGGCTTCGCCGTTTTCATTAAAAAAACCATTAAGAAGTATGCCAAGTAACGCATCAAAATTCAAACGCCTTGAAGAGCTTCGCGAAGAAGCTCAGAAACTTGGGGGCGAACAACGAATCGCCCAACAGCATAAAAAAGGAAAACTCACCGCACGCGAAAGAATTTCATTACTTATCGATGACGGTTCATTCCAAGAAATGGGAATGTTTGTTCGTCATGAGAGTACAAATTTCGGTCTCGATTCACAACGATTTTTAGCAGATGGATGTATCACAGGTTTTGGTACAATCAACGGGCGGACAGTCGCAATTTTTAGTCAAGATTTCACTGTTTTAGGAGGGTCGCTTTCTGGTGCGAACGCCGCTAAAATCTGTAAGATTATGGATTTAGCAATGAAAAATGGGTATCCGGTGATTGGCCTCAACGATTCCGGCGGTGCTCGGATTCAAGAAGGTGTTGATTCGCTTGGTGGCTATGCCGATATTTTTTTGAGGAATACTTTAGCTTCCGGCGTGGTACCTCAGCTTTCTGCCGTTTTGGGCCCTTGTGCTGGTGGTGCAGTTTACTCGCCAGCAATTACTGATTTTATCTTGATGGCAAAAAACACAAGCTATATGTTTGTGACTGGGCCAAGTGTGGTGAAAACGGTCACTCACGAAGAGGTTACTTTTGAAGAGCTTGGCGGTGCCGAAACGCATGCTTCAAAATCAGGTGTTGCTCACTTTGCTTGCGAAAATGAACTTGAAGTTCTTGAAACGATCAAGAAATTGCTTTCTTATATGCCTCAAAATTGCGAAGAGAAACCTCTTGACATCGCCGAAATTTCTGCACCACCCGACGCCGAGAAATTTTTGGATACCGTGATTCCAGAATCGGCCAATATTCCTTATTCAATGCGTGATGTAATTACAAACTTGGTCGATGGGGGTGAATTTTTGGAAGTTCAAAAAGATTATGCAGAGAGTATATTGGTGGGCTTTGCACGCTTAGGCGGAATGAGTGTCGGGATAGTCGCGAATGACCCTGCCGGACTTGCCGGTGTTTTAGGGATTCGCTCGGCGAGGAAAGCCGCTCGCTTTGTTCGCTTTTGCGATTGTTTTAATATCCCACTTCTAACATTGGTTGATGTTCCGGGGTTTTTACCCGGAACCGATCAAGAATGGGGTGGAATTATTATTCACGGTGCAAAACTTCTTTACGCATTTGCAGAGGCAACGGTGCCAAAAGTTACCGTTATTACTCGCAAAGCATATGGCGGGGCTTATGATGTAATGAGCTCAAAACATATTCGCGGAGATTTCAATTTTGCTTGGCCAACAGCGGAAATTGCGGTTATGGGTGCGCAAGGTGCTGCTGAGATTATCTTCAAGAAAGAAATTGATGCTGCTCAGGATCAGGCAGAAGAATTGAAAAAGAAAACTTCTGAATTCGAGCAACTTTTTGCTCACCCTTATTTAGCCGCAGAAAAAGGGTATATCGATGAAATCATTTTTCCGCGCGAAACCAGAGGCCGTCTGATTCGGGCATTTAGAAAAATCAAATACAAAGTGGATACAAACCCAAGAAAGAAACACGGGAATATCCCTTTGTAAAATCATTGGTTTAGAAATGAAAAGAGGGCAGTTTTTACTGCCCTCTTTCTTTATTCATGATTTTTTTTCTTACAATGTTTTCAAGTACTCTTTCAGAATCAACTTGTAGGTCGGCCCAACCGGTAAGAACTTATTTTGGATATAGACACCGGCTTCGTCAAAGGCATCAACTTTATCAATGTTGATAATATAAGAGCGGTGGATTCGAATAAATTTGCTTGAAGTAAGTTCCTCTTCAAGTTCTCTGAGCGAATTCAAAATACTGTACTCAGAGAAATTGGTGGTAGTGAGGTTCAGATAGTCACCGTCAGACTTGATCCATAAAATGTCATTGACAAAAACACGGCGAAAGATGGTTTCACCATTTTCTTGACTGCGGATATAAATTGTTTTATCAACACTCTTTGCTTTTTCTAAGATTACGAGCTCGGAGCTGACTTTTTCAATGGCCTTTAAAAACCGACTGTATTTCACCGGTTTTGCCAAAAAATCAGATACAGGATATTCAAAGGCTTCGAGAGCAAAATTCGTATGGGCAGTAATCAGAATGACCTTACAAGTGAATGTTTTACTTTTTAAGAAGTCAATTCCCGACATTCCGGGAAGGTCAATATCCAAAATAATAAGATCAACTTTTTTTGTTTGAAGAATATTTCCAGCCTCAATGGCGGAGTCGCAAACTGCAACCAGTTCCAAAGAAGCGGTCATCTTTACAAACGATTGAAACGTTTCTTGTGAATATGGTTCATCATCTACGATTATGCAACGTATTTGACTAAGCATTTTCGGCTATACTTTGTTTTAGGCGTATAATGTACTTCAATTTCTATCGGCAAGATAAAAAATGAATTGATATTTGTTCTAAAACTTGTTTGTTAATAATACGTTACGATTTTTATGAAGGCTAAAAATTTTTTTGAACTTTTCTGAATATTATCGGCATTATGTTTTTTTTGAATCCTGCCATACTTATTGGGCTTGCAATGACTGCTATCCCGCTAATCATACATTTTCTTTCATTTCAAAAAAAGGAAGAATTTGTGTTTAGTTCAATTCGATTAATAAAAGAAATTAAGGCTTCCTCTCTAAGAAAGTTCCAATTTCGTCAATGGCTGTTGTTGCTTCTTCGAAGTCTTGCTGTCTTCTTTATTATTGCAGCTTTTGCAAAGCCGGTTCTTGAGCAATTCAACGCGGGAAATGACCTTTCAACAAGACCACGTACCTCTGTTGTTCTTATTCTCGACTCAAGCCCTTCAATGCTATATACCGATCGATTCGGTTACGCTCAATGGAAACAAGCCAAACAAGCTGCTCTTAAAATCATTGACAATGTAACTCCGCAAGATGAACTTTTTTTAAGTTTTACCGGACTTGAAGAGGATTATACAAGGTCTTATACATTGGAAGATGCAAAGCGTAAAATTATTTCGGCAGAAGTCAATCCCGTTTTTGTTTCTATGGAAAAACGGCTACTGGAAGCGTCTAACTTTTTAAAAAAACAAAAAAATCTTTCTCAAGAGATTTATCTTGTTTCAGATTTTCATCCATCAGGTTTCTATTCTAATGATTCACTCTCCAAGCCCACCAAATTGACTGAAGGCAAACAAACCGCTTATTTTATTCAAGTTTCTCCACCAACAAAGGAAAATATTTCATTAAAAGAACCCGAAGTTATTTCAAAGTTAATTGAACCCAAAAAACCCATTCGTATTCAGATTGAAGCCGCCAGTAATAATACAGATACTTCTCGTTTAATCAATTCAGGCGAAATTCGCACACGGTTGTTTATCAATGAAAAACTCGGGGCAGATCGAAGCGTTCTTTTAAATGAAAAAAAAACTCATGAAATACTTCTCACCGCCACACCCAATTCTACCGGATTTATTTCGTATCAAATTGATTCAGGGGATGATAATTTATCAATCGATAACAAACGGTATGGTGTAATGTTTATTCCGGAAAAGATCAAAATTCTTCTTGTGTCAAATTCGATTTCAAAAACAAAATTCATAAGGGCGGCATTTGAAAGCTATGAAGGCAATGATTTGTTTGAGATAAATACGCTTGAGCCCTCACAATTGGAAAGCAGAAATCTTGATAAATATGACAATGTTTTCGTTGTGGGAATGTCGGATCTAACAACCGGAATAAATCAAAAGCTTTCTATGTTTGTCGCGAATGGGGGAGGTCTTGTATTATTCTCAGAGTCATATTCTAATCCATTGAGTTATGAACCGGCGAATCAACTTTTAAGAAACTTGGGGTTAGGCATTTTTCAGCCTGAACCAAACGCCTCGCGCGCGACCCCATTTTCAACAGAGTATCTCGATCAAAATCATCCGCTTTTTGAAGGCACTTTTCTAAGAAAATCCAATAGAAAAAATGGTGGTGACAATTCTGATTTACCCATTTTTTATCAATTGAGTCGATATCAAAAATCACCTAAAGAATCACTTCTTCTTCAAGCAAGTACAGGTATTCCAATAATTACAGCTTCGCGAATGAAATCGGGAGAGGTTATCCTATTTAATACACTTCCGATTTCAGAAACCGGTACTTTGGTCTTTCATCCCTTATTTGCACCATTGATATTTCGATCGGTTTTTTACACCTTCAAAAGTGGAAAAAAAATGACCAATCATTTTTGGGCAGGCGAGCCCGCAGAAATTCCATTCTCAACTAGCGAGAACTTCGAGCAGATTGCTGTCAAACGGCCAAATGGCGAATCGTTTTTTCCGAAGATAATAGACAAGCGCGGGTTAACCCGACTTCGAATTGAGGCAAATGAAATCACACAGTGCGGTCACTACGATGTTGTGGGGCAGAAAAACGGCATTTCTCAAATCCTATATAAATTTGCAGTAAATTATAAACTGATTGAATCTGACATTACAAGTTTAACCCAAGACGAAATTGTTGTTACAGGTCAAAGACTTGGTATCGATTCGCACTCAATTTCACTTTTCGAATCGAACATTGATATTGAATCTTTTCTTAATTCCACTCGATTTGGATTCAGTATTTGGAAAATTCTACTTGGTGTTGCGCTTTTGCTTCTTCTAACCGAAGGGTATTTAGGTCGAAAAATTGAGGCGTAACATAAGTTCTCATTTGATTCTCTTTTTCTCAATTTGTTTTCAGTACATTTCTTTATTGCAATGCACTTTTTTTTCTGATTTTATTTCTACGATCAATTTCAACAAAACATGAAAAAATTTTCAATGATGAACTGTTTCAGCTTTTTTCGTTTTGCCTTATTTTTCATTGCAATCGCTACATTCTTCTCGAGCGATTGTTACGCACAACCGGTTAGCAAAGCCCAACAAATCAAATCTTCCCGCCAAAGCCAAGCATATATGCCGGGCATGTTGATTGTTAAGTTTAAAAATGAGGAAAGTTTGACAATTAACGAGAGAGAAACTGTAGGCGGAACAAATAACGTTCAATATGTCGAACGCTTTCTTTCACAATTCGGTATGAAAGAAATGAGACCGATTTGGAAAAAAGGATATTCTGAGAAACTCGAATCCGTTTTGAAAGAACGATCTACCGTTTCACGGATGGAATCCCAAAAAGACCCGCAAACTGCTGTTGCTGAGATTTCTCGAGATATGTCACGGATATATGAGGTTTACTATTCTTCTCCCGAAGATGCAGCATCCTTGGCAAGACGAATCTCATCCTTAGCAGGCGTTGAATATGCTGAGCCAAACTATATTTATGAAACCACATTGATTCCGAATGATACCCTTTTTAATACTTCCGGTCATGATTTTTTTAACTATCAAAATATACCCTCGGCTTGGGATCTATCAACCGGAAGTTCAAGCGTGATTATTGGAATTACCGATAGCGGTATTGATTATAATCATCCTGATTTGCAAGGAAAGATTTGGACGAACCCGGGAGAAACCGGTCTTGACGGACAATCGCGTGATAAATCAACCAACGGCATCGATGACGACGGTAATGGCTATGTGGATGATTGGAGAGGATGGGATTTTTGGAATTCAGGTTCTACAACTGCAGTTGCGGATAATAATCCATTAGATGAATTCTCAGGTCACGGTACGCATGTGGCAGGTACGGCAGGCGCAGCGACCGATAACGTTACCGGAGTCGCAGGGGTTGGGTATAATTGTCGCGTAATGGCAGTAAAGGCTGGAGGCACTCAAGCCTCACCTAGAGCAGTTGGATTTGGATACCAAGCGATTTTGTATGCAGCGGTTAACGGAGCTCAAATCATCAATTGCAGTTGGGGAGGCTCTTCAAGTTCCTCTCTTGGAAAAAACACCATTGATCAAGTGTTAGCACTTGGAGTTGTTATTGTTGCAGCTGCGGGCAATTCAAATACAAATGCCCTTTTTTATCCCGCAGCATTTGATGGCGTTTTAAGTGTTGGCTCTGTAAATCACACCGGCTCTATCGGTTCAAAATCCAGTTTTTCAAATTTTGGGAATTGGGTTGATGTTTATGCAACGGGTAACGGCATTTTAAGTACTGTCCCTTTACGCTCGGTTGATGTAAATCCAAACTATAATGCAAATCGTCCATACGCCTCACTTGGTGGAACTTCGATGGCTTCTCCCGTTGTCGCCGGTTTAGCGGGGTTGATGCGTAGCAAGTTTCCGACTTGGTCTGGAAAAAGAATCATGAGCCAAATTCGAGGAACATCTCAATTTCTTTCTTCATTAAATGGAAGAAAAATTGATGCCTTAGCAGCGCTCTCGGATACGAGCAATCCGGCAGTTGAGTTTGATAATTTTTCTTATAACGCTTCAAATCAAACAGTGACCATCAATGTCACCAATTATGGTGAAGAAGCAACTATCAATTTTAACTTGATTCAGCAAGGCACTCAAACCATCACCATAAATGATGCCAGTAAAAGCGTTAAATTGCCTAAGGACGCAAAAGCCACCCTTATTTATCAATTAACGATTCCCGGCAATGTAAATCTCAACTTTAATTCTCTCAATCTTACATTAAATTATACTTCCAGCAACTATACCGATGCTCAAAACATCGATATCTTCAATAAAGTCTGGTCAAGCGTTTTTTCTCTTAATGCGATTGATCTTCATAGCATTTACTCCCCAAGTAAAAATGTCGTTTGGGTTTGCGGTGACGGCGGAGAAGTTTTTCTTTCAACCGATGGGGCAAATACTTGGACAAAAAAAGCGGCTCCAACCAGCCAAAATCTCTATACTGTTTTTGCATTGGATGCTACCACCGCGTTTGTAGGTGACGGTGCTTCAAGCGGAGCAAGCATTTACCGCACTACCAACGGTGGCTCAACTTGGGAAACTGTTTATACTGGCCCCTCAGGTTCATTCTTTAATTACATTCATTTTTGGAATTCAACCAATGGTATTGCACTTAGCGACCCTGCAGGAGATCCATTTGTGTATTTGGTTGTCAAAACCACAAATGGCGGTACAACTTGGGATCGAACCGTTGATGTTACACCACCAACCAGTGGTGAATTTGGACTCAACAACGGGGCATTTTTCTTAGACGAAAATTTCGGGTGGTTTGGTACCAATCAAGGGCGTGTTTTCAGAACAGCGAATGGAGGAGATACTTGGGTGGATACGCCAATACAGGATGCCACAAATGCTTGGGTTTGGGGAATCGCGTTTACCAATAATGCCAATGGTGTTGTCGGTGGGTATCGTGTAACAAGTAATGCAATAAGTGGCGGTGTCTTAGCGCGTACAAACACAGGAGGGGAAACCTTTACAACAGCTGCTTATCCAAGCAATTCTCCTACAGTTCAATTTCCGGCATCGATTGGCGCTTATAAAGGCACCAATGCGATTTGGATGCTTGCCGCAGTTGGCTCATCTGCAAGCTCAATTTCCGGGTTTCAGCCCTTTTTTAGCCGCGACGGTGGAAACACTTGGCTTCGACGGTTTTCTGACCCATTTCCTTCCAACACTGTATATTTTAGTTTTGTACCCAAAAGCGATTCTTTAATTGGTTATGCTTTGGCAAACGGCTTCCAAATATTTCGTTATGCAGAGTCTGAAACAATCTTATCTTCTCCAAGCGAAGGAGGGCCAAGAGTTCATCCCTTTAATTTAAGTCAGAATTATCCGAATCCTTTTAATCCATCCACTACGATTCAATATCAAATCGCAAATGCTTCGGATGTAAAGCTGGAGGTCTTTGATGTTTTAGGCCGAAAAATCGCGACCCTTGTTAATACAAGGCAATCCGCAGGAACCTATCGAATTCCTTTTAACGCCAATGGATTATCGTCGGGGGTTTATTTCTACCGATTGATTTCAGGTAACACTATTGATTCAAAAAAAATGACTTTGGTGAAGTAAACCAAAATGAATTATTCTTGAAAAAAGCGGGGATCTACCCCGCTTTTTTTAACGAACTGATAAATTAAGAGGAAGTTGATCAAGCGGGATAAGGTAAAGGCTCCTCTTGGTAAGTAGATAAAGTTTATCAAAAGCAATTAATGCATCTTCTGCCTCTTCACTATTTGTCAGTTCCCTTAAGGAAGAAGACGAAATAAATCCTTCTTGACGAAATCCGTAAACCTGATTTGTTGAATAAATGTGAATTCCTGAAGAGGATAAAACAAGCAGCTTTTCGTCGCCGGAGCCATCAGATAAGGCTGCGACGCTACCAAGGCCTAACGATTTTGGTTGTAGCTTTAATGAGTCTCCAATTTCAGTGACATAATTCCCGAACAAATCAAAAACCAAAACTTTTCTCTTCACCACATCCGAGACAAAAACTTTTCCTGTTTGGGAACACTGTATTCGAAATGGGTCTTGAAGAATACCGATTCCGGAGTTGTAGTTGCCGAAAGCCTGAATTGCCGTGAGACCTCTTTCTTGAGTATTGAATGTAAATGGGTTTATTCGAATGACTTGCCTTTGTGCTTCATCTAAAATGTATAAGTCTCCTTGTGGAGAAAGTGTTACGCCGATTGGTCGCCAAAGGGTTTGCTGCGAACCGCTGCTACTGAAATTATCTTGAAGGGTAGGCGCATTTTGCAGCGTTGCGATAAAATTAAGATATCGGTCGAAATGTGCCACTCTTTGATTTCCCCGATCTGCAACGAAAACATTCATCCCGTCTGTTACTAAATCTACCGGCGAATCCAACGCCTCTCGGTCTATTCCAAATCCTCCAACACTTGCAATAAACTCTCCTGATTTTGAAAGTTTTACAAGTGTTGAATTCCCTTCATCAATGATAAAAATTTCACCTAACGAAATGCTTATAGCAAGTGCCCGAGCGTTTGAAAATGTTTGAACTGGCCGATATTTCTCTTTTTGGGTTGCGTGTTTGAAAAGCACGCTATTTTGCATCAGGGTGAAGATGCAAGCAAGGAGAAAATAAATCCCAAAGTTATTCTTCATTGTTAGGGTGAAATTTTCAACTTTTGACCTGTCTTAATCACGTCGGTAGGCTTGAGTTTATTAAGCCTTCGAAGTTCATCTGCAGAAAGCCCACAAAGATTGGAAATACTCTCTAGCGTTTCACCTTCTCGAACAACATGAAAACCCTTTTTTGCGTTGTTTTGATTTTCAAGATCAGATGTGTAGAGATATTGATCATTCGTGGTCGAGGTTTCTTGAAGCGGAAGTTTAAGTACCCAAGAACTTCCTTTGGCCGGAGAAGGAAGAGAACGACTTCGAATCCACGGATTATAAATCTTCAAATCTCGATAACGAAGTTTATTTTCCAATGCCCACACGGCTAAATTCGGAATAGCTTCATTGACTGTTTGTTCTCTCCATTTCATTTCAGGATAAATGATAATTCCTCGATAACCATAAAGCTCGGCATTTGACATGATCTCTTTAATGACTGCAATTCTAAAAACATATCTTGAAGTTTCACGATTAAGAAAAAGTTCGTAATAACTTTTTTGAGACTGAAATTGTAATTCATCGGCTACCCCATAAACCCCCATATTGTAAGAGGCAGCGGCTAAACTCCAACTTCCAAATCGTGAATACGCATCTTTTAGATACTTAAACGCAGCTTCGGTTGATTTATCCAAGTTATACCGTTCATCAATTTCAGCATTTACAATTAGCCCTAAATCTCTTGCGACTCCGGGCATAATGTGCCACATTCCCGCAGCGCCTGCAGGAGAAGGAATATCCAAAAGATTACTTTCTGCAACCACCAAATATTTCAAATCATCTGGAAGCCCAGCTTCTTTTAATTTTTTTTCAAAGTATGGGAAAAATCTTCCAGAACGCTTAAGATACATCGTGATTTGAGTCCGGTCATTTACATTCAATAAGAAATCCCTCTCGAACCTCTCAAATACATCCTGAATTTCAAACGGGATCTCCTCTCCACAAAAATCAATTTTTTTTCGAGTGAAATTATAAATCACATTTGCTTGAACGAAGGCATTATCACTGTATTGTCTTTTTGCTTCAATTTGAGAAGACAACTGATGTTCAGAAACTGCTTGATTTTCAGAATGATTGTGGACTTTCCGCTCATCGTTAACATTAACCGAAAACGGATTCATTGAAATCAAGAGAAAATAAATTGAAACGATAATTCCTAATAGTGCAGAAGCAGATAAGATGATTTTTTTCATTTGATAAATGTGAAAATGAAAGACGAAGAAATCAAGATGATTCATTGAAAGCCAAATACTAATCGTATTTTTAAGGCTATTGGTTTTAAGATTGAGATAAACAATTTTTTTCAAAAAAAACAACCTATTTCTGTGGCAGAAAAAATTACATCACGCGCGGCTGACTATGCGCAGTGGTACATTGATGTCGTTCGTTCGGCAAAGTTAGCAGATTATTCTGATGTTCGCGGCTGTATGGTTATTCGCCCTAATGGCTATGCCATCTGGGAAAAAATGCAATACGCCTTGGATATGATGTTCAAAGAAACCGGACATGTAAATGCTTACTTCCCATTGTTTATTCCCGAAAGCTATATGAAAAAGGAAGCCGATCATATTGAAGGCTTCGCACCCGAGTGCGCCGTCGTAACTCACGGTGGCGGAGAAGAATTGCAGGAAAAACTTTATGTGCGTCCAACCTCTGAAACGATCATTTGGTCAACCTATGCAAAATGGGTTCAATCTTACCGCGATTTACCCATACTAATTAACCAATGGGCGAATGTGGTTCGTTGGGAAATGAGAACTCGCCTTTTCTTAAGAACCACTGAATTTCTTTGGCAAGAAGGGCATACGGCTCATGCAACTGAAAATGAAGCGGTAGAAGAGGTTCTTAAGATGATTAACGTTTATCGCCATTTTGTTGAATCTTATATGGCGTTGCCGGTGATTGTTGGAAAAAAAACAGATTCAGAAAAATTTGCCGGAGCTGTAGATACCTACTGTATTGAAGCGATGATGCAAGATGGTAAAGCACTTCAATCCGGAACGTCGCATTACTTGGGTCAAAACTTTGCGAAGGCCTTTGATTGCAAGTTCCAATCAAAAGAGGGTGTTTTGGAATATGTTTATGCAACAAGTTGGGGGGTTTCAACTCGACTAATCGGGGCGTTGATTATGGCTCACAGCGATGATAAAGGGCTGGTGCTACCGCCAAAACTAGCAGCCCGTGAAGTTGTAATTGTTCCAATCATCAAAGGCGATCAAAAATCAATGGTTCTTGAAAAAGCTTTAGAACTAAAAAAACAACTGCTTGCAGAGGGAATTCGTGTTTTTCTTGATGACAATGATCAACAAACCCCGGGATGGAAATTTGCAGAGTATGAACTTCAAGGCATTCCAATAAGAATTGAACTCGGTCCAAAAGATGTTGAAAAAAATCAATGTGTTATTGCAAGAAGAGATACTTCTGAAAAAATGCCAATGCCGCTATCAGATTTTTTCGGTTCAGAAATAAAGACACTCCTCGAAACCATTCAATCTTCCCTTTTCACTCGCGCAGAAAAGTTCCGCGATGAAAAGATGAAAGAAGTATCGACTTTTGAAGAGCTGAAAGCGCAAGTAGAAACCGGTTTTGCAATTGCTTATTGGGACGGAACGCGAGAAACCGAAGCAAAAATTAAAGAAGAATTAAAAGCTACGATTCGCTGCAGACCAACCGATGTTGCATTTATCGAGAAATTCGGGACTCAAACCAGTGGTCATTGTGTTTATTCACAAAAGCCTGCGAAAGAAAAAGTAATCTTCGCAAAGGCTTACTAATTTTCGTTTTGCATTTATCAATAGGAGATTCGAGTCAAGTAGAAATGAATAAGGGAAGCCAATCGCTTCCCTTTTCTTTTAACCGCTATGCACCAACATGAAGCGGCTTAAAGTGCTTAATTAAATGCTCGATTTCATACACAGTTCCAAGCGTCAAGCATTTCTTTGCCAGTTCCTTCGCCTGACTTAATCGAACCTGTGAAATTGTTTTTTTCAAGTCCGGTATCGCGGAATTGACAACGCTAAAATCTCTTAATCCAAGCCCTAACAGCAGTGGCGTAGCGTAAGAATCGGAAGCCATTTCACCGCACAAGCTCACACGGCACTTATGTTTATAGGCTGCACGAATAATTCTCGAAAGCTTGCGAATCAGCGCCGGATGAAATTTGTTATAAAGATTATGAACGATTTCATTTCCTCGGTCAACAGCAAGTGTATATTGAATTAAATCATTTGTTCCAATACTGATAAAATCTACCTCTTTTACAATTTCCTCGATAATTTCAACCGCCGCTGGAATTTCAATCATAACCCCAATTTTGACTTCTTCAACATGCAGTTGCTTTAACTTTCTTAACTCTCCTTTTATTTTCGAGAGTATCTTTTTCACATTTCTAATTTCATCAAGTGATGAAACCATTGGCACTAAAATCTGAATATTCCCGTGTTTATTTGCCCTCAAGAGTGCCCTCAATTGTTGTTCCAAAATTTCAGGTACGTCCAGCAATACTCGAACACCTCGCCACCCAAGGTTTGGATTTTCTTCCCGATACGATGAATAAATCAGTTTATCACCCCCAACATCGAACAGACGAAGTGTAAGTAGCTTTGGGTTCAAAACATCGGCGAGTTCTGAGTAATACTCAAACTGTTCTTCTTCAGCAGGGGGTTTTCCTTTTGCAATAAACATGCTTTCGCTTCGGTAAAGCCCAACTCCATCAGCGCCGTATCGCTCAATGTGTTGAAGTTCCTCCTTAAAATCTATATTCGATAAAACTTGAATCCTTTTTCCACATTTTGTTCGTGCCTCTTGCTCTGTCAATTCAACTAAGCTTAAAGCACTCGCTGCTAATCTTTTTTGCTTTCGTAAATAAAGAGCAAGCGTTTCGCTATTGGGATTAATGATAAACTTGCCGCTGTTTCCATCAATAATTGCCGTGAGGTTCTTCTCGTTCTCACGAAGTTTTTCAGCTACATTGACAAGACCGGCTACCATTGGCAATGCGAGCGATTGGCATATTAATGCTGCATGAGAGGTTTGACCTCCGGTATCAACAGCACACCCAATAAAATTTTGTCTGCTAAAAAGAATCAAATCGGCCGGAGTGAGCGAATGTGAAAACACAACAACATTTTCAGGTATTCGCGAAATCAATTGTCCTTCACTCAGATTGCGTAAAATCCGATCTTTTAAATCTTGAAAGTCATCCACTCGCTCGCGAAATAGTAATTCATCCGATTGCAGGAGTTTATTTTGAATGTCACTGATAAATTCACTAACAACGCCTTCTACTGAACGCTTTTCTCGCTTGACTTTTGAATGGACATATTTGTGGAACTCGGGGTCGTGAAGCATCTGAATCTGGGAAGTAAAAATCTCTGCATGCAAGGTGCCGATCTTTTGTTCAGTGATCCCCGCAATTTTTTGCAACTCTCCGGCTGAGCGGCTAATAGCCAAATCAAATCTTTCTAATTCAGAATCACACTCATTTGATTCAATAACAACATCAATGGCTTGGAATTTATCCCGATTGTAAATATAGAGTGGCCCAATTCCGATACCTTTGGAAGCTGAAATTCCAACCAAAGTAATCTCTTCAGATAAATCGAATCCTTTTTTTTCAGGTGAATCAGGCATCGCTATTCGTTTGACTTCACTTAGAATAAAAAACTTTTTGGCATTGCCCAAAATTTTTTGACTTTTTATTCAATTTTACACTTTAATTTTTTTGAACATTCCTTCAGCCTCATCATTTCATGAACGAAACCCCAGTTTGTGAAAATCTAACAAAGTCTTGATCCCGCTATTGGCAAAGATTTTTCACTCATTTTAAGCTTAGGATCTTTCACCATTCCAACTTCAACTGAAAAATTTACTAGATATTTAATTATCCTATAGCCGAAGAATCATTCTCCCTTCATTCGAATCATTTTCTGACTTGAGAAGATAAAGAATATATCGCGATTTCCTTTAATTCTCACTTCATTAAGCTCCAAGAGTCAAAAGATCGCCAATATCAAAAACTTTTTCGATTGAAACTTTCGTTATACAAAATAGTAAAATGACCGAAAGTCAGTAACTGACTCACCGTCATTTATTTTCAGGTCACTAAACATTTGATACAGGTCATTAAAGGACAGATTATTTATCAATGAATATCACAGAACGTAAAGAGAAAGAAAAGGCTGAGCGTCGGAAGGAAATCCTCAATGCTGCAAGAGAAGTTTTTTTTCGATTGGGATTTGAGCACACATCAATGGAAAAGGTTGCTGAAACCGCCACTTTAGCCAAAGGGACACTCTACCTTTATTTCAAGAGTAAAGACGAGCTTTACATTTCGTTGGTTGAGGAAGGGACTCAGTTACTGAATGAAATGATGAAATCTGCAATAGACTCTGAAGTTGATGTACTCGATAAACTCAAAGCTACGGCTCGCGCCTATTTTCATTTTACTGATAAACACCGCGATTATTGGCGAATTTTTATGATGATGGATATGGGGGCAATGGAAAGCAAAGTTGATGCAGAAAAACTTCAACAGTTTCGTGAAATGCGCCGAGCCTCCATCTCAACGATTGAAAATTTAATTCTTGAAGCACAAGCGAAGGGTTTGCTCCGTTCTGATGTATCAAGCAAAGACTTAATGTTAATGCTTTGGGCGGCCACATTAGGGGCCGTCATTATGTCTGTCGAAAAGTGTTCAAAATTAGATATGACTCTTGATTTACCCCCTGAAACTTTTGTCACAGAGGTTGCCAACATGCTGCTTGACGGCATGAGCAACAAGATGGAGACAAACAAATGATATAGAACTTTTATCGAACAATTTCAAATCAAACTCATTTATGCGAAACAAACTCATTGCATTTGGCGCGATTGCTGTACTCATAGCAGCAATAATCTATACCCTTCAACACAATAAATCAATTAGTGAAGCAAAAGCGGAGGCAAGTCAAGAAACCGAACGCGCCATCACGGTCTCAACAGGTCAAATTCAAAGAAGCTCTTTTACAGAGGCGCTTTCAATTGTTGGGACAACAATCGCCAATAACGATGTCCCGCTGATTTCAGAAACTCAGGGACGAGTCACGGCTGTATTTGCCAAAGTTGGAGACTTCCGTAACTCTGGGTCTGTGGTCATCCAAGTGGATGATGAAGTTAAAAAAGCCAATTATGAGACTGCTCGCGTGAGTTACGAAAAGTCAAAAAAAGATTTAGATCGATACGAGGAACTCTTTCGACAGAATGCCATTTCTGTTGCTCAAATTGAGCAGTTTCGCTATGCCACGCAATCAGCGGAGTCTCAATATATCATTGCAAAAAGGGCGTACTCTGATACGAAAATCACCACACCGATATCAGGATATTTAACAGAACGAAAAGTTGATGTCGGCGCCTATATCAGCCAAGGTATGCTGATAGGGAATGTCGTTGATATCTCACGCTTAAAGGTAAAGGTATTAGTAACTGAATCTGATGTATTCAAGTTAAAAGAGGGTGATAAAGTTACAATCGATCTTGATGTATTTCCGGGTAAGCAGTTTGAAGGACGCATTCAAAGCATCAGTGCAAAAGGCGATGAAGCACATACTTTTCCGGTTGAGATTATGATTGAAAATCGCGATAGAAATTACCCTTTAAAAGCAGGGATGTTCGCGAAAGTAAATTTTGAATCCCTCAAAAATCGGGATGCTTTAATGGTTCCAAGAGAAGCCCTGATTGGTAGTGTTAAGAATCCTCAAGTCTTTGTGGTTGAAGAAAATATAGCAAAGCTCCGTTCTATTGTTGTTGGAAGAGAATCGGGTAAAAATTTAGAAGTACTCAGCGGATTAAAAGAAGGCGAGACCGTTGTCGTATCAGGTCAAAATAATTTGCGCGAAGGTTATTCAGTTGTTGCGATTTCAAAATAAACTTAACCCAAAAAAATATGTCATTTACAGGTTTATTTATCAAACGCCCGACCCTTGTTGTCGTTCTTTTTGCGGTGTTGGGTCTTCTCGGAGCGTTTAGTTACACACAACTGAGTTATGAACTCCTGCCAAAAATTTCTCCACCGGTTGTCATTATTACAACGAGTTACTCCGGGGCTTCTCCGAATGAAGTTGAAACAGGGATTACCAAATACATCGAAGATGCTGTTTCCGGTTTGGATAAAGTTGTAACTATAACCTCAACCTCAAGCGAAGGGAATTCTGTTGTGACCGTCGAATTTGATCAAGCGGCAAAAATTGACGTTGCCTTGCAAGACGCGCAGCGAAAGGTGAATGAAATTGTTGCCTTGCTTCCAAAAGATTCAAAACCACCGATACTCTCAAAATTCGCTCTTGATGAAGTTCCTGTTATTCGTGCCGGAGTGACAGGAAATATGGCTCCACGGGAGTTTTATCAATTTGTAAAAGACTATGTCAAGCCCGAACTCGCGCGCGTCGCTGGAGTGGCTCAAATTACCCTTCTTGGTGGCGATGAACGAGAGATAAAAGTTAATGTGGACGCGGCGAAGCTTCGTTCTTATGGAATTTCAATTCTACAAGTTACACAAGCCATCAAAAATTCGAATCTTGATTTTCCAACGGGAAGAATAAAAGATACCGATGGCCAATTTGTGGTTCGTTTGGCAGGGAAGTTTGCTTCCATTGAAGAACTTCGCGAACTCATTGTTGCTCGCTCAAAGCAAGGTGGTGATGTTCGCTTAAACGATATCGCTGAAATTCGCGATGGGCAAAAGGAATATAAAAATATCAATCGAATCAACGGCAAGACCTCAATAGGAATGTTTATTTCAAAGGGCTCTGAAGCCAATACCGTTGAGGTTTCAAAGCTAGCAAAGAAAAAAATTGCAGAACTTGAATCACTGCACGCTGAAAAGGGACTAAAATTTGATATTGCCCAAGACAACTCTCTATTCACAGTTGATGCTGCCGATGCCGTTAAGCACGATTTAATGATCGCCGTTCTTTTGGTTGCACTTGTAATGCTTGTATTTCTTCATAGCATTCGCAATTCTTTTATCGTGATGGTTGCAATTCCCGCATCGCTCATTTCTACATTTACCGTCATGTACTTTATGGGCTTCACTTTGAATTTGATGACGCTCTTGGCACTCTCGTTGGCCGTTGGAATTTGGGTTGACGATTCGATTGTGGTGCTTGAAAATATTTACCGTCATCTTGAAATGGGAGATGACAAACGCACGGCTGCTTTGAAGGGCAGAGAAGAAATCGGATTTACGGCACTATCGATAACGCTTGTTGATGTCGTGGTCTTTCTCCCTCTTGCCTTTAGTGGCGGAATTATCGGGAATATTATGCGTCAATTTGCTATTGTGATTGTGGTCTCTACCCTTTTCAGTCTTCTTGTTTCGTTTACGATAACTCCTGTTTTAGCGTCGCGGATTTCAAAATTTGAACCAATCGGAAACGGGACTTTATTGGGAACTTTCGGTGCCTTTTTTGAAAATATTTATTCGAAAATTGCTGACTTCTATAAAGAGTTATTGGCTTGGAGTCTTAAACGAGGTTGGGTGATTGGTACAAGTTCAATACTATTGCTTTTTGCCTCATGTTCATTGATGCCACTTGGGTATGTGGGATTTGAATTTATCACTCAATCTGATCGGGGAGAATTTTCAGTAGGGATAGAATTACCGCCATCGACTTCATTAGAAGAAACAAATCTGATTTCTCAACAAGTAGAGACAATGATTCGCGATATTCCTGAAGTTGTGAAAGTCTCTGCCAATGTTGGTGCTTCAGCCGATGGTTTTTTGAACTTCTCATCAAGTAATATCGCCGATATTAATGTTTCACTTTTACCCAAAGCTGAAAGAGAAGCAAAGGGCATGAGATCAACTTCCGATGTTGGTCTTTATATTAAAACTCAAACGAAAAACATCCCCGGGGCTAAAATTCGAATCAATACTATAGGAATTTTCGGCTCAGCTGATGAAACCCCAATTCAATTGGTTGTAAGTGGCACGAATAGGGATAGTGTTAGAGTTGGAGCAGAAGTTCTCAAAGAAGTAATTAAACAAACCAAAGGTACAACCGATGTTCGTCTTTCTTCGGAAGATGGAAAACCAGAAACAAGGATAGAAATTGATCGAAATAAGATGTCACAATTTGGTCTATCCATCGCTGATGTAGGAGGCTCACTTCGCGTTTTACTTAGTGGTGATGAAGATGCAAAATATCGTGATGGCGAAACCGAATATGATATTCGAGTTCAATTGGATGAATTTGACCGTTCGAATACAGACTTTATTGGTTCTCTTACTTTTGTGAATCCAAAGGGTCAAATTATTGAACTCAAACAGTTTGCAAATATTTATCAAACCACGGGGCCAACAAAACTTCAACGACGGGATCGAAATACCGCCGTAACCGTGCTCTCGCAAGTCGCAGGTCGTGCAAGTGGAAGCATTTGGCAGGAAGTACAAGGAAAGTTAAAGACCACTTCAATACCAGCAGGCGTTACCATTGCACCACAGGGTCAATTGAAAAACCAAGGGGATTCTTTTGGCAGTCTTGGACTTGCAATGCTCGCTGGAATTACATTTGTGTACCTTATTATGGTTGCCCTTTATAATTCTTATCTTTATCCTTTTGTGGTTCTCTTCTCAATTCCACTTGCTGGAATCGGTGCAATGTTTGGATTAGGGCTCGCTGCAAAAACCTTGAGTATCTTTTCAATGCTCGGCATGATAATGCTCATTGGTTTAGTTGCTAAAAATGCCATTCTCTTGGTGGACTTTACCAATAAACTTAAGGAGGAAGGGATGAATACTCGTGATGCGCTCTTAGAAGCAGGTCGCGAAAGACTTCGCCCAATTTTGATGACAACCCTCACGATGATTTTTGGTATGATGCCTATCGCTTTATCAACCTCCGCAGGCTCGGAGTGGAAA
Organism: Chloroherpetonaceae bacterium; assembly: GCA_033763895.1. Taxonomy (NCBI): domain Bacteria; kingdom Pseudomonadati; phylum Chlorobiota; class Chlorobiia; order Chlorobiales; family Chloroherpetonaceae; species Chloroherpetonaceae bacterium. The sequence continues at coordinate 85,160 of JANRJQ010000003.1, read as the reverse complement.
ACGGGTTTGGCTTGGGTACTCATTGGAGGTCTGACAAGTTCAATGTTATTGACCTTACTTTTGGTTCCGATTGTGTATCAAACCTTCGACCGATTGAAACTCAGGCTGGAAGAACTCCCGTTTTTACGCAAAAAGCCTTCTGCGATTTCGGGTTCAGAGCCTAGCCCTGTAAATGCAGATTAAAGAACTTCTATAAAGAGCCAACGACAAGTTGGCTCTTTTGTTATTTCAGTAATTGTTTGCGCTGCCCTTCCTTATTCGTATTTTTAAGTTTACCCGCTAATAAAATTTCAAACACATATTTCACATTCTCATGTCTAAAATTCTATTTGAAGCTCTCACCTTTGACGATGTTTTGTTAGTTCCTGCTCGTTCCAATGTACTACCAAGAGACTCAAACCTTTCCACACGATTTACAAATTCGATCCGTTTACAAGCTCCGTTGGTTTCAGCGGCAATGGATACAGTGTCTGAATCTGATATGGCAATTGCCTTAGCTCGCGAGGGAGGCATAAGTGTCGTCCATAAGAACCTAACGATAGAAAAACAAGCTTCAGAGGTCGATCGGGTAAAGCGCTCAGAAAGCGGGATGATTAAAGATCCGATTACGCTTACCGAAAGCGCGACAGTTAAAGATGCACTTGAATTAATGGCGAAATACTCTATCTCTGGAATCCCCATTGTCAATGAACCTGCGGAAGGAATACAAGCAAAAAAGCTTCGTGGTATAATTACAAACCGCGATCTTCGCTTCAAGCCTGATTTTCATCAGAAGATTTCCAACATCATGACCAAAGAAAATCTCATTACAGCCGAAGTTGGAACGACACTTGAAAAGGCAGAAGAGATCCTTCAAAACCACAAAATCGAAAAGCTTTTGATCGTTGATAAAGAAGGCAACTTAAAAGGTCTAATCACTTTTAAGGATATCCAAAAGAAAAAGCGCCATCCAAACGCATGTAAAGATGAAATGGGAAGACTTCGGGTTGCGGCGGCAGTTGGAATTCGCCCTAACACGTTAAAGCGTGTCGATGCCTTGGTCAGTGCAGGAGTTGATGCCGTGGTTGTTGATACGGCTCACGGCCATAGTGAAATGGTTCTAAAAATGGTTGAAACCATTCGCAAAAATTATCCTTCGTTACCCCTCATTGCCGGAAATGCCGGGACGGCTGAAGCAACGCGTGATTTGATTTCGGTGGGTGCTGATGCGGTGAAGGTCGGAATCGGGCCGGGAAGTATCTGTACCACAAGAATTGTTGCCGGTGTTGGTGTGCCGCAACTCTCAGCGATTCTAACCTGCGCAGAGGAAGCATCAAAAACAAACACCCCCATAATTGCTGATGGTGGAATAAAATTTTCAGGTGATTTAGCGAAAGCAATTGCTGCCGGAGCAGATAGCGTCATGATTGGTTCTCTTTTTGCCGGCGTTGAAGAAAGCCCCGGAGAAACGATTCTCTATGAAGGAAGAAAATATAAAACATATCGAGGAATGGGCAGCCTCGGTGCAATGACAGAAGTTGAAGGAAGCAGCGACCGCTATTTTCAAGATGCAGAAGATGAGGTTAAAAAGTTTGTCCCAGAAGGAATTGAAGGACGAGTGCCTTTTAAGGGCGCTCTAAGTGAAGTGGTTTATCAACTTTTAGGTGGGCTTCGCTCCGCAATGGGGTATTGCGGCGTTTCTACGATTGAAGCGTTACGAAAAGAAACCAAATTTGTAAGAATAACCAATGCCGGACTTCGAGAATCTCACCCGCATGATATTCTTATTACCAAAGAGGCACCAAATTATTCATTTTCAAAGTAAGCGCTTGAAGGAGCAGAGATCAAAGTTTCCTTCGAGTTTTGTCAATGATTTGGGATTTATCTTGTAAGAATTCTGAATTGAATAATACCAGCTTTCAAATTCAAAAAATCCTTTTAATCTTATTTATTGGCGTATTTGGGGTGAAACCCATTGTCTTTTTTAACTTCTTGTAACTCGAATGGAAACTTACTTCTCCTTGATGCATTTGATCCCAAAAATCATTCGACCTCGGGGTTCAGTATGGTATTCCAAATTGATCATTCTATTCACATTTTTTTCTCTCATTTTTTTTAACTCGCTATTTGCTCAATTGCCTCCAATTCCGGAAAATGCTGACTTTTCTTCTCTTACTTCGGCTGATGGGCTTTCGAATTCAGGTGTAAATAAAATTATTCAAGATGGCACCGGATTTATTTGGATTGCTACCGGAGATGGTCTTAATCGTTATGATGGCTATCGTTTTAAGGTTTTTATCAATCTTCCGAATGATTCGACATCCCTTTCTGATTCAGATATCAGTTCGCTTTATGTTGATCAGTCAAATCGATTTTGGGTAGGAACAAGAAATGGACTTAATCTATACTTGGATAGAAAAGAACAATTTTTACGAATCAAGCTACCCTTTGAAAAGGTATCGCATCTCCCCCGATTTAGCCAAATTCTTTCCATTACAAGTATTGATACCAATCATATTTGGGTACTTACAGCGCATCAACTTTATAAAATTTCGACAAAGACTTTAGCGGTTTCAGCTTTTTCATTACCCCAAATTCCGTATAAATTTTGGAATTCCCCATTAAACATGATTGATGAGTATGATGGGCGGAACATCGCTTTTGATAAAGCCGGAAATTTATGGTTGTCTCACGGTTTTGGCGGATTATACATTTTTGAGCCATACAAAGAATCATTCAAGCCCGTTTCAATGAACAAGGGTTTTCGATGGATAGAAAATATTCATTTTCATACTGATGGTTCTCTTTGGTTTAGTTATAGCAATGATGCATTCAGCGAAAGTGACTTTGTAACACCCTTCCTTTCCTCAAAAAATTTAGGTTCAATCTTTTTGGGAAAATGCACAAATCCCTTAGTCGCTTCTGAAAATATTCCAATCACCGTTTCAAATATTGACACCTTCAAATTTTCTGAATGCTATGATATTGTCTCGATGAAGTCAAATCACATTGCTGTTGCAATTGTAAATAAGGACATGTCAAGCGGGTTTTATATTTATGATTCTGATGCACAAAAAAAGTGGACTTACGCCCGAAACGCAAATTCCCGCAATACTTTACACGATAACTTTATTTCGTGTCTTTTTGAAGATCGATCTGGGGTATTTTGGATTGGATCGTTTACGAGTGGTGTCAATTATTTTGCGCCATATCAAAATAAATTTGCATCATACTCGTCACAATATCTTGATCCGCTTTCAGTAGATAATGCCTTTATGCGAGGGGTCATTAAAGATCGGGAAAATTTCATTTGGATTTGCACTCAATTTGGAAGCATTCATAGAATATCGCCGAATAGAAAAGATATTCAGCGCTATTCAATACCAAATCAAATTGGAAGTTGGGCAATTTTAGAAGATAAAAAAGGTGACATTTGGGCTGGCGGTGTTGGTAAATTTTACTTATACAAGTTTAATCGAAAAGCGAACCGTTTCGACAAATTCCCAATTGTTCAATCATTTCATCAGATAAACACGATTTTTGAAGATTCAAAACAGCGATTGTGGCTTGGCTCTAGTCCCATTTGTTACTTAACCCCTGATCGAAAAAAATATGTAGAAACAAATTTTTTATCATTTGAATTGCAAAATTATCACAATGCAATTCAAGACATTTTTGAAACAAAAGATGGCACGCTATGGTTTGGAGCCACTAACAGCGGATTTGCTTATCACCCCGAAACCAAAGTCTTTCGTTCTTTGGATTCACTTTTATTAAATGCCTTTCAAACCCCGAATTTACTCATCTCACAAATTACCTCTCTAACCGATACCACTTTAAGAATAGTCACAAAAGGAAAAGGAATTTTAGTCTGTACCACTTCTCTTAAAGTGATTGAAGTAATTTCTAAAGAACAAGGCCTTCCTCATAATAATTGTTATGGGGCATTGGATGATGAAAACGGAAATTGGTGGATAAGCAGCGATGCCGGAATTTGCTCGTTCAATCCAAGGACAAGAAGTTTTGAATATTACACAACCGATGATGGATTACTTTCAATGGAATTCAACCGAAAGTCATTCTTTCAATCAAAAGATCATGAGTTATTTTTTGGTGGCGTTAATGGGCTTCATTCGTTTTATCCTTCCCAAATCAAGAAGAATCCGTATTCCCCAAAGCTTGTCATTACGGATATACGGCAAGGGATGAATTCGATTAACCTGAATCGACTTAGTGATAGTTCAATCCAAATTTCATATATCGATGACCCTTTAACTCTCGAATTTTCTTCTCTCGATTTTCAAGCACCCGTCAAGAATCGATTTCGTTATAAGTTTGATAAGTCAAAAGAATGGAATGAAGTAGGTACAAATCGCACTATCACTTTTGCCAAGTTAAACCCCGGAACACATGTGCTTCGCGTTGTTGGAACGAACAGTGATGGCATTTGGAGCTACGCCAATGAACGTGCTATACGCATTGAAGTCATTCCACCTTTTTACCTTTCTCGATGGTTTATTACTCTTGTAGGTATCTTCATCGTTTTTTCTTCAGTAGGTTTTTATTCGTACCGTGTAATTAGAGAGCGAAAGCGCGCCGATCGCTTGGAGCAATTGGTGAAAGAAAGAACTCAAGAATTGGCGACTGCGCTTCGAGAAATGAATGAACAAAAGGAACTTGCAGAAGAAGCCAATCGATTTAAAACCGAACTCCTTGGGCTGGCAGCGCACGACCTTCGAAACCCGCTTCAAACCATTCAAGGATTCGCAACGCTGATTAAAGAAGATGTTCCGAAAGAGAGTAATGTGGCAGAACTTTCTGAATACATCTCAAAAGCTTCACAACGAATGTTTAGCCTTATTTCCGATCTATTGGAAACGGTACAACTTGATTCCTCTTCTCTTAAGTTGAATTTTCTTGCGTACAATATTTCAAAAGTTATCGAGCAAACCGTCAAACTTCAGCGGCAGTCTTCAGAAAAGAAAAACCAAACTCTGATTTGCAATATTGAGCCCAATTGCTATGCAATAATTGATGAACGCAGATTCGATCAAATCATAGAAAACATCATCAGCAACGCGATCAAATTTTCACCTAATGGAAAGAGAATTTGGATTGAACTAAAGCGTGATACACGGCCGCATTCATTTTTAATTGACGCCTCATCAAAATCAAATGAATCAAAATTGCAACGTTTTCTCAATCCCTTCTCATCTTCAATTGTACTTACAAGACCGGAAGTCAATACGAAAGAAGTCATGATTGAAGTCCTTGTCTTTACAGTTCGAGACGAAGGTTTGGGTATGAGTGAAACCGACTTAAAGAGAATCTTTGGTAGGTTTCAACGGCTTTCTGCAAGACCAACCGGCGGGGAAACATCATCAGGACTGGGCTTATCAATTGTTAAAAAACTTGTTGATTTACATAACGGAAAGATTTTTGTAAGTTCACCCGGTAAAGAAAAAGGCTGTACTTTTACTCTAGAACTTCCATCAATCCAAACTCCGGCAATCGGCTAAACTGAATTCATAAATCTTTTCAATGATGCGTAATCTTATCCAATACTTAATCATAATGCTCATTTTTACGACTCTAACCAGTTGCTCTGATACAGTGAAAAAGCAACCAACACCTCCAATCGCCTCAAAAAAACCTAAAGTTGATACGATTCACAACGAAATACTTGTCGACGATTACTTCTGGCTTCGTGAAAAATCAAACCCTGAAGTCATCGCTTACCTCGAAGCAGAAAATGCTTATACCGATTCAATGACTTCTGAAATCAAGCCATTTGTTGATAGCCTTTATTCAGAAATCAAAGGGAGAATCAAAGAAAAGGATATGAGCGTTCCATATCAAAACGGGAATTATTCCTATTACACCCGCTTTGAAGAAGGAAAGCAATATGGTATTTATTGCAGGAAGTCACTTTTACCAGAAGGAAAAGAGGAAGTTATTCTCGATTTAAATGTATTGGGTGAAGGATTAAAATTTATTTCATTAGGCGACTATGAAGTAAGCCCAAATGGCGAAATGTTGGCTTATTCTCTTGATACAACCGGCTTCCGCCAATATTTGCTTCAATTTAAGAACCTTAAAACCGGAGAAACTCTTCCAATTTCAATCGAGCGAGTGACATCGGTTGCTTGGGCGAGTGACAATGCAACCTTTTTCTATTCAACCGAAGACGCTGTTACGAAACGTAGTGATCTTGTTTATCAAAGTTCTCTCTTAAATCATTCACCCAAAAAACTTTATGAAGAGAGGGACGAGCTCTTTCAAAGCGGAGTTGGAAATTCAAGGGATAAGCAGTTTATCTTTATTTATTGCTTTAGTTCAGAAACTTCTGAATTCAGATATCTTCAATCCTCTAAACCTTTCGAGGAATTCAAAGTTGTTATTCCTCGTCAAACAAAACACGAATACACTGTTGACCATCGTAATGGATTGTTTTATCTCCGAACCAATAAAAATGCCAAAAACTTTAAGATTGTCTCCGCTCCGTTCGACTCACCTGAAGAAAAAAATTGGGTAGAAGTTATTCCTCATCGACCTGAGGTAAAAATTGAATCATTTGCCCTCTTCGAAAATTTCTTATCGGTCAGTGAGCGTAAAAATGGCCTCCAAGAAATTGAAGTCCTAAACTTCACTTCTATGGAAAAGCATAGCATTACGTTTCCTGAACCGACTTACAGTGCGTATATGACTCCCACGCCGGAATACAAAACGAACCTACTTCGCTTTAGTTATCAATCGTTTGTAACCCCAAATTCGATTTATGATTACAATATGGATAGTCGTGAACGCACGATGTTAAAACAACAAGAAGTTGTTGGTGGTTACGACGCTTCACTTTACACCTCTGAAAGAGTTTTTGCGACAGCCCTAGACGGAACACAAATTCCAATTTCAATCGTGTATAAAAAAGGAACTAAACGCAACGGCACGGCGCCGCTTCTCCTTTACGGTTATGGCTCTTATGGAATTTCAATGAGTTCAACCTTCAGCATCTCAAGACTATCTTTGTTACAACGCGGGGTGATATACGCTTTAGCCCATATTCGCGGCGGCGGCGAAATGGGCGAAGAGTGGCATGATAATGGCAAAATGATGAACAAGAAAAACACCTTTACAGATTTTATTGATTGTGCAGATTATTTGGTCAAGAATAAATATTCAGATTACAAACAAATTGCAATCGAAGGAGGAAGCGCGGGAGGACTATTAATCGGCGCGGTACTTAATCTCCGCCCTGATATTTGCAAAGTTGCCCATCTTGCCGTCCCATTTGTAGATGTGATTAATACAATGCTGGATGCCTCTTTACCTCTAACGACGGGCGAATATATTGAATGGGGAAACCCAAACGAGAAAGAGGCATTTACTTATATGAAATCGTATTGCCCATACAGCAACATCGAACGAAAAAAGTATCCTTCAATCCTTATCACAACTTCTTTGAATGATAGTCAAGTGATGTATTGGGAGCCTGCAAAATATGCAGCCAAAATGCGGGCGTTCAAAGCTGGCGACGAACCACTCCTCTTGAAAACAAATATGGGCGCAGGTCACGGGGGCTCTTCCGGCAGATTTGATCGCATTAAAGAGTTCGCTTTTGAATATGGCTATATGATGAGTCAGTTAGGAATCAAGAAGTAACCCTTGATTTAACAATAATATAAAAAGCGGCTAAAGCCGCTTTTTATATTTCATGCCTGATTTATTCATTAAATTTATCCCAACCTTAAACAACAATTCTCGTGAATTTTGAACATCCTTTGTTTTTCAATTATCCGCTTTTCAAGCAAATCTTTGAACGTGTTCCACTTGGATATGTTCTCGTAAGTAAAGGATCAATCATCGAATATGCAAATGAGCGATTTTGTGAAATGCTTGGATATTCGCTTGAAGAATTGCGACATAAAACCATCGACTCTATAAGTCACCCCGAAGATAACCTTAGAGAATTAGAGCTGGCGAAAATCAAAATCAGTAAAGAGGATTCGCACTATATTTTTGAAAAAAGATATATCCGTGCCGATGAAAGTCACATCTGGGTAAAAGTTACCGCTACAAGAATTTTTGAAGCAGATAAAGCTTTTGTTTTGGGGATGGTTGAAGACATCTCACATCTTAAAAAGACCGTTGATGAACTTCGCTTTTCGGAAACCAACGCTCGCGCTTTATTAGATGCAAGCACACAAGCCATTGTTATGATTGATCAAGATGAATCAATACTTTTCTTTAATCGAATGGCTTTCGATACCCTGAAATTTATCTATCACAAAGAACTCTCCGTAGGTGCAAAAGTAAAAGACTTGGTACCACCCGATTTATACCTTGGAATCAAACATAATTTGCAAAAATGCCTTGGTGGGAAGCAATTCAAAGTTGATCGAATGATTGAATTAAGTTCCGGACAGCAGCGGTGGTTCGGTATCAATTACATCCCCATTTATGATGAACAGTCAAAACCTCATGCGATATTCTTTAGCTTGATTGATATCAGCGAGAAAATTAAGTCGGAATCAAAATTAAGGCTGCAAGATTCAATACTGAAGCAGGTTCGAAATGCCATTATTGTCTTGAATTCAAACGGGACAATCATTTATTGGAACTCTTATGCTGAGAAACTTTATGGTTGGAGTGCAATAGAAGCCATTGGGAAAACATCACAAGAACTTGGAATTGCTCCCCAATTTTCATCTTCTGAGAGCAAAGAAATTATTTCAAGCATTGAAGAAACCGGCTATTGGGAAGGCGAATTCATCTCCAAAGATCGCTCAGGACGTTTGATCAATCTTTATGCCGTTGGTAGTTTGCTCAGAAATCAAGCAGGACAAAATATTGGTCGAATCTGGGTTGAAACCGATATTTCAAATCAAAAAAATTTAGAATCGCAATTGGCTCATGCCCAAAAAATGGAGTCTATTGGCACGCTCACCGGCGGAATTGCACATGATTTCAACAATCTTTTGATGGCAATTGGAGGAACAGCCGAATTGCTTCAACAGGATGTAAGTGAAAACCCAACTTTATTAAAAAAAGTTACCCGAATTCAAACTGCTGCCAAAAAGGCTTCTGCCCTTACAGAACAGTTACTCAATTTTTCTCAGAAGCAAGATTTGGTAAGAAAACCGTTATCACTTGAAAAACTCATTGAGAAAACAATTCATCTCCTTCAAAATTCAATTGATCGAAGGATTACCATCAAAAAAGTGATTGAACCCTCACTTCCCGAAATCATTGCAGATTCAAATCAAATCGAACAAATTCTCTTTAACCTCACAAATAATTCAAAGGAAATACTGGAACCAATGTTAGACTCCGGCCATTTGGGCTTTATCGAAATTTCAGCGGGTATCAAAAAAACTTCTGAAATCAGTAATCCACTTGAATATGGAAACAAAGAATATGTTGTTTTTCTGAAAGTCGCCGATAACGGAACAGGTATTCCAAAAGAATTAAAATCTAAAGTTTTTGATCCTTTTTTTACAACAAAGCCAATTGGTAAAGGTTCAGGACTGGGCTTGTCTGTTGTATATGGGATTGTTAAAAATCATAAAGGGGGTATTGAGGTTGATTCCGAAGAAGGAAAAGGTACTACAGTCTCCATTTATTTCCCCGAGATTGTTTAAAGCTAAAGAATAACTTGGAATCGATGATTGATCAATAGATATCAATCTCTTGCACAAATTCTTTTTTTTCGAACGTTGATTTAGTAGCCAAAGGCTTTGTTTTGAAAACGTGAATCTGCACCACCGGCTTTCAAACCTTCTTTTGTCAGCTGAATCGCATTTATACTTCCCCAAGGCGAGGATGACTGTAACTTCCAGCCCATCTTTATTAATTGATCAATAACATCATTCGAGAGACCGTTGGGTTCATAAAAGATCAAATCTGGTTGCCATTGATGATGAAATCGCGGAAAAGAAACCGCATCTTGAATGTTCATTTCAAAATCAATGACATTGATTATCGATTGAAATACCTGTGTTGGAATTCTTGATCCACCTCTTGTTCCAACAATTAAGAAAAGGGAATCACCTTGGGTGATAATCGTCGGTGTCATAGAACTCAGCATTCTCTTTTCGGGAGCGATCGCATTGGCAGACGATCCAACCACTTGATATAGATTTGGCGCACCAGCTTTAGCACTAAAATCATCCATTTCATTATTTAAGAAGAAGCCTGCCCCTCCGACTACTAAATTTGAGCCAAAAGATCCATTGAGAGTTGTAGTCGCAGAAACTGCATTTCCCTCAGAATCAATTACTGAATAATGCGTTGTTTCTGTGGGTTCGCTTTCAATCTTTCCATATTTGATATTTTCGGAAGGTGACGCTTTTGTAGAATCATATGTTGACATCCTCTTCAACAAATACTTTGGGTTAAGCAGTGCATCAATCGGAACTTGAACAAAGTCAGGATCTCCTAAATATTCTGCACGATCTGCATAAACGCGTTTCATTGCCTCGGAAAAAAGATGAATCGACTTTGAACTATTGTATCCATATTCTTTGATCGGGTATGGCTCAATCATTTTTAAGAGAGAAAGTAAGATAACACCTCCGGAACTTGGCGGGGGCATTGCATACACAGTAAATCCACGATAATTTGATTTTAGGGGAATTCGCCACTGTGGCTGATACTGTTCTAAATCGAGATGAGAAATGATGCCATTACTTCGTTTCATTTCTTCCACGATCAAATCAGCAACACGTCCCTTATAAAATCCATCTCTCCCTTTTTTTGCAATCAATTTCAGCGTTTGTGCTAAATCTTTTTGGACAAGAAGATCGCCCATTTCCCACGGCTTCGATCGAACAAAGTACTCTCGTGTCGAGGCATACTTTGAAAATCGAACTAAATGCCGATTCAGGAGATCAGCATCTTCATAAGAAAGCACAAATCCCTTTTCAGCAAGTTCAATTGCCGGTTGTAAGAGTTTCGCGAAAGGAAGTTTTCCGTATCTTCGGTTCAATTCGACCATACCGGCAACTGTTCCGGGCACACCAACCGAAAGCGCCCCAAATCTTGCATTTTCAATATTTACATTTCCTAAACTATCTAGAAACATATCACGGGTTGCACGAATAGGAGCCTTTTCACGATAATCCAACGCCGCGACTTCCCCATTCTTCTGCCTCACCAATAAAAACCCGCCTCCGCCAATGTTCCCAGCGCTTGGAAATACCACTGCAAGCGCAAACTCAGTCGCAACCGCTGCATCAATCGCATTTCCACCTTTCTGCAAAATTTCAACCCCTACTTTCGAGGCGATTGGGTGTGAAGAAACAACCATTCCATTTTTTGAATAGGTCGGTTGTGACATCATTGATGTTCGCGAAATAGGAGCAGCATTTGAGGAATATCCGGGAACAAACGAAATTGAGATTGTATAGAGAATGAAAATGGAGAAAATCAAACCAACCCACACACTAGTTGAAATACGATTCATTTAAATTTCCTTTCTTCTCTTTTCTTCTGAAAGAATCAAGTGCAGCTCCCGACTGACATGCCCTGCCATCGCCGTATTTTCCTTTGCTCTCCGGAATAAATAAGGTAGAACTGATTTTACCGGACCATAAGGAACGTACTTCGCAACCTTAAATCCACTTTTAGCCAAGTTATAACTGATATGATCTCCCATTCCATATAGTTGTGAAAAATAGATTTCATCCTTCAATTCAATCGTCTTGCTCTTTTCAATGAGTTCTGATAAAAGTAGATTACTTTTTTCGTTATGTGTTCCGCAACAGATTTTTATTCGATCGGTATTATTCATTACAAATCTCAAAGCTTCATCAAACGCAAGATCCGTTTCTTCTTTCGTGTCATGAATTGGCGAAGGATACCCGAATTGAGCGGCTCTTTCACGCTCCCTTTCCATATAAGCCCCACGAACAAGTTTCACGCCTAAAAATAGACCGTCATTTTTAGTTTTTTCAAAAAGTTGCTGCAAATAACTCAAACGATCCTTTCGGTAAAGCTGAATGGTATTATAAATAACCGCTTTATCTCGGTTAAATTTTTGCATCGCCTCATACACCAAGTCGTCAATTGCCTTTTGAATCCAACTCTCTTCTGCATCGATCATCACAGGCACTCGGCAATCAAAGGCTTTTTGACAGAGTTTTGTAAATCGTTGTTTTACCCGATTTAACGCTTTCACCTCATCTTCCGAAAGTGTTTGATTCGCACTGATTTTTTCAAGAAGTTCAAAGCGCGCAATCCCAGTCGTTTTAAAAACAGCAAAAGGAATATTTTCGGATTCAATTGAAAGCGCAATGGTTTCTTCAATTTTCTGACATGCTGCTTCAAAAGCCGCTTCATCATTTTCACCCTCTACGCTGTAATCCAGAATGGTATCGATTCCGAAAGCTGCTAGCTCTTCAATACATTGTTTTGATTCTTCGAGTGTTTCGCCGCCGCAGAAATGCCTAAAAAGAGTTGATTTGATTAAGGATTCTGAAAAAGGGAGATTTTTTCGAATGAGCCAATCGGTAATCGCAGTTCCTAAATCGGTAATGCGTTGGTTATTCATAAACCGAAAGAGTAGCGAAATAAATTGAAGATCGCGATCGCTTTTATTTTTAAAAGCGATTTCAGTGTTGTTAAAATTCGGTAGTGGCATTAAAGTAAATTTCAAAAGTTAGCCCGAAAAATACCTTGTTAATCTCTATTTTTACAATCTTAATTATTAAGCTTAAACGTGTGGTTCCTTAAATTGAAGACACCACACCTATGTTTCTAAATCATACAAATGCCAGAATCCGTTTTAATTTTGATTGACAAACAATTTGCCTCAATTGAAAAGCAACTTGAAAAATATGAAGAGCTTGAAATCGATTCAGGAGATGGAAAACTGACGATCGAAACACCGGATGGTTCAAAGTTCATTCTTAGTCGCCAAAGTGCCACCGAGCAAATCTGGCTTGCAGAACCCCTTAATGGCTGGCGATTTAACTTGGTAGAAAAACAAGGCGAGCAGCGGTGGATATCTGAAAAAGAAAAAAAAGATTTACTCCTTTTTCTTAATGAACTCCTTTCTTCAAGACTTGGACAAACAATAACACTTCAATCTTAACAACCATAATGAGTTTAATGGTCAGTATCTCCGGCATTCGAGGAATCATCGGAGAAAGCTTAACACCAAATGTTATTTCAGATTTTACTCAAGCTTACGCAACACTTTTAAGACATAAGCGCTCAGAAAATTCAGATTCAAAGTCTCCGTTGGTTGTGTTAGGGAGGGACACCCGCCCAAGTGGAATAACTTTAATGGAGTTTGTTCAAAGTACCTTGGTTCAATCCGGTTGTAATGTGATTAATCTCGGTGTTGCCACAACCCCAAGCGTTGAACTTGCTGTGCTTGATGAAAAAGCAGCGGGAGGAATTATTCTTTCAGCATCTCATAATCCCTTGGAATGGAACGCCTTAAAGTTACTCAATGAATTAGGCGAATTCTTAACAGCGGATGAAAGCAACCGCCTTTTATCAATTTATCATTCTAAAAAATTTCATCTTGCCCAATGGAATCAATTTGGAATGACCGTTCCGCGAGATGAAATCAATGACTTCCACATTCGTAAAGTTCTTTCAATTCCTTCCGTTGATACCACAAAACTTGCGAAGCGAAACTTTAAAATCTTAATTGACGCTGTTAATGGCGCGGGATCTAAAATAATTCCATCCCTTTGTCGCGCTTTAGGTTTCGATAATCTTGTTGAAATTAGTTGCAAGCCCACGGGAATTTTTCCCAGAAATCCAGAACCAATCGAAGAAAATCTTATAGAAACACAAGGGCTTACAGCCTATCATCAATGCGATTTTGGAATCGTCGTTGACCCCGATGTTGATCGCGTTTGCTTTATCTCTGAAGATGGAAGTTTGTTTGGTGAAGAGTATTCTTTGGTCGCCGCGGCTAATTTTTGGCTTAAACATCATCGTGGGCCAGTCGTCAGTAACCTTTCAAGCAGCCGCGCACTGAAAGACATTGCTCTTAAACATGAAGTGCCATATTTCGCTTCTAAAGTCGGCGAAGCACATGTCATCGAAAAAATGAAAGCGGTAAATGCCGTTATTGGGGGAGAAGGGAATGGCGGGGTAATTCTTCCGGATTGCCATTATGGAAGAGATGCTTTAGTTGGAATTGTACTCTTCCTTGCTTCCTTTGATGAATTCTTAAGTCAATACCCTACTGCGAGGGTTTCTGATTTTAAGAAGTCGCTTCCACATTATGAAATGGCGAAACAAAAAGTAAAATTAAATCAAGAAATTCAAATTGATTCAGTTTTAGATCGAATCGCCAACAAGTATCAAACGGTTTCAGAAAACACTGTATCCACTGAAGATGGCGTAAAAATTGATTTCCCAGATAAGTGGGTTCATCTACGAAAGTCCAATACTGAGCCAATCATACGAATTTATGCAGAAGCAAAAACCAAAAGCATTGCCGATACTTTAGCCGATTCATTTCGCAACGAGATCATTTCAACTTAAATCGTCCTATCAATGAAACAACTTCGTTTTTGTTCCCATCAAGTAACAAGATTATCGACTTTTAATTTTGTGCCTGTTTTATTTCTTGTCATCATTTCATTTCATCAAGAATGTTTTGCTTCAATGCCAAAAAAGCCTACTAACGCCCGTCAGGAACAGCCAACTAAAACTGAAGCCGCCTATCACATCGCTTCCTTAGCGCCAAATTTGCATACCTATCAAATCACGATAACGCTTCAAAATTCAAAAAAGCAAGACGAAATCGATTTCATCTTACCGGCTTGGAGACCCGGCCGTTATCAAATCCAAAACTATGCCGCAAATGTTCAAGAGTTTCTAGCAACCTCCGCCGGTAAGTCACTTGAATTCAAAAAAATAGATAAACAAACTTGGAGAGTAAATGCCAATGGCGCCAAGGAAATCGTCGTTCGCTATAAATATTTTGCAGGCGCTGCCATTGATGCCGGAAATTCTTATGTCGGCCGCGAAGAAATGTACTTTAATGGCTCAAATCTCTTCATGTTCACGAAAGAATCTCGCTTCAAACCGGTCTCTCTTTTTGTGGACTATCCAAACGGGTGGAAAATTGCAACACAGCTCACCAAAACCTCAGACCCTCGCCTTTTTACCGCTGAAACCTATGACGACTTAATCGACTCGCCAACACTTGCAAGCCCAACAATGGTTGAATTTCAAGCAACCGTCAAAGGCGCTTTGATTAGAATGTGCTTTCAAAATGCAGAAGGTATTGGCCTTGGACGCTTTAACGAAAAAAATATTGTTCGCGATGTTTCAAAGTTCGTAGAAGAACAGTTTACCTTAATGAATGATGTTCCTTTTAAGGAATATATTTTCATTTATCATGTACTGCCAATTCGATATTCTCACGGCGTGGAACATAAAAACTCTACATCCATTGTCGTGGGGGCTTCGTATGAAATGGATTCTCGATATTCCTCTTTCCTTTCAGTGAGCTCGCACGAATTTTTTCATGTTTGGAATATCAAGCGAATTATTCCCAAGGAATATTTTCCCTACGATTATACCACTGAAGGATATACGCCAATGCTCTATGTCAGTGAAGGATTCACAAGTTATTACGGCGATTTGACTTTGGTTCGAAGTGGTGTTTGGACTGCGCGCGATTACATTCGCAACTTAGGCAACGATATCACGGCGATGCAAAATACTTACGGCAGAAAAGTACAATCCGTTGCACTTGCTTCTTTTGATGCTTGGCTCTCAGGTTACGGCGCAGGCCGAGCGAACAGTACCGTTAATTTTTACAGCAAAGGCGAACTTATCGGACTTATTCTTGATCTCGAAATTCGAAATAAAACGAAAAACAAAAAATCGCTTGATGATGTCATGCGAGAAATGAATTCTCGTTTTGGAAAAGCCGCCAAAGGCTTTTCTGCAAAGGACTTTGAAACAACATGTGAACGAGTGGCCGGATCAAAGCTATCCGAGTTTTTTGAAAAATATGTTTATGGAACAGAAGAATTACCTTTCAAAGAATCACTCTCATTTGCAGGATTAGATTTATTGGAAGATGATTCTAATTCACCCTACATCGGTGTCAGTGTTGTAGCTTCATCCGATTTTCAACTCATCACTTCAATCATTCCTGAATCTCCGGCTTTCAAAGCGGGGCTTGATCAAAATGATTTAATTATTGCCGTTGGTAACGAATCCTTACTCAAAGAATCCTTAACGATGGCTCTTGAAAGGTTTTCATTTTCAGCAAAAGATACCACCATCAATTTCTCTGTGATTCGAAATAAAAAACTCCTTCAGATCCCTGTCACTCTTTCAGCATCGAAGCGATATTTGGTTCAAAAAAATGAAGATGCCACTGCAGAGCAAAAGGATATTTTTGAATCGTGGATGAAAACAAAATGGAATGACCTATTTTAGATAAACCTTAACCAAACATGCAGAAAAGAAATAAAATTGGTGTTATCGTTTTCCCCGGATCAAACTGCGATCATGACGCAGTTTCAGTTATTAATTCATTTCAAAATACCGAGGCCGTTATGCTTTGGCATAAAGAGCGGAATCTCCAAAATTGTGATGCAATCATTCTCCCGGGAGGGTTTTCTTATGGCGATTACTTACGAACCGGTGCGATAGCAAAGTTTTCACCGGTAATGGAAGAGGTTTTTCGATTTTCAAACGAAGGCCGCCCGGTCATTGGGATTTGCAATGGGTTTCAAATTCTCACTGAAGCGGGTCTTTTAGATGGAGCATTGATGCGCAATGCGTCTCGGCGATTTGTTTGCCGTTTCGTTCATCTAAAAGTTGTTACTCAAAATTGTTTTGTGACCGCTCAATATCAAAAAGATGAAATTATCAAAATCCCTATTGCACACGGCGAAGGCAATTTTTTTGCTTCCGAAGACACTCTTAAATCACTTCAAGATGAAGATCGCATCCTTTTTCAATATTGCGATCTAAATGGAATTGTTGGAGATCACGCCAACCCTAATGGATCCTTGCTTAATATCGCGGGTATCACAAATAAACAGAGAAATGTCGTTGGCTTAATGCCTCACCCCGAAAGAGCTGCAGAACCTCGCTTAGGCTCTACCGGTGGAAAGAAATTTTTTCAATCTTTATTACAAAGTCTCGAGCCAATCCTTATTTAAAATTTATGCGCAAAACATGCACCCCTAACTTTTATAAGACTATGAGGCTTTATCCTCTGTTTGCGCTCTTTTTTATTTCCTCAATTTCCGCTCAAACAGTAGGATATCCTCCCGTCATCAACTTTGACAAGAAAGACTATTCAAGTTTTTTAGAAAACTTTTCAAGGTTTAAATCGAAATACCACTTCAAGTATCAAAACGAACGGCTCGACCCCATAGCGTGCGCAATAACTCAGTTGACTTACGCAGAAAAACCAATCAAAATATCCTTGAATTTTCCTCAAAAGCCTCTGCCGGTTGATACGCAAACGGTTTTCCTTGAATCTTTGAAAAAATTTCTTTTAGACAACAATGAAATTTTTCATTCAACGCCCTCCGAACTTATACTTTATTCGCTTACCGACTACGGCACCTTCTACAATATCATCTTTCAACGGGCTACCTACGGAAAACATCACACTAGCGGCTCAACCCGCAGCATGATTGAATTCGTGATTTCGAAAAAGGGCGAGATCTCGGTTTTAGTCACTACTCTCACAAGAAAAGTAAATACCTTACCTGATTCTGGCAGTTTTGAAAAGGAAAAAATATATAAACGATTAATTGGACGATCCTTTCGAGTCTCTCTCGAAGGTCGTAAAATCAAATATCTTGTTGAGTCACCCGATGTAATTCGCTTTGCAAAGACTTGTGTTTTTGAGGAAAAGTTTTTGGAAGATGTTTATGATAACTCTGGGGCGGTGATTGATCGAAAATTGAAAAGGTGTATCGTTCACCTCGCTTATCAATTCAACATCGAACTTGGATTATCGAAGCCCCTCGCAACCATTTACTTTGATGCAATCACTGGGGAAGAAATCACGGTCGAATATCCAATAGCGGAAAAAACAATTTAGGTATCCTTTTTTCAATTAACCCATTCGATTTTATGGGGTATTGTGCCGAAGGAGGGAATCGAACCCACACATCTTTTTAGAGATACTGGATTTTGAGTCCAGCGCGTCTGCCAGTTCCGCCACTTCGGCATAATGAGCTATTCCACTCATCTAATCTTAACTTATGTGCGAGCGGAGGGACTTGAACCCACACACCTTGCGGTACGGGCTTCTAAGACCCGCGCGTCTGCCAGTTCCGCCACACTCGCATTTTGACGATTCATCAATACAATTCTAACATCCAATCGAATTCCGCTTTCATAAACGGGTCGCAAATATAATTGACTGACATCACCCAGCAAAAAAATACTTAATCTTTTATAACACTATGAATAAAACCGCCCCCAAGAACTTCAATATTATTATAAAAAACGACTGCTTGCCCGGGTGTAATGGCTCGTTTTGGCTTGTCAAAAAGCACTTCTGCTAAATTTGGGTTTTCACTCCATCTCCGAATCGTGCAAGGCTCAGGAACATCTTTGTATCGAATTTTTGCGAAACATCGCACCTCGTTTTTTTCGCCGCCAAATGGCTCAATCCCAATCCAATTTAATTGATTTGCATAAAGCCCACGATGCATAAGTTTATCTTCACTCCCAACCTTAATCGTATTGGAAAGGTAATCGATTTCAGTTACATAAACGGGTTCGGGTGTTGATATTCCCAATCCTTTTCTTTGCCCTATGGTGTAAAATGGGTAGCCACGATGCTCTCCCAATTCTTCACCGGCTTCATCACGTATTTTCCCACCCGAAACGTCCTTTTCCAATGCGGGAATCGTTTCTTTGAGAAACCGCTCGTAATCATTATCGGGTATAAAACAAATCTCATAACTTTCACCCTTATCAGCCACCTTAAGTCCATATCGCCTTGCCAAATCTCTTACTTCAGGTTTTGTCAATTCAGAAAGTGGAAAAAGGGTTTGTGCCAATGCTTCTTGAGAAATTCCCCACAGCACATAACTTTGATCTTTCTTCTCGTCTTTTCCTTTAAGCAGTTGATATCTTCCATTGTTAAATACTACTCTCGCATAATGACCTGTTGCGATATAGTCGGCACCTAATAACTTTGCGCGTTCGAGAAGCGAATCCCACTTGACTTTTGTATTGCACATTACGCACGGATTTGGTGTTCTGCCGTGTAAATACTCTTCTTTAAAGTAGTCAATAACAGCCCCACCAAAGTCTTCACGAAAGTCAATTGTGTAGTGCAAAAAACCGTTAGCCACAGCAACGCTTCTCGCATCATTTATGGATTCAAGCGAGCAGCAACCTGTTTCCTTCTTATTGCTTTTGCCGAGCCCTGCCATATCATAATCCCAAGTTTTCATCGTAATACCAATGACATCAAACCCTTGTTCCTTGAGCAAACACGCTGCAACGGAGGAATCAACCCCACCAGACATTCCAACCACAACTTTCTTTTTCATTTCCAATCTCTTTCGCTTTGTAATTCCTTCTCAAACGATTTTCTTTGAATTTCGTTTTCTCATTTCACTCGTAAATTCTTCAAACAAATAATGGGAATCATGAGGCCCCGGTGAAGCTTCAGGATGGTATTGAACACTAAAAATGGGCAAGGTTTTGTGTCTGACACCCTCAACTGTTTGATCGTACAAATTAATATGTGTTAACTCTAAATTTTTTGGCAATTTTTTTGGATCAACCGCAAAGCCGTGATTCTGAGCGGTAATTTCAATTCGACCGGTCTTCAAATTCTTCACCGGGTGATTTCCACCGTGATGCCCGAATTTTAATTTGTAAGTTTTTGCTCCAAAAGCCAAGGAAAGCAATTGATGGCCTAAGCAAATTCCAAATATTGGAATTTCCCTGCCGGCAAATTTTCGATCTGATAGTTTTTGAATCGCGTCGATTGCATAACTCACCGGTTCGGGATCGCCGGGGCCATTCGATAAAAAAACACCATCTGGGTTCAAGTCTATTACCTCTTCTGCGGTTGTTTGAGCAGGCACTACCGTTACATTGCAACCTGAATTTGAGAGCATTCGAAGGATGTTTTCCTTGATTCCAAAATCATAAGCCACAACATGAAACGCGTTTGAATCTTCCCCTCCAACTTTTCTTACCTTTTGATTCGTAACGACCTTGGCCAAATCCAAACCATTCATCAATGGAATACTTTTAACCTCTTCCAATATGCTTTGAGTTTCATGTGAAGTTGAGATAATGCCTCGCATTGCGCCTTCATTCCTCAACATCCTGACCAATTTCCTCGTATCGATGCCGTAAAACCCTGTCACGCCTTCAGTATTGAGATAATCATCTAAACTCTTTTCTGATTCAAAATTACTCGCGATTGGTGAGTTCTCACGCACAATGATTCCTGATGCCCAAACCTTTTCTGACTCTCGATCTCTTTGGTTTGTACCATAATTACCAATCAATGGGTAAGTCATTACCACAATTTGTCCAAAATAAGATGGATCGGTTAAGATCTCTTGATAACCGGTCATTGAGGTATTAAAAACAACTTCACCTTTTGCCATTCCATTGGTATTCCCAAAAGCATAGCCTGCAAAAACTTCACCGTTTTCTAAAACAAGTTGGGCTTTAATTTTCATTGTGTTCAGCGAATAATGTGTCAAAAAAAAGGCCGCTTTCGCGGCCAAAATCACTAAGAAGCACTTTCAAGCTTTTCGGCCGTCTCACTCTTTCCATCTGCTACTCCCTCTATGGTTGCAATTGCAGAGCGGTCGAACGTCAGTTTTACATCACCGGCATCGATCATAACGGTTTTCTTTTCTGGGTTAATCCCAACGACCTTACCGTGTAATCCTCCAATTGTCACCACTTTATCTCCCTTTTTCAAAGAATCAAGCGTTTTTTCACGTTCCTTCTGTTTTTTTTGCTGAGGTCGAATTAAAAAGAAATAGAACACCACAATCAGCAATAGCGGCATCAAGAGATTTATAAAAGTTGATCCGGTATCGTTAGGATTGTTTGGAGAAAAAGCAAAGAAAATGGTGAAGTTCAAAATTGAAGTCATAGATATTGTTTTTCGTTTTTCTGAATAGCCACAAAGATACAGAATAGTGATTGAAAATCTTTGTTTCCTATAAAAGGAACTTGAGGATTAACATTAATATTATAAAGACAGATAGAAGGAACGAGAAGAACCAAAGTTTTTTTCGTTTGACATCCTTTATATGCTCTTCATTCAAAAGGTCTATTTTTAATTTGAGATCAAAAACAATCTTTTGAAATTCTTCCTTTTCAACGCGTTCTTGGGATATCCTATACCAAAGAGAGGCAAGTTCCTCATCCGATTGTAATTGAGTTTGATTCACTTTTATTAAATGTTCTTCGTTTTCTTCTAAAATCCATTGAGGAATGCTCACATTCGGAAAATGAAAAGTTTGATTTGAGTCTTTTAATTCTTGAATTGAAGTTTGCTTTTCCTCATATTCCTTTGCTAAAGGCAAAAATTCATTTAGGATTAACTGATTAATTGATAGTACCTGAAAACCTTTGTATGACCCCAGCATGAATTCCCACTTTTCCAATCCTTTTTCAAACTGACTTACAGCGCCTTTCCATCTTCCAAATGAAAAGTGATAAAATCCGATGGTATGATTTAACAATCCGTGCAAAAAGAGTTTATCATAACCCGATACCTTTTGCCAAATTTCTTCGAATGTGTCATGAGCCTCAAAAAAGTCTTGTCGGTTAAATTCCTCTATTCCCCTTCTTAGCTCATCTTTGAATACTAATAAATTTCCCTTTTGATTTTCTTCCACCAACTAAATTCCTTTTTACATTTAGATTCTCTATCTTTGCCCCCCAATAATAAATTGAATTTATTGATCATCAATGCTAAACTATTCGCTTTCTTTTTTTTCGGTCTCCTTGATTTTACTTTTTCTCCTCGTCATGATTGGCGTTTCTATTTTTTTTTGGAAAAAATCTAAGCTCACCTCATTAGGGATTCCTATTGCATTCGTTATTGCTTTAATTCTCTATACCTATTTGAGACCCGCCTATGTGATGCCAAAATTCACTCCCGAAGAATATCGTGCTCTAATTCTCAATCGAGAAGCAGAAAGCTCTGTAGAAAAGATTGAAGGTTTTTTAGCCGATGGATATTTCACAACGGACGAATTCAGAATTTCTAAATTGCTTATCACTGGCTGTTCACTCGTTGATGATATCAACCGATTTGTTCATTTAGCTGATTCAACGAAGCTTAAAACGAATCAAGACTTCACCGTTTTGGAAGCTTTGGTAACGTTTAGACGCCACCTTTTTGGATTACCGATTGATGAATATCTCAGTATTGCACTGAAGAGAAATTGGGTTCGAGAAAAACTTGGACTTCAAGCCGACGAAGTTCAAACACCTCAATTCAAAAGCGCACTTCTAACGGCTCTCCTTACTGCCCCGAATCTTACTTATTCAAGCGCTCAAAAAGTTACCGAGGCGATTGAAAAAACAACCCCGGAAAGTGCTCCGCTAATCTTTCTCTATATTTTTGAGAATGACTTGGTGTATAATATGTCAAACGATTCATTTGTTTTTCTGGGAGATAAACTCGATGGAAAAAATAATCTTCCACGATTTAACAGTAAATTTAGTGAAGATTTATCAAGACTTCGCTCTAAATATCTTCGACTGAACGAGGTTAAAAATAGAGTCTATACCGATACTACAAAATCAAAATTGACATTACCTCAATAACACTTATAGTTTCTCGTTAAACGCCCAATTCTGAAAACCTTGCTTTAATTGTTCAAATGAATCAATAGCAAACAAAATGGGCTGTAAATGCCAAACATCATAGTCTTGGGAAGTTATCCCCTTTGTTTCAAATGGCTTTACGATGACAGAATTTGAAAGTGAATGCTCGACTTCCTCAGCAGAAGAAAGAATTCCCGAACCAAATATTCTCAGACCATTTTCAGATCGAATCAACCCAAATTCGACGGTAAACCAATGCAAACGCTCTAAAGCCACCCGTTGATGCCCCATAGCATGAAGCGCTACTTTTCCAAAATGTTGATAAAAATCCGCAAAATCGGGATTAGTCAGCATTGGCATGTGGCCAAAAATATCGTGAAAGCAATCAGGTGCGGGAGTGTATTTCAATTCATTGTCTCCACGGATATAGTCTGTTGATGGGAAAATTCTTTCTGAAAGCAACTCAAAAAAATCTTTCTCATGAAGAAGGCCCGGAACACGGGCAACTTTCCAACCGGTCATAGAATCTAATTTTCGTGAGAGTTCACGAAGTGAAGGAATGGATTCTGATGACATCTCAAGGGTGTGAACGCCATTCAAGAAGGCATCACACGCTCGATGAGGTAATATTTTTTCTTGTCTCTGATAAAGCGATTTCCAAGTCAAATGCTCAGATTCGGTATAATTTGGCGTCTTGATTTCCTCTCCAATCGGAACATCTGTGCCAAGGTGTTGAGGGATGCATCGGGGATCTAAGACGCCTGATTCGGTCGCTTTTTCGTAGGCTGAAAGAAATTCTGTTTCCATTTTCATTTGGTGATTTTCTTTTTTTCAAAATACAATTTTTCTCACTTTACAGGTCACGCCTTGCAGAATTTTTTGTAAGACGCCAATCTTTTTTGTCTTTTTCATCGTTGAATTCCGACGCTTGCTTATATTCACTTTTCTCTTGACTACGGCAGTTTTAAAGCCAAAAATCGATACCACTTTGACTTTTTTTTCATGAGATTGACTGACTTTATTACACCCGAATTCATTTCATTAGGGCTTGATGTTCGCTCCAAAAACGATTTGCTGGAGAAGATGCTGACATTGATTTCATCAAATCAATCAGTGACAGACAAAACAAAGCTAAGATTTGATGTTTTGAAACGAGAAAAGGATGCACCTACTGGTATTGGAAATGGCGTTGCATTACCTCATGCAAAAACAAAGGCAGTTACAGCGCCAGTTGTCGCACTCTCAATTCTTAGTAAACCAATCGATTATGGGTCAAGCGATAACGAACCCGTTAAAATTGTTTTTCTCTTAGCAGTTCCTGAAAACTTAGCAATCCTTCACTTAAAATTTCTGAGTCAAATCGCCAAAACAGTCCAGCAGCCTGAAATGCGACTTCGCTTAAGTTCAGCTCAATCAATCGAAGATATTCTCTTTATTTTAACCGAGAAAGAAAAAGTTCTCCCCGAATTTTAGTCCCATCGCATATGTCAAAACTAAAATCAATCAAAGGGACAAAAGATGTTTTTGCCCCTGAAATCTACCGCTGGCAATTCGCCGAAAAGACCATACGCGATGTTTTTGATACCTTTGGTTATCAAGAAATCCGAACACCAGTATTTGAGGATACTTCACTTTTTGCAAGAGGAATCGGAGAAACAACCGATATTGTCGGTAAGGAAATGTATTCTTTTCAACCCGATCCGAACAACCACGACTCTTTAACCTTAAGACCAGAAATGACGGCTGGTGTTATGAGAGCCGCAATTGAACATAATTTTCTTGGTCATTCACCTACCCAAAAATTTTATTATTTCTCCGAGCTCTTCCGAAAAGAACGCCCTCAGGCAGGAAGACAACGACAATTCTGGCAATTTGGTGCAGAGTGCCTTGGCAGCACTGAACCTGAAGCCGATGCTGAAATCGTTTCATTAATGATGACGATTTATCAACGATTTGGCTTAAAAAATTTTAGCTTGAGAATCAACAGCCTTGGCAATACAGAAACAAGAATAACCTACCGTAATATTCTTCAAGAATATTTTAAGCCTTTTGAATCAATGCTTGATGATGTTTCTAAGGTTCGATTAGAAAAAAACCCCTTAAGAATTCTTGATTCAAAGAATCCTGATTTAACTCATTTGATTCAATCTGCTCCTAAAATCACTGATTATCTTGATTCTTTATCGAAAGAGCATTTTAATTTGTTTAAGGGTTATTTAGAAGCGTTTGGTATCGCTTTTGTTGAAGATTTTACACTCGTTCGTGGCCTAGACTACTATTCTCGTACGGCCTTTGAACTAAGCAGTACTGATTTAGGATCGCAAGATGCTTTGGGCGGTGGCGGGCGTTATGACGGGCTCTCGACTGTTCTCGGTTCTGAAAAAGAAATTCCCGCTGTTGGATTTGCTTCGGGCGTTGAACGTCTATTAATCGCTCTTGAAAAAAATGGTCGATTTCCTTCTGATCTTACAAAAAGAGTCGATGTTTTTCTTGTTGCACAATCTGAATCTGCAAGACCTTGGGTTGTAAAAACAACAAATTTTTTGCGTCAACAAAATATATTTGCCGAAACCGACCTTTTGAAAAGAAGCCTAAAAGCGCAATTTCGAGAAGCTTCACGCATCGGTGCTAAATACGCGCTAATTGTTGGTGAAAAAGAGTTAAATGAAAACATCTTCCAGTTCAAAAACCTTGCTACATCCAATCAAGAAGCTCTGACATTTGAAGCTATTTATGAAAAACTAAAGTTAGCTTAAAATTTTTATCCGTTATTATAACCAGACGTTTGAAACATGTATCCGGTAATATATAAGTTTGGACCAATCACGCTTAATAGTTTTGGTGCGATGCTTGTTTTGGCTTTTCTGACCGCAAGTTTTCTATTAGAAAAGGAGTTAGAAAGAAAGAAACTTCCCATTGAAGCGGGTTCAACGGTAACCTTGATATCGATTTTCTTAGGAATTTTAGGGTCAAAACTATTTCATCTTTTTGAAAACTTTTCTCTTTTTTTAGATAACCCTTTTGAAATGATATTTAATGCGTCAGGGCTAACATTCTACGGGGGCCTTATCTTGGCGATTTCAGGCAATGTGTATTATCTTAAAAAAAACAACATTCCCTTGCTCCCATTTTTTGATGCTGCTGCACCTTCATTAATGATTGCTTACGGAATTGGAAGAATTGGTTGTTTGCTTGCTGGTGATGGATGTTATGGAGACCCTACACTTTCTCAATTCGGGATGACTTTCCCTAATGGAATTATCTCCACGCTTTCGTCTGTTAATTTAGAGTTAGCTCAGCGTTTTGCTGAACTTTATCCAAAGGAACCCATCCCAAAAGATATTCCTGTTCATCCAACTCCTATTTATGAATTCTTTTATTCTCTTGGTATTTTCGGATTTCTTTGGTTAATAAGAACAGCTTCTTCACCTGCCGGAAAATTATTTGCGATTTACCTTATCTTGCAAGCTGCTGCAAGATTTTTCATTGAGTTCATTCGCCTCAACGATCTTTTTTTATTTGGATTTACTCAAGCACAAGTGATTTCAATTGGTCTGTTTCTTTCTGGGTTAGGGATGCTATTCATTGTTAGTAAAAGACCTCATTGGGAATCTTTACCGGATCCTGTAAAAAAGAAAGTTGCAAAAAAGAATTAATGACTATTCATGACAGTACTAGTTGAGTTGTATTCAAAAGATGGATGCTGCCTCTGTGATGAAGCCAAGGAAGTCTTGCTTCAAACCCAAAAGAGTATCCCCTTTTCTTTTAGAGAGATTAAAATTCAAGAAGATCATCACCTAATTCAAGAGTTCGGATCAAAAATCCCAGTGGTGTTTATTAACGGGAGAATGGCTTTTAAGTATCATGTTTATGAACTTGAGTTAAAAGAAAAACTTCGACGTGAACTTAAAACTTAATTTTTACTCTCACCTATGAGTTTTGTCAATTCACCAAAGTATGTCGCAATCGAAGGCGTTATCGGTGTTGGGAAAACAACTCTTGTCAATCGTTTAGGACAAAAGTTGGGGAATTGCAGAATCGTTCTCGAAGAGTTTGAAGATAACCCCTTTTTGGAACGCTTTTATGAAGATCGGAAAAGATTTGCCTTTCAAACTCAAATGGCATTTCTAACAAGCCGATACAAACAACAACAAAACCTCCGTAATTATGATTTGTTTTTTGAGTACCTCATTTCTGATTATATCTTCGATAAGGATAAAATATTCGCCTACCTTAATCTCCAAGAAGATGAACTCCATTTGTATGATACAATCGTAAACTTTATGGATAAAACCATTACTCAACCCGATTTGGTTGTTTATTTACAGGCATCACCAGAAAGGCTCATGAAAAACATTCGTAAACGTAGCCGTTTAATGGAAAAAAGAATTGAAGAAGAATACATTCGTGAGTTACATGATTCCTATAATTATTTTTTCTTTCGATATAAGAAAACGCCTCTGCTTATCATTAATGTTACCGATATTGACTTTTCTGATAACGAAAAAGATTTTAATTATGTCTTTGATTTAATTTTCAAAAAACACTACACAGGCACAGAGTATTATAATCCTGACAGGGGCTCGTTTTAATCTTTTGTAATATTTATGCTTCGATTCATTGTTTTTTTGGTTCTCGGTTTTGTCTTCTTCTTTTTCTTCAGACTGTTATTGTCTGCGTTAAGGGGAGGTTTCCATATTTCAGTCAGTAAGGTTAAGACACAAAACACTCCCCCCAAAAAGCAAAATATAGACTCAGTTAAAGAAGTAGATTTTCAAGAAATTGACAGCAAAATTGTAAAGAAAGAAGAAAACCTTTAATGGATAGTTCATTTAAGATCTCTATAAGGCCGCGCAGGTTAAGAAAATCGTTCCAAATTAGACAACTTGTTCAAGAAAATCGGTTACACCCTTCTAATTTCGTTTTTCCACTATTTCTTGAAGAAGGTAGTAAGATCAAGAACCCCGTAAAGTCTATGCCCGGTATTTTTAGATTCTCAATTGATACAGCACTTTTTGAAATTGAAGAATTATTGAATTTGGGTATCTGTGCAGTCGATCTCTTTGGGATTCCGAACGCTAAGTCTGATGATGGGCACACTGCTTTAGACCCTAACGGAATCCTTCAACGTTCGATCAAAGAATTTAAAAAGCATTTCCCCGAACTCTGTATCATGACAGACGTCGCATTAGACCCTTTTACCG
This sequence comes from Chloroherpetonaceae bacterium, assembly GCA_033763895.1. Classification (NCBI taxonomy): domain Bacteria; kingdom Pseudomonadati; phylum Chlorobiota; class Chlorobiia; order Chlorobiales; family Chloroherpetonaceae; species Chloroherpetonaceae bacterium. The sequence goes on along the minus strand of JANRJQ010000003.1, from coordinate 57,195 downwards.
AACACGGGCATGATGGTATTGTTAAAAACGGTGAAATACTCAATGATGAAACCGTTAGCGTTTTGTGTAAGATGGCGCTTTCACATGCAGATGCTGGGGCAGATTTTGTTGCTCCAAGTGACATGATGGATGGCCGCGTAAAAGCGATAAGGGACACCTTAGATTCTTACGGGTTTTCTCAAACAGGTATTGTTGCATATTCCGCAAAGTATGCCTCTTCCTTTTATGGACCTTTTCGTGATGCACTAAATTCCTCCCCAAAATTTGGTGATAAAAAAACCTATCAAATGAACCCTGCAAATTCTCGCGAAGCTCTTCGTGAAGTATCTCTCGATCTTCAAGAAGGTGCTGATATTATCTTGATAAAACCGGGTTTATCATATCTTGATATTGTAAGTCAAGTACGAAATTTTATTGACTTACCACTTGCGGTTTATAATGTTTCCGGTGAATATTCTATGGTAAAAGCAGCTTCGGAAAAAGGTTGGATTGATGGAGAAAGAATCATGATGGAGATGTTGCTCTCTATGAAGCGTGCGGGAGCCGATATTATTTTCACATACTTTGCCAAAGAGGCCTCTCATATAATAAAAAGGGGGTATTGATTCATTTTGTTCTCAAATGATAAAGGGCTCCGAAGAGCCCTTTATCATTTTAAACCTTCAATTAAAATTGAGGATTTGGAGTAGGCGTTGGACTTGGCGCTGGTGTCGGTGCTGGTGTTTCCGGAGCTGGACTTGGCGCAGGCGTCGGTGCTGGTGTTTCTGGTGCCGGACTTGGCGCAGGCGTCGGTGCTGGTGTTTCTGGTGCTGGACTTGGCGCAGGCGTCGGTGCCGGTGTTTCTGGAGCTGGACTTGGCGCAGGCGTCGGTGCCGGTGTTTCTGGTGCCGGTGCCGGACTTGGGGCAGGTGCTTCTTCTACTGGCTTTTTAGATTCATTCAGTGCGCGTCTTATTTGTTCAAGATTTGCTTCAATACCTTGACGGCGGCGTCTGAACTCTTCAATTTTTCTTGCAATTGTTTCTTTATCTTCATCAATTTCTTGAATTTTCCTAATCAATGAATAAGAATCCTGCGATGATGGCATTACTTGACCATCAGAGAATTCATCAAATCCACCACTTCCACCAGAATAAGTCGTATTTCTGAAAGTCGGGAAATTCATTTCAAAACCAAGAATTCCTCTCCAATTGGTGTAAGGAACTCCTGTAATTGCTGAGGGGCGAGGAACAATACCGTTAATTGGGGAAAGAACTGTTGTTGATTCTGAACCGCCACCCACGCGATATTCAAAACCTAATGTTATGGAAAAACTACGAGAAGTTCTAAATTTCATCGCAGCTGATAAGAAAGATGCATTGAGTCTTGTATATGCATTTACTGGTGGTTCTGTTGCAAAAGACCAACCCCAATACTCAAGCATCAAGTCAAAATTTTGAAAAGGTATTTTTGCACCAATAGCATAATTTAGAGATGTGGTCGAGGCACCTTGATTGAGCAATTCACGGTCAGAAACATTTGCCAAATTACCGCCAACATCATTAAAGTTGTAAAAGCCAAAATTTGCAGTAAAACTTATCGATTCTTGTGGGAATATCTCGTCTAAGTAATAAGACAAAAGAACATTACCACTATATTCCACACCACCAGCAGAGTATGGGTTACCATAGGAATTCCAAACACTATTACCACCAGTTGGAACCATTACTGAAAGCAACAATCCAGCATAGATATTATCAGAAAAAAGAGAGATAGAACCCACTTTTCCTACTAAAGTAACATTATTAAGGAATGAACTGAACTTGTCACGATGGTTAATATCTTGATAGAGCATCGCATTTAAGCCAAATTGAACATTGTCAAGTAATGAGTAATCGGCGTGTAGCGATGTTCTCACTAATGAGTGAGCGACTGGGATTCCATTATTTCTATAAGCATCAGGTAAAAAGTTAAAATCCGTTCTGCTAAAAAAAGCATAGCTACCAGATCGTTGAATCAACGCTTCTTGAGCCTGAATCAATCTTCCACTTGCCGTATAAGTGTATTGTGCAAATGTTGAGCTAACTGTTAATACAAGCAGTGAAACTAATAACAAAAACTTTTTAGTATAATTTTTTGACATAAAGCGTTGATATTTGTTATTAAAAATTTATTTAGGTTCGTTTGTTGAAGGTTGAGAAGTCCCTTGTTGACTTTCTGCTTGACGCAAAATTTGCCTTAAGACTTCAAGATTTTGTTCTATTTCTATTCTTCTCCGACTCAATTCTTCTTTTCCTTTGGTTGTAATGGCATCATCCTTACCTCCGGGCCTGTAATTTTCTTCCAATTTGCGTAAAATTATCATAGCACCCTGAGATGTTGTTTCGGGCAGAAGAACTTCTTCTTCAGTTGAGCCAAATCTGGTGGTGCTTGCAGTTCCGTTACTGATATTGACTTGAATACCGATAATGGCTCTCCACTGTGTATAATTGATAGGGTTTGCTCCGGGCCTCTGAATGATATCATAAAATGAGTTGTAAGAGGTTTCATCTTTATTACCCGATAGCAAGTAATCAATTCCCAATGTTAAAGCAGCCGTTTCAAGTGGCCTCAATTTTAAGCCAACAGTGATAAAAGATAAATCTTCTCTTGTATAGGCTTGAAGTGGTGGCTTGTTTACAAACGACCATCCCCAAAATTCAGCCATTAACTCTACAGAAGAAGTTGGAAGCCTAAAAGCTAAAGCATAATTCAGCGCTGAAGCAGAGGCTGAAGAAGGCAACGGATTTGAGTTATTTGAGATGTCTTTACCGTTATCAAGAAAGTTATAATAACCTAAATTTAGGTTAACGCTAAATGATTCTCTAGGGAAAAGTTCATCGGTGTAATAGGATAAAATCGTCATAACTCCGATTTCAGTCCCACCAGCTGTGTAAGGATTTCCATAAGAATTATAGACACCTGAACCTAACGGAATCATTAAACTTCCTAAAAATCCAACATAAATATTTTCATTAAATAGAGGGAGAGATGCGTACTTCGCAACCAAAGTGATGTTTTCAAGGAAACTGCTTTTGGTATCAAGATGGTGAACATCTTGATAAAGCAAAGCCGCTCCCGAAACTTGTAAATTTTGGAAAACCACATAATCACCGACGGTGATATTTCTCATTAACCATTGTGGAACAGCTCCCCCAAACCCATCTCCATAAGCACCCGCTACCGTATTAAAGTCAAAGTGATTATAAATTGAAAACGCCCCCACATTTGGAAGATATGCTTCCTGAGCTCTCATCAGCCTTCCCCCAGATGTAAGTACATATTGAGAAAAAACCTTCTCTGTAGTAGAAGAGAAGAGAAACAGAATTAAGACAACTTGTAAAAATTTCTTCATAAGACACTTAGAGTGCAGTTTGTTAGGTCTGGAAGCAATAGTGTAAAATAGTACTTTTTTTTGTTTCAATAAAGGCTTCTTTTAAAAAAATCAACGATTTCTAAGCGTAACGAGAATTAAAGTAAAATTCATTAACCCAAGAATTGTTTGTAAAACAAAGTTAAAATCGCGTATCAAGTTTAGAGTTCCACCCGGTACAATGATTGTGTCTCCACGAAGCAACACTGGAATACCGGACATATCACCAGTCTCAATAAACCTATCTATATCAACTCTTAATACACGCTCAACAATTGTTGTGTCTTGATTTGAGTAACGGATGATACGGATTTCATCAAGCTTGGCCTCCCGATCTGGCCCACCAGCAACAGATAGCAAATCGATAAGGTTCGTTACATATGAAATGTAATGCTTTCCCGGCCGGCCTACAAAACCCCATAAATTTACATCAATTTGAACTCCCTTTGCCTGAGTAAATTGATAAACTGTTGGTCCTGCTGAGAAATCAACTCTTGGGGTTGAAACATCTTGGTTATTGCCAAAAGCTTGTGAAAAAATTTTTTCCGGTTGAACAGTAATCAGCAGAATTACAAAAAAAGGGATGGTCAGTTTAAACTTTTTCATTGAATTCAATTTTATGATGATAAAAAACCTATCGTATGATAAAAGGTAAGGCTTCAGAAGCTGATCCAAAATTAAGCTCTCTTCCTCTTGGATAAAGAAACACACGCCAACGATACTGCCTGTTTCCTGATTGTATTTTCTTAAAAACACGAATCCCTTCGTCAAAAGAAAGTTGTGTGCGAATCGTTCTAAAGTCAATCCTAAGTGAATCTGTAAACAAAAAGGTTGATTTCTGGTATCCTACTGCCATACATTCTTCTTCAATAAAGTTTTCAGACCCATTAAATTCGTAGACTTTAATAACATAATATCCACTGCTGACATTAGGTTTGTTCCAAAAAAAAGTTATTATACTATCACTTGGTAAATCTATAACATTTTTTGGGCCTAAAAGAGAAGGTCTTCTTGTTAATCGGTAACTTTCGGTGGTCGATAGATTGCTTTGAGTTCCAAATCTTGAATACGAGGCAACTTGATAATAATAAGCTGTATCAAGACCAACCTGTGTATCAAGAAAAGTAGTATCCCCGCCAATAACCTGAGTTCCAATTGGAATTTCGCGCAACAATCTGAAGTTAACAGGTCTTCCCCCTAAAGTATCAACGGTTCTAAATACACGATAACCTGAGATATCTCTTGAGTTAATGTTTTTCCATTCAATATAGATTCCATCTCTGCCATAGGCAGGCCTTATTCCTGTTTCGATTCTTGCAGTATCTGAACTCTTAGGGATAAATTCGGGAGTTGGTGGAACCGGTGGGTCGGCAGGTTCAACACATGCAGTTAAAAACAAAGTAATGGCATAGTAAAGAACTAACAAAACTTTTGTTGAGATCATCGATTCGAAATTTAAAACGGTTTTATATACTCTTTTGGAAGGTTTCATTAAAAGAGTTTTGCTAAATTCATCGTAAGACCTACTCTATGCGGACCTCCAAGATCATTGGCTTGATATGCATAATCAATATAAACCGCCTGAATAATCGCTATTCCTGCGCCAATAGTAAAGTTACCTTCTAATGTTCCAGCCCTTAGTGTTACTATATCTTGGAACTTATATTCAACCCCAATCGAATTTTCACCTTGATATTTGCTATTGAAAGTATAAGAGACGAGAAGTGAGCTGGATATAAAATTCAGTTGTTGCTTGTAAGATAAATTCACAAGAAACGATCTTTGTATGGTTGACCGTGTTCCTAAAAAAGTATTCCAAGAAACCGGCGTGTTAAACAAATCTCGAATTGTAAAACCCAAAGCAAAATCCCCAACAGCTTGTGTCTTAAAGAGTTGCCCTAAGTTCATCTTAAATAGTGTTCCTAAATCAACACCGATTCCACTTCCTCGGTAATCAACATTCGGATTCCCGCCAAAGCTTTGGTTGATATACTTAATCGTAAGACCAATTGGAATCTCGATTGGCACCTTAAAATATTGCCAACCAAAGTCAACTTGACTTAATAGATTTTTACCAAAGGTTAAAAATAGCGCGTCATCTGCGTTATTAAATTCACCTAAATTAAACTCACCATTTTTTACTCGTTGAATGATTTGATCAAACCCTTGTGTCGGGTCAATTGCTCCTGTTAATGGAATATTTGAAACACTGTTTCTAATCCAATTCACTGAAAATCCAAAACCACTTGAAAGTTCGTGAGAGTATCCAATATGAAAGTAATTTGAAAGAGGGCTTCCTATTGTACCAAATTGATTTGAATACATCGTAGAAATCACATTTCCTTTTGTTGCAGATACAGCAGCCGGGTTCCAGAAGAATGCTGTTCCGTCAATGTTATCGATGGGTGTAAACTGACCGCCTAAGGCTAATGCGCGTGCCCCCAAAGGGATATCTAAAAATGCGGCCGTGTATTGATAATCATCACGAACGGTTTGAGCTTCAATTTCTATTGAAAGCGCCGCTAAAAAAAGCAAAAACAATCCACTTTTTCTGAAGACAAAAACTTTTGATAACATAAAATAGATCATCCTCTCGGGTACGAAACACTTGGAAAAATTGAGTACGATTTTCATCTTACTTTAGCTGCTTTTAAGATTTGCTCAAAGCTTCTGCCTTGATAAGTCGCACGAATTCTGATGTAATAAACACCATTCGCAACTGGTGCACCATCTTTATCTTGACCCGTCCAGATTACGATTTTAGCACCAGTGCTATTCAAATCTGTAGAAGCTAAATTTTCAAGTATAAAGCCTGTAGCCCCAATTTCGCCGTTTCTCAAAGAATTAATGAGCTTTCCGGCAACATTATAGATTTTGATTTCAAGAACCTCGGCGGCTTGCTCTCCGCTAATCTCGTAAACAATTCGTGTTTGTTCCTCAAATGGATTTGGATAAACCCCATACACATTCAAGTTAAACTCTGTTTGCACCTGAAAAAGCATTGGTTCAGTTCGGGTCTCATTAAGATTTGCGTCGTTAAAAACAAATATTAATTCATGAGAACCTTGATCAAATTCATCATCATATACTACGCCAATTGTATTAGAATTGAATGATGCTTGAGGTATTAAGAGTTTTCCTTGAACTGCTTCCGAACTATCGCCATTTCGAATCACTTTCATTTGCCGTCGATCAACAAAAACCCCATTTTGATCTTGAATCGTGGCTGAAACTCTTGGCCTTTTTGGAGCCGGGCCATTTGGTAAATAAACCTGTCCCTCAATACCTAGCGTAACAATTGGCCTTTGTAAATCCGTCGTATGCATCAGTGCAAATTGACCTAGTTCGTTGACTTGACATGAAATTGTGGTATCGTTTAATCTCTGTTGATCAGGAATTTTTAACCACCTCTGAAAAGACGAATTGTAAATAAATGCATAAATGTTAGACCTGTCTGCGCTAAATACATTTTTGGCAATGTTAAATGTAAGTGTGACAGGTTTTAACAAAGGTTCAGCAGAATCTGAGGGTGAAATTTGAAATGCTATTGGATTGAAAGGATCGGATTGAAAAGGGACAAATTGATTGTCGGGCTGCAATATTTTTACTGGGTTAACAATTTTTGAAATTACAGTTGCTTTTGACAATTGAAATGTTGATGGTTCAAACTTAACTGTTAAATCTCCCGCAATCGAAATCGTCGTTGAAGTTAGATCATTTATTGTTTGAAGGGTGTAATTAATCGGAATTTGATTGGATAAGTTATTCTGATAACTTTCTTCATAACTCATACCGGAAGTATCTGCTAAAACCCTTATCCCGACATTCAGTGTGGAAAATAAATTAAGTGTGTCAGGAACTGGGATTGAGGCTCTAACGCCTGAGGTTTTGGTTGGGTCAAAAGCCGGAAGAGAAATCGTGTCAATTCCCAAAAGAATCGGGTTTGTTCTAAGGGTTGGTGGCTGTGATGTTTGTCTATTGATAACCGAATTATGATAGAAATAAACTAACGCCTTTTGAACTTCAGTTCCTTTCCAATTAAAGATATCAGCTCCAATTCTCGGTTTTCCATTTTCCATATAGAAACCAATTGTTTGGTTATCATAGTATTGGATTAACCCAGTTCTTGCTTTTGGAACCGCTGAGATGTCATTTGGATTGCCGATAAATTCAGATGAGACTTGTGATATTTGCCTCGTTCCGTTTCGAAATAACTCTGCATAATAAATGATGCGGTTGGAAAAGTTCATAAAGGCGGCCGGGATGGAATCAACCGCTATAAAGACATTCTGAGATCTGCTTGTCGAAAAGCTTCGGGTATAGATGAGGGTATTTTGATTTAGGTTGGTTGCACTTGGCCTGTAAATCTCAGAGACAATTCTGACACTATCAATTGGCTGACTAGACTCTGCTTGAACTGAAAAGGTTATCGATTTATTTTGCGCCTCTTGAATTGTTAATGATGGAATCACCTTTTGAATTGCCGTTCCCTGCAAAATAAAGGGTACTCTTCCCGAGATATCGGAAGGTTGCACACCATCTGGCTGAGCAGTTGAGCGAATGTAATACTTGAACTGCCCGCCTTTAAAATTTTGAACATTTGTAGCAGTAATCGTTGGAGGCTGAGTAATTTGAATAGCAAGCGTATCGCGAAACACGCCGCCAACGATTTGCCCTATTTTTCCTGAACGAACGACAAATGGTTGGAGTTGTACCGTAACATCAAAATTGTCTTGATCCGAAATTTTTGCAAAACCATTGCCTTCCGTAATACCCGGAATTGATCCGGTAATTCTTAATGAGTCATTTAACGCGACAAGGCTTGAAACTGCTTTAAGATTTGCGGTATTCGCTCCGCCTGAAAGTGAATTTCTGCTTCTTGTTACCCCTGCAGAAGCAAGCCTCAACGCAGGATCTCCAAAAACGCCGTATTGATACATCATTGAGGGTGCGATGTCGATGTCTGTGTATTTATACTGGAGGTAATAGCGTGTCTTACCTCGAAACAGCATATCACCGATTGAAAGCCCTTGATACTGGTCGGTTAATAAAAATTCAAAGACTGATTGGGACATCAGAAAGTCATTTCTGTACCAACCAAATCCCGCCGAAGCAATAACCCCAATCGAACCGACTCTTCTTGATAAAGTCAAAGCTTGAGAAAGCGTGTAGGCACCTATTCCATCGTCAAAAGCGCCTGTAAAGCAGGACATACTTGTAACGAATGGCAAGGCAGTGGTGTTGGATAGCCTCGAGACATCACCGAGTTCCATAACTTGACTATCGCTCCAAACCGCGCCCCCTCCGTGACCGATAAAGTTTAGGACCAAAGACCCATCGTTATTCATCAAGTTTCTTAATGTCTCACTGTTTCCAAGATGAATGTCTAGTTGCGGGTTAGATGGAAATCTTCCCTCACCTGTGTTGATTCTTGAAACAAAAAAATTGCGACCTAAATTTTGCCGGATAATTTCATCGGTTTGGATAATCTTATTATCGTTTGGATCGTTAAAACTGGTTCTACCCGCCTCTCCAGCGATCATAATCACTCGGTTTCGCCACTCTCCGGTAACAGCGTATTCTTCGTATTGCTTAAGCTTTTCTAAATAATTCGCTACATCTCCTGTGTTTGATGCCGCGATTCGTGAAATCTGCATATCAGGTAGGAGATCTAATTTTCCGGATTCATCTGTGCCATCAATCATGACATACCACGCATCAGCTGCGGTCGCTCCAAATTCAATGGTTTGAATTCTCATTGTTGGAACAAGATTCCCGGAATTTTTGATTCGGAAGGCACCCCCAATTAAGAGGACATAAATTGGAGATTCACGCCATTCGTGATAGGCATAATCAAGAAAATCTCGAATTGCTCTTGGACTTTTAATACCATAATTAAATTCATCGTAGATACTTTCTGCTGTAACCACCAATACTCTTGAACGCTCGCCAAGTTGTGCTAAGCGTTCCTCTCGGTATGTTTTATACTGAAAAATGACATTGCGAGAATCGTTAAAATTTTGCTCGCCAATAAATTTTGATGAGGTAATAATGATAAAACTGTAGTCATTTGTCTTATCAACCAATCTCACACCGGGCTCATAAAGATTTGAAGGAAGCAATTTTTCAACACGAAGTGGAAGCAATTTTTCTGTTTGTGGAATAGCGTCATAAATTACGTCATTTGGGTTGATGACATTATCTTGAAAGCGAATTCGATAAACTTGTTTTTCTATTCTTGTCGCAGAGCCATCTGGGTTTTCTATAATTTCAAAGTAAGGCTCTACAGTAAAGTTATTCAGGATACCAACACCTCTTTTGTAAATTTGAATATTCGGTGTTGTAAAACCGGTAATCAAAAATTCGTATCGACCCGCTGCGCGTCCAACAGGGATTGAAAAAGAGATTTTATCGTCAAATGCCTGATAGGTTCTTGGATATGAAATATTGAACCAATTAACAAAAAAAGAACGGCCTTCTTCTCCCGGCAGTACGGTCGAATTATCGTCCTGATTGGCAACTTGAATTGTTTTGATTGTATCATAATCTCTTCGAACACCCACAAAAAACTGACGGGCTGAGGTGACAAAGTTATCAATCTTCAGTTCTTGTGACTTTGCGCCATTTCCCCAATTGGTTTGACCTACAACAACGCCTCCCAACTGTAACACTGCTCGATTCTGTGGATTAAAGCGTGAATCGTAGCTTAAGCCGTGATAGGCAACTTTGATGCGGATAGAATCATCGGCGACATCCGCTAAGCCGGGAAGTTCAATCGGAAATTCCCGTTGCGAATTTAGAAATACCGCATCCCAAAATGCTCGGTCGCGAAAATCGCTTTCGTTCCTCGTCCTCTTATACTCTGTGGTATTGAACCTCGCGAACGCGCGACTGAGATTCTGTTCAATACTTTGGCTTGGTACAAGTCCACCTAATCCGCCAAGGTCTTCTTCGAAATGAAGGTTCGATCGAAAGGTTTGTGTTGCAAGATTAAAACCTCTTGCTACAGGATTCCTCACTTCCACGGGAATTTCAACAAGCCTTAAACCTCTATTGGTGTTGTTCAAACTGGGTTCCCAATACAAGTAATAGATGTTTTCATCGGAATAGGGATCGGTGTACATATCAGGCCGTTGGGAATCGGCAAATTTTAACGCATTTTTTTCGCCAAAAAACTCAATAAAGTCATTGCGATTAAATGCCCCATCTTGCTCACCTTTTACTAAAATCGGAATTTCAATTCCCTTATTAAACAAGCGTAAGGTTCTTGGGTCAGCCGTGAAAAAATCTGCTGTAATGCTTCCGCTCCTTAAATACTCTTGGAATTCAAAAAACCCGATACGATAAATTCCATCTTTATCGGTAATAATTTTTGCTTTTGGTCGAACCGGTAACGAAGAAAGTCCGGGAATTTGAGAAACCGGAAGATTTGCAATACGATTTTTACCTTCTCCAAGATTTGGGGAAGCCATTTGAATATTACCTTTTGATATACTTTGTGAGTAAGGTAATTTCTTTCTGGGTTTCGATTTTAAGATTGATTCTTCATCGATTCCAATTGCGATCTTATCGGACTCTGCGAGATCAAAACTTACTTCAACCGTCACGGTTTTTGAAACGGTTACCATTTTTTTTCGGGGATCATAACGATATGGTGAAACGGTAATTGTTGAAATTGGAACACCCCGCATCGACCCACCAAAGAAAAATGAAATCTCTTTTTCGGGAAATACATTGAATTCTTTTTGTCTTGATTCTCTTGAAACCGGTTTAGGCTTAGGTCCATCATTTCCGATTGGGATATCTTCAAATTCCTCGGGATGAAAGGTTAGCGAAAGCGGTAAGGATTCAAGATGCTCTTTCGAAACAATTTTTACTGAGGTGATTTTTCCTTGAATGATATATGAAAAAGAAGGGACATCGTATCCGATACCGGAAATTAAGTGATCAACTTTAGGCAAGCCAAGCGTTTCTTCAATTTTATCTGCGACACCCTTTAGCTTTTTGTAAGGAGAAGGAAAATTAAATGTAAGAATTGAAATCCCTTTCGACTTTTGCTTGAGAGATACAAGCGTTGGTTTTGTTTCACCGGTTGATTGTGACGCAAAACCTTCATCCAAAGTTTGAGGAAGTGACGACTCCAATGGGTTGGTATTTGTATTTAAGGGATTCTGAGCTGGACGATTTTCTTTTAATTCGCTTTGCGAATACACATCGCTTTGATTTAAAGCGATAAAAAGAAAAATTGCCAAAAAAGCAAAAAAAACTCTGTTCACGTTTAGCTTTTCAAAATAAAATGAATTCATTCTTGCGGATTCAATAATTCGACTTAAAAGAAATTGAAGCGAAATCTTTGGCTTATTCTAAATTAACGACAACCCCGACTTAATGTCAATGCCATCTCTTTGACCTGTGTTTTGGAACAAAAAATTCACACTAAAGCACGGGATTTCCAACCTACATTTTGCCGTGGCAGTTTTTATACTTCTTCCCACTGCCACAAAAACAGGGATCGTTGCGCCCCGGGGTTTTTTCAACTCGGATTGGTTCTTGTTTTGGTTTTTCTTCTTCAGCCACATCGGCACCACTTTCAGAGGCGGCCGCATGCGAGGCCGCAATGCTATATGCACTTTCAGCTGCAACATGTTTTGCAACTAATTTATCTTTTCTAACTCGTGCGCGAATTGAAATATCAGGAACTGATGCTGCTTTTCCCTTCCTTGCCCCGTCATCATTTGGGACGACCGGAAAGAGTTTAAAAGCCAATGAGAGCGTATTCTGTTGAATATTATCCAACATCTCTACAAAAAGTTTGAAGGCTTCTTGTTTGTATTCTAACAGTGGATCTTTTTGTCCATAGGCTCGGAGGTTAATCCCTTCCTTAAGATCATCGATATCGCGGAGGTGCTCGCGCCACGCTTCGTCAATAACACTTAGGACCGCAAACTTTTCAATTCTTGCCGTATAATCCTCACCAATTTGGTCTTCTTTTCGCTTGTAAAACTCAGCACCTGCATGATAAATCTTTTCGAGAACGCCTTCTTTTCCAATTTTTTGATACTCTTGTTCTGTAAGGGGCACATCAACAGAGAGTTCTCTGAGAACCGTTTCTCTTAAAGCAGTTGAATTGAACTCTGCGAAATAAGTTGAAGCGATACGCTCTGCATATTCATGAAGCATATCGAAGATTTCAATTCTTAACCTGTCTTTGAAAAGCGCATCTCTTCGGCGAGCGTAAATAATTTCTCGTTGTTGATTCATGACATTGTCATATTCCAACAGTCTTTTTCGAATTCCGAAATTTTGCTCTTCAACTCTCCGTTGGGCTCTTTCAATTGATTTTGTAAGTAATGGGTGTGCCAGCACTTCACCTTCTTGATAGCCTACCTTTTCCATATACGATGAAATCCGGTCGGAGCCGAAAAGGCGCATCAAATCATCTTCAAGTGAGACAAAAAATTGGGTAACACCGGGGTCACCCTGACGACCAGCTCGGCCTCGCAGCTGTCGGTCGATTCTCCGTGACTCATGCCGCTCGGTTCCTAAAATGAATAAACCTCCGTTTTCCTTTACTCCTTGACCCAATTTAATATCGGTTCCACGACCAGCCATATTGGTCGCAATCGTAATTGCCGAGCGTTGACCGGCTTGGGCTATTACCTCCGCTTCCCTTTGATTTTGTTTCGCATTTAAGACATTATGCTTAATGCCTTTACGCGTGAGCATTCTTGAAATAGTTTCTGAAACCTCGACACTAGTTGTTCCTACCAAAACCGGTTGACCATTTTCGCGCAGTTCGTCTATTTTATTGATAACAGCGTTATACTTTTCTCTTCTAGTTTTATAAATCAAATCATCATCGTCTTTTCTGACAATTTGACGATTGGTGGGAATGACAACGACATCGAGTTTATAAATTTCAAAAAATTCGGAGGCCTCTGTTTCTGCCGTGCCTGTCATCCCGCAAATCTTTTTGTAAAGTCGGAAATAATTTTGAAGGGTTATCGTCGCCATTGTTTGAGTTTCGCCTTCAATTTTTACACCTTCTTTCGCCTCAATTGCTTGGTGTAAACCATCGCTGTAACGGCGGCCAGAAAGGATCCGACCGGTAAATTCATCGACAATTAAAACCTTGCCATCTTGCACAACATATTCATCATCGCGTTCATAAAGAGAATAGGCTTTTAGCAATTGGGAGACATTGTGAATTCGCTCTGAACGCTCTGAAAAGACACGATAAAGTTCATCTTTTGCTTTAACTTTTTCATCGTCAGAGAGTTCATTTTTTGAATCGATTTTTGCAATTTCCGAACCGACATCCGGCAGGAGGAAAAAATCTGAATTTGATTCTGAATCTGTTAGAAAGCCTCTTCCCTTTTCAGTAAGGTCAATGGTGTGAAATCGCTCTTCAATAGCATAATAAAGTTCTTCATCCACCTCATGCATTTTTCTCGCATTGTCTCTGAGATATTCATTTTCAACAGCCTGTAACAATTTCATGTTTTGAGGTTCTCCAATGACCTTGAGATATCTCTTATTCTTGGGTTGTCCTCTTTTTGCACGCAATAATGCAAGCCCTGCTTTGAACTCCCATTCTTTATCGGCTTTCTCTTTTTCAAGAATTAATTTTTCTGCTTCAGCCAATAATTTCCCGACCAAGTTTTGTTGGCTTTTTACCAAACGATCGACTTTTGGTTTGAGCTCCGCATATTTATCGGAATTGGATTGAGGAACTGGTCCTGAAATAATGAGTGGCGTTCTTGCTTCATCAATCAAGACTGAATCGACTTCATCGATTATGGCATAATTAAACTTACGGTGAACAACATCAACTTTATCAGTCGCCATATTATCGCGGAGATAATCAAAACCGAATTCATTATTTGTTCCGTAAGTGATATCGGCTGAGTAGGCTTGGGCTCTTTCAGAAGAATCCATATCAGAAAGGATCACACTGACTTTAAGACCGTGGAATTCGAAGACGGGCCGCATCCACTCAGAGTCGCGTTGGGCGAGGTAGTCATTGACAGTGACAATATGAACGCCTTTACCGGTGAGTGCATTTAAGAATGTTGGCATTACAGCAACAAGGGTTTTTCCTTCCCCGGTTGCCATTTCAGCAATCTTTCCTTCATGAAGTACGATACCACCAATCAATTGAACATCATAAGGAATCATTTCCCATACGATTTCATTTCCGCCGGCCATCCATCTCTTTCCAACCAGCCTTCGGCAGGTATCTTTGACAATCGCAAAAGCTTCAGGAAGAATTTCATTTAGAACTTCTTCTTCGTTTTCGTGTAGATCTTTTTCGAGGGATTCAATTTCTTCTTTTATGACTTGAACCTCATCAAAAGTCAGATCCAGATTCTCAAGTTCCTTCTTTTTAGAAACTAACTCTTCTTCAATAGAGGAAACAGACTCTTGAATATGTTTTTTTAACGCCTCACTTTTGGAACGAAGATCATCATCGGAAAGAGAATTAAGTGTTTCATAAATTTCATTGATTTCGTCAACAATCGGGCGAATTCGTTTAACATCCTTTTCGTGTTTTGAGCCAAAAATTTTCTCAAGAAACTTAATCATTTGGTCGTCTCAAGTGTTTAAAAGTGGTTGCAATCAAATTTTTTGAACGGCAAATATCGTAAAAAATTCGCTATTAAAGGCGTTCTATTTCTCCAACGCTTTACCAGCGTTGCATCTCAATGCATGAGAAATTAAATGTGAAAATTTGCTAAGAATATTCGAGCACTAATTGAGCGAAAGGAAATTTTTGAGAATTTTCTTTCCTTCCTTTGTCATAATTGACTCCGGGTGAAATTGCACCCCAAAAAGTTTCAATTGCTCACTTTCGATTCCCATAATCATCCCATCTGTTGTCCACGCGGTTATACTCAACGTTGATGGGCAAGTTTCCCTTTCAATAATTAAGGAGTGATAACGTGTGGCTTCAAAAGGGTTTTCAACCCCACTAAAAATCCCTTTCGAAGAATGGCTAACTTGAGAAATTTTTCCGTGCATTGGCTTTGGGGCGCGAATCACTTTTCCACCCATTACTTCCCCAATTGACTGATGACCCAAGCAAACACCCAGAATTGGAAATTCTCCCTTAAATCGATGAATCAACGGCATAGAAATCCCCGCTTCTTTTGGGGTACAAGGTCCCGGAGAGATGACAATTTTCTGTGGTTTAAGTTTTGATATCTCATCGAGAGAAACTTCGTCATTTCGTTTCACGATAATCTCAGCTCCTAATTCAGAGAGATACTGAACCAAATTGTATGTGAATGAATCGTAATTATCAATTACTAAAATCATCGTCTTAGAATCTTTTGTGTTTAACTGTTTTCAAAAATGGATTAGCGAAATTTCATGAATTCAATTATTGACAGTGCCTGAAATACAACTTTAGAAAATTAATTGTTTCACGAACAGGTCTCATATAACTCTTTCCAACACCATAGATTGTTTGAATGGGTACAAACTGCACCTTAAAACCTTTTTGTGAAGCGAGGATAAGAAATTCAGTTTCGAACATATAACCATTTTCGGAGCAAAGAGGTAAAATGGTTTTTAAACATATTTTATTGATTAATCTAAATCCACACTGAGCGTCTTCAATGACTTGTCCGGTTAAACGGCTCATCATTCGTGAGGTTGTACGATTTGAAAATTGTCTTAAAAAGGGCATTTCACTCTCTAATTGAGTGAACGACGCTTTGCGGGAACCAATGATAATATCAGCGGTAGAACTTGCAGCGAGAAACGTTTGGATATCATTTGGGTCGTGCTGCAAGTCGCTATCTAAAGTTAAAACCGAAGTTGCGTTATTCTCAAGCGCGAAAGTATAACCGGTTTTGAGTGCGGCGCCTTTCCCTAAATTTTTTTTATGATGAATTACTTGAACATCAATTGAATTAAGTTTTTCAACCGTTTGGTCATAAGATCCGTCATTAACACAAATGATGGTATAAGGCGGTGCATCTTTCAATGCGAATTTGATTCGCTGAAATAGTGTATGAATCGAATTTTCTGCGTTATAGCACGGAATAAGAATAAATAAAGACACAGATTAAGACTTTTTTCGAGCCTGTTTTGATTTTTCCCTTTTTCCGGGCGTTTTTCCAACTTCGTGCCCGGATGAGAGAAGCGATTTGTACCGCTGTTGATCCATTAAAACTGAAATTGCTTCATTCAATTGGACATCCGAATTTAGGCTTGCTGCAATACCCATTCGCTCACCTTGATATCTGGTTATTATTTCCGTCTCAAGTACAGATAAAATTTCGTTTTTCTGTCTTTCAAGATCATTGTTTTTTTCTGAAACAAGATTGGCCTGTAAGGATTTAAGTTGCTTCACCAATTGATCGTTGTAATAATTTTTTTCAGCAGCTTCTATCAGTTCTTGAAGTTTCCGTTCCGCATCAGATTGGTAGTCAAATTTAGAACCTGCGAGATATTGCTTGAATTCATTGAAGAGTTTGTCATCGGCTTTAAACCCCTCTGGCAATTTCGGGTATTTTGCTTGATAAGAATTTGCAAATTTGAAGAAAAGTGAATTTCTCCATAAAGCAGTTTCTAAGGGTGTCGTTTCTCGCTCGTCGGTATGAACATCTGGCGCGATTCCTCCGCCGTCATAAACGGTTCTACCGATTTTTGTTTTGAAAGAATTGTGCAAGGTATCCGGCTCTTCGATAAACACATTTCGTTTTCCTTCTCGTTGATTCCGATGGAAGTAATCAACTGCTTGAATCAAGCGACCTGATGGGGTATAATATTTGGCGGTTGTAATTTTTAATGATGTGTTGTATGGCAAGCGGGTTATGGTTTGAACGAGCCCTTTCCCGAAAGAGCGAGTTCCAACTATTACACCTCGGTCAAGATCTTGCACTGCTCCAGCCACGATTTCCGAAGCTGACGCGCTATTGCCGTTGATCATTACTACCAAGGGAATATCTTTGAGGTATGGTGTGCTTACAGAATTGTAAACGCGGACTTTGCTTGAGTCTCGCCCTCTCGTTGTCACAATTGCACTGCCCTGAGGCACGAATTTGCTCGTAATCGAAACTGCGGCATCAAGTAACCCACCCGGATTTCCGCGAAGGTCAAGAATAAAACCTTTTAAGGGCGTTTTTCGATTCAACGCAGAATCCATAATCGACCGAATTTGAATTGACATTTCTTCGGCGGCATTCAAATTAAATCGTTCGAGCTTGATGTAACCGATGTTTCCCTCTATGATATCGGCAAAAGGAATATTCTTGATCATGATTTCTTGGCGAATCAGACTAAACTCAAGAATGCTTCTTTCCCCTTCACGCTCAATCGATAGCTTTACTTCGGTGCCTGCTTCGCCTTTCATCATTGTGCGAACATCAGATACCGCACGACCTTTTACGGCGGTTCCATTCACTTTTACTATTCGATCGCCAATTCTTAATCCTGCTTTATCAGCCGAGTAACCATCAGTTACCGAAACAATGATTACGCCACCGTCTTTATCAGTACCCGTGGTTACCCCAATTCCGGCATATTTCCCTGTTGTAAGTTGATCAATATCATCCGACTGCTCCTCATCCATAAAAACCGTGTATGGATCGAGTGTTGAAAGCATCCCATCGATTCCAGCACGCATAAATTGAGAGACGCTAATTTGATCGACATAGTTCATCGATACATCCTTATATATTCTTCCAAGCAACTCGATATTCTTTCCGATCTCAAAGAAATTTTCGGTTGGGCGCACAAACCCATAAGAGACGGCGATGGCTCCAATAAGCAAGAATACGCCGGCTATATAAACAGCGCTTGATTTTACAACGGATTTCAGTTTTTGCTTCATAATTTTTTTTTTGTATTGAGGCGAAAATGAATCTAATTAAAACAATCAAAATATGATGTAAAAGAAGTTTGCCCAATCAAATTCGGCCATTTCGCCTCTTTAATCCAATATTTTTAATCTTTTCGGTATGTAATTGGAAACTTACTTATGTAGTTTCAATTCAGTTAAGTTTCTAATGTTTGTTCCATTCAAGGAGGTTTGTTTATGTCATTATTCAATAAAATCTTTAAGGGCGTTGTTGGTCATTATTCATATGATGAAAGCTATTTAACGCGCTTGTTGGAAGATGAAAAAAAGGAACAACGATTAAAAAAGTTAATTGATATCAGCGATAAACTGATTGAAGAAAATCCAAACTTTGTTGATGAAGTTAAGAAAAGCGAAACAGGTTGTTGGATGGATCAGATGTTTGGTACTCATGAATGTACCATTTGTGATTTTATAGATGACTGCCCCATTAAACTTGAAGCCGATTGGAACAAATACCTTGATTCACTTACCCCTGAACAAAAAGAAGTTTTACTTCAAGCAAATCCACATTTAGGGTCAGCGAGTTCAAAGTAATATTTTCTTACTTGTTTTTATCAAGAGACATTAAGACAACTGAAGCCACACAACAAGTTCCAGCAATAACTGTTTGTGGGGTAACGCCCTCTCCAGCAATCAGCCACCCTAAAAAAACTGCAACAATCGGGTTCACATACGCATAAGTCACAACATGCGAAGGCTTCGCATTTTTAACAAGCCAAGTATAGGCAGTGTATGCAATCAACGAGCCAAACACAATGAGGTACGATAAACCCAACCAAGATTGAAGTGTTACTTCTGAAGCCTTGAAGGATGCCCAGTCTCCTTTTACAAATGCGAAAACAAAAAGCAAAACACCCGCGCATAGCATTTGTGCGGCTGAAGACATCGCAGGGTTTTTCGGTTGAGTAATTGATTTGCTATAAACAGAACCTAAAGACCAAGTTAATGTTGCAAAAATGAGTAACATGATTGCAATTCCTTGGGTCTTAAAATTTGCTTGGCTTACTGAAAGTAGTGGCTGACAAAGCAGATATATTCCAAGGCATCCTAAAAACAACCCCAAAAACGTTACAATCTTAGGGACAGACTTCGTTTTGAACCAATCAATCGCCACAACCCAAACCGGGCTGATTGAAACTATAAGTGCCACAAGCCCAGAAGGCACTGTTTTTTCTGCGATAGAAACACTTCCATTTCCACAAAAAAGTAATAAAAATCCTATTCCCCCGGCTCCTAGCCATTCATTTAATGATGGCATTGGTGCCCGTTGGATGGTAGCCCAAATAAATAAGATGATTCCTCCACAAATAAATCGAAAACTTGATTGGAGAAGCGGCGGAATAGTTTCAACAGCATAATGAATGGCAAGGTAAGTTGAGCCCCAAATGATATAAACGGCGGCGAAGCTAAGAATTAATTTTAGCTGAAACGCCTTTTCCTCTTGATGGCTTCTTTGAGGGTTAATTGCTGATGAATCGAGTGAGTCTTTGTATTCCAAGTTTGAATCAATTTTTGGCAGTGAAGATACAGTAAATGCGTTCACTTCTTTTAAGTTGCGAGGTAAAATTTACTTAAAGGGAACATTTTGTAGGCTTGGATTCAATGTGATTTATAGTATTTTAGACTAATTCTAAATTATTTGACACTTTCTATGCCTTTCTCTGAAATCGTAGGAATTTGGGATGCTTTTCCCGAATCCGGGATTCCTAAGGATGAAACTTTTCGACAATACACCTTCAAAGAAAACGGTGCTTTTATCTGCCATACCGCTCGTTCAAACAAACAAGTTCAACTTTTAGAGGGGACTTTTAAGCTTGATAAAGAAAAGGTTCGCTTTTTTTATGGAAAAGGAAAATTTACAAGCAGCTATCATTACCGTCTTGACGGGGATTGGCTTTTATTTAAGAATGAACACTTGGAGATGAGACTCCGTAAGCATATCGGGTAACCTCGCACAATCTTTGAAATGGCTTAATTTGTAAGGCAGATTTACTTAAATGATTTGCTATTACTTTTTTTATCTCCACCTCGCTTCGCTATTATTTACTTCAAGTTTCATGCATATTTATGCCTATTGATGCATAATCCCTTAAACTTAAGGCGTTTTTTTGCTAAAAGGATCAAAAATGACTTAATAAATAAGGTCTCTTTCCACGCTTCGTTTAACTTAGGGCAAACAAAAGATAAAAGCCAAATTTTTTCGGCTGAAATCAAACCAATATTTTATGACTTGGACAGCGTGGATTCCTAATTTTGAAAATGAATCGCTTACATTACGGCAGGTTTATGCGTCTTTGCCGGGCTTTGAGCAAAGTGAGATAAGTCCATTAGTACGAGCCCTTGAAAATCCCCAAAGCCCTTTTTCACTGACAGGTGCCGTAGATCTTTTTGGTCACGATTGTATTCACATTTTGCTTGGAAGAGGGTTGATGGCCCAAGATGAGGCATTTACGATTGGGTTTACAATGGGAACAAGCAAATCACTGAGCCGATTGGAACAAAATCTATTTAAGTTTGCGACACGATTTTTATACCCGAAAGAATATCGTTTTAGTCAAGACGATTTAAAAGTCTTTGATTTGGGAGTTCAAGCGGGGAAAAAATCCGGAGCGATGGAAATTTACAAAGTCAATTTCATTCCTTTTCTTGATGAACCCATTTGGAAAATTCGTCGTGCTTTAGGTATTCAGACATCACAATTGAGAGAGTTTTATGCCGAAGAAGCACGACTTTTACCTGAGAGTGAGGTCTCAAAACGATTGCCGAAACCAAAAGCGCAACGGACTTCGATTATGGCTCTTCCTTCTTTTCATAGACTTGGGAATCGTAAAGCACGCCCATTTGAGCGTGTAACATTTGCTTAAGACAATTAGGCAAAATTTTTTTTGAATAGTGGATTAATTTTTGTTATTTGAATAATCCTTATTCAAATAACTTATTTCCTTATGCGCCTCAATTTTTACACTCAACTTATATTCTTCTTCTCCTTATTGCTCTCTTTTCTTCATCCAACAGTAGGTTTCTCACAAAACTCGGTTTCGGGAAGTGATTCGCAAAACCTTTTGGATTCTTCGCGTCAAGATTCATCGAAGATGCCCCAATCTTATCCATTTCATCGGCATCAAATAGGGGTTTCAGCATCTTCTTTTTCGGGATATGGTCTATCTTATCGAATTGCATTTTCAGAAAAAATTTTGATTCGGTTTACAGGATTTGGATTTGTTAATTCATCAAATGTTTCCACAATCAATGAAAGGACTGAATCTACCTTGGTTTTAGGTACCGAATTGCAATACACACTTAAGTCGTTTGAATCGGTTAGGTTTTACCTCTTAGGTGGTGTAAATCGATTTTATGAGCAAACTACGAATTCAGCTTCTGTTAGGTCAAATAATGTAATGAACTCGATGGAAGATTGGAGATTTGGATTTGGATTTGGAACAGAATTTAAAATATTCAATTCATTCTTTTTGAATATTGACATTGGTGGCATATATGAAAATTCCTCCACGTTTTCGGAATTCCGGATTCCGCCTGAAGCAAGATCAACGTTCATTGGTTTTGGGTTAGGGCTTGGGTTAAGTTACGGATTATAACATACATCCTATTTTCTAATGAAACCCTTTTCTCTTATGATAAGCCAAAATCGCATTATTCTTCTTTCATTTTTTTTGGCTTCATCCCTATTGGCTCAAAGTCAAGATTTTCATTCTCAAGACAATATTGCTTATTCAAAAAGGGAAGAATTAAGACGGTTTCGTGTTGGCTTTTCTTACTCTCAGTTTTCTGCTTATGGATTAAACTTCTCATATTTTTGGAATGAGCGGTTAACCTCTAAAGTCATTTTCTTTGGTTATCGAAATACCGATTCCGAAAATCAAAGCCTGAATAACTTCTCAAATTCTGCCAGCTTAGGATTCGAACTTCAATATTCGCTGATTTATCAACATCAAAACCGCTTCTATCTTTTCTTGGGAAGTGGTATTAATTATAATGATGAAAGTCGTCAATTATTTTCTTTTTCATCAATGTCCAATCAAGCGGTGTATGAACGCTTTCGAAGGCTAAATTTCGGGTCGGGAATTGGCTTTGAATTGATCGCATTTGACCTTTTGGCTATTAACTTTGAAACGGGTTTACGATATTCCCCGTATTCTGAATTTGATCAACGAAACAGTCCCGATTTCTCTTCCACCTCAGGGCGTCACGTGGGCTTTGGTTTTGGGGGAGGATTGTCTTTTGCTTTTTAGTAATTAATTACTTTGTTTTCATGATATAAACGCCATCCCAATCTTCAGGCATTGTTTGACCTCGGAGCGACTCACACCGCTCAAGGTAAGTATTGGCCGGTCCATCTTTCGGGTTAATTTTTAAGACTTCGTTAAAACGAATGATGGCTAAGTCGAAGAGTTGACTTCGATAAAGCCGAAGTCCTTCGTGGAAAGTATCAATTTTTTCCTTTTCATTTCCAATCAAATTTCCTTTCTCAGTAACCACTTCAAAAAGTCGAATCGGGATTTCTTTTCCTTTGACTCGTAACAAATCGAGTTCGCGAACTTCGACGGCTTCTTTGGCCTGATTGTAGGTACTTTCGCTGATAAGAATATTCGTACCATATTGTTTATTTGCCCCTTCAAGTCGTGAGGCAAGATTAACGGTATCTCCGATGGCGGTAAAATCTAAGCGATTGGAGGAGCCTACATTTCCAAGCACAAGTCTTCCTGTATTGAGACCAATACGGGTTTCGAAGTGAGGCATCTCCGTTGATTTTTTTGAATAATAATCAGCCATCCTCCGTTGAATCTCAAGTGAGGTGAGACAAGCGTTTGAGGCATGACCGGGCTTTGGAATCGGGGCACCAAAAATGGCCATTATGGCGTCACCGATGTATTTATCAATCATTGCATCCCGAGCCAAAATAATTTCTGACCCTACCGTGAGATACTCATTTAGGAAAAGGATGAGTTCTTTTGGAGGTAGTTTTTCAGCGATTGAAGTAAATCCTGCAATATCTGAGAAAAAAACGGTGGCTTCAATTTCAGTTCCTCCCAATTCGAGTTTATCGGGATTTTGAATGATCTGATCAATAACCTGTGGATTCAAGTAGCGGTTGAACGCTTTCCTAAGTTCTTGTTTCTGCTGACCTTCCGTGGCGTAGCTTGCTACGGCAGAGAGTATCAAGGTGAAGAGAGCGGAGATAAACGGGAATGCAACCGGTAACCACAATCTTGATTCGTAGAATTGCCAAAAGGCAATTGCTACATAAATACTGACACTTAACGAAATCAATGGGATTGATATTGTCACGCGTTTGATAGTAAAAAAAAGAACTGCAACGATAATCGAAAGCGCAAGCGCAATAAGATAATTCCAGTGCTTGGGTGACTCTCGGATGTAATGTTCATTGCGAAGATTGCTTAAAATGGTCGCGTGAATTTCCATCCCGGGATACTCTTCCAAATTGGTAAAAGGGGTCGGTTTAAAGTCGCTGAGACCCGCTGCTGACGCACCAACAATAACATACTTGTCCTTAAAGACACTCATATCAATTGCGGGGGTTTCGCCTGAAGCCATTTGAACTGCCGATTGAAGAACACCTGCAAATGGATAGTATTTAAATACACCGTTTGGACCGCCCTTCCCGTACCAATAAATCATAAATTCCCCTTTGTCATCGACAGGTAAATATTGGCACATTGATTGTAAATCAGTGTTGGCATTCGCCACTTTTAGGGAAATATTTTTTCCGATTGAAAGGGTTGAAAGAGAAAAATGTGGAATGATGTATGGCCCCCAACGGTAAAGCAATGGTGTTCTTCGGCAAATGCCATCATCATCGGCCTTAAAATTAAACACGCCTAATCTTGAGGCAACTGATTGAAAAGTGTCAAGTGGGGCGGTCGCGCGTTGATACGAAGGGATTTTTAACCGAGGGAATTCGCCTGTTGCAAAAAAGTTTGAATGAATTCTTCCACCTGCAGCGTCGCCTTCTTCTATCGGCATTAATTGAACACCAAGCATTACGTTCCCTGCATTTTGAACCGCACTTGCAAAGGCACCGTCGGATTCCGCACCGTCAATCTCGAGCCTATTGACATCGGGGCTTGAGAAAATAATATCAAACGAAATTGTTTTTGCGCCTGCTTTTGCCAAGTAATCCACCACAAGACCGTGAAATTGACGTGGCCAAGGAAACCCAAATTTCAATTCTTGCTCAAAATAATCAAGACTATTTTGATCAATTGCAATCATGACAATGTTAGTATCGGCAAGCTCAGGGTGTGAGGCATATTGGAATCGTTTGTCCAATATTTTATTTTCGAAAATCTCTAATCCGTTGAAAGACTTCATCAAAACAGCCAAAGCAAACCCAGCAATGATGACTGCACCAACAAGGATAATTTTTGATTTTTTTAAGAAGCTAAGAATCGATTTAAGAAAACTCATCGGATAAAATTTAAAATTTGTTAGTTCGATGAACCTTTTTGTGATTCATTTTCAGGCAACGGTTTCTTTTTATCGAGAAACTCCTTTCGGTAAACTGCAACTAAAAAAGCTGAAAGAGGCACTGCTAGTAGAACTCCAATAAAGTTGAAGAAAAACCCAAAAATAAATACAGAAAAGAGCAAGACTAATGGATTAAGATGAACTTTAGAACCAATGATTTTGGGAACCAAATAGAAGTTTTCAAAAAGATGAATCACCGCATAAATCACAACAATTAATCCGATTGTTTGAAAAATATTTTCTCCGAAAAGGGCAGCAATCAATGCTAAAGCCACAGAAATAATCCCTCCGATATACGGTATAAAAGAAAGAACCCCGAATAAAACACCGATGAGCAAAGAATACTTGAGGTCGATGAGCCAAAAGGCTGTCGAATACAACACAGATAAAATGAGGACGATAATGAATTGCCCTTGCAAATACTGACGAAAAATGGTTCCGGCAAGCCTTAAATACTCATTGACTTTTTCTGAATACTTTGGCGATATCATTTCCTTAAAGGTTTCTTCTACGATTGGAAAATCAGCGATGAAATAATACGATAAAAAAGGGATAAGAATAAGGTTAAGGATAATTGAAAATGCTTTCGGAACATTTCCGGCGAGTTCAACGGCGAGTTCGGTACCTAATTTGCTGAAATCAAAAAGTTGGGTGTGGATTTTTTCAAAAAATAGAGATTGAAGTGTTTGAACATTAATTCCATATTTCGAGAAAAATTCAACTGTTTGATGGTCATTGAAGACGGATTGAACTTGCTCCGGTAGAAACTTTAGCGTTTCGGCAAGTGACTGAATCTGCTCGTAGAGTCTTGGCGTCGCAAAAGAAATTAATCCAACAATCGATGTAACAATGGTCAAGGTAATTAGAAGTGCCGCGGAAGACCTTGATAACGTTTTACCTAAAATGGGTTTGCTTGTCAAAAAATGGGTTAGCGGTTCAAGAAGGAATGCGGCAACCAAGCCGATAATAAACGGGAAAATGATACCTGAAAGCGTTCGAAAGAACCATAATGCAAAAATCGTAGAAGCGAGTATGATTAATCGATTGGCAAAAAGGTTTTTTCGTATTGGATAAAGAATGAAAATTGACAATAGATACAAAAAAAGTGGGCTAAAGTAATCACGAATTTCAAATCCTAAATACGCGACAAGGAACGCTCCAAGAGCCAACCAAAATGAGATTATTCTATTCTCTACGATCATTCCTAATGATATTTTGGATTTTTTTTGGATGCTTAAATCGGTCACGAAAATCTTCTAATCGGTGCATCCAAACCGTCAGTTCTGAAAAAGCGTTAATCATCCTAAGCCGTATCAATTCTTGCGGAATCCCCGCTGCTTTCTTAATTAAATGATTGATTGTATCTGTTCGATACACGGCTAAGCTCCGCTTTACAAAGCCATCAGAAGATGATCTTGAAATTGAGATTGCCGATTCGAATCCGGCTTCTTTAGTTAACTCCAAAACCCTTTGATTAAAATTTCCAAACGGGAAGGAAATTTCATTCACCTTTATCCCGAGCAATTGCTCTAATTCGTCTTTTGACTTTTTCAATTCTTCTTTCACCCGTTCACTTGAAAGTGCCGTTAACGCGCGGTGCGAAAATCCGTGGCTTCCTATTTTCCACCCCGCTTTGAAAAGTGATTTTAACTCTGTGTCATTGATGTGCCTAAAATTTCCTAAAAAATCTGCGTCCCAAGTATTGAGCTTTCCAATCATACCCCCAATGACATAAATGGTAGCCGTGAGTCCGGCTTTTTCAAGAATTGGGAACGCGGTATGGAATGTATCCTCATAACCATCGTCGAAAATGATTCTTGGTCGTTCGTTATGTGGAAGTGAAGAAATCCACGAGATATCATGCTTAAAATCGTCGATTTTACGCGTGCAAATTCCGAAGTCGAGCCGGTCGGTAATTTTGTGATAAGTAAAAATCGAATTCATTTTGTTTTAAGAAATCATGTATTTGAGGGAAGATAACAAAAAAGTCTGACCCGTTTTTTGAAGAAGAACAAAGTAAAAAAGGCCAAGACTGAAATGTTGTATAGACGGCACGGAATCTCTACCTTTACAAGTTATTGAGATCCTCGCAATGAAACTTCATATCAATTAATCTTTTATTCAACACTTGTGAAAATTGGGTTAAACTATTATCTGTGGATAAGTGCATTTATGTTCACAGTTGGCGTATTGGGTGTTCTTACTCGTCGAAACGCGATCGTCATCTTCATGTGTATTGAACTCATGCTGAATGCCGTGAATTTATCGTTTGTCGCTTTTTCCCATTTTATGGGAGACATTCAAGGGCAGATGATGGTCTTTTTTGTGATGACTGTTGCCGCGGCCGAAGCAGCGATTGGCCTTGCAATCGTGATTTCATTATTTCGAAACAAAGAAACTGTGAACATCGATGAAATCAATATTCTTAAAGGATAAATAGGATCTGCATTTCTTGAAGACGACAATTTGAATGCGGCATTTCTCAATATCGAGATCTATTCTGTCATGTTTTTACTCATCAAACGAAGTAATCAGTATTTATTTCTATGCATCAGCTCATCAGTTACACCGTCATCCTACCACTTGTCGGATTTCTCTTTAATTCTTTCCTTTTTCTTTTTTCACCCAAAGCGAAAAAAAATACGGCCGTTGAACAAATCTCTGGAACAGTAGGGACGGCCGTCATTTTCGGTTCATTTGTTATATCCTTGTTAATCTTTTTTGAATTGGTTGGGCTTTCCTCAGAGAGCCGGCTTTTTATCGTTCCTGTTTTTGATTGGTTTTATGCCGGAAATTTATCTGTGAGTTTTTCTTATCAAGTCGATACCCTCTCGATGGCAATGTCTCTTGCAGTGTCAGGTGTAGGTTGCCTCATCCATCTTTATTCCATCGGCTATATGCACGGCGACGAAGATTTTGCGAGATTCTTCGCCTATTTGAATCTCTTTATTTTCTCGATGATGAATTTGATTCTTGCAGATAACTTAATTGTTATGTTTTTGGGTTGGGAGGGGGTTGGTCTCTGTTCTTATCTGCTCATTGGCTTTTGGTATCAACGTAAATTTGATGGTGTTGAGATTTCAACGACCGGCGAAGCAGCCGATAAGGCTTTTATCATGAATCGCATCGGAGATTTTGCAATGCTCGCAGCTTTTTTTATACTTTTCCAAGCGATTGGTAGCTTTAATTTTCAGGCGGTTTTGATTGGAAAATCTGCTTTAACAAACGAACAACTTTTTTGGGTAACGATTTTGATTTTTATTGGTTGTACTGGAAAATCAGCTCAGATCCCTTTATTTACTTGGCTTCCTGATGCAATGGCAGGTCCGACACCGGTCTCAGCATTAATTCATGCCGCTACAATGGTAACGAGCGGCTTATATCTCACCGCGCGTCTTTCTCCAATTTTTTATTCCTCCCCTGAAACCCAAATTGTAATTGCTTCGATTGGTGCTACAACGGCAATTCTTGCAGCGTCAATCGCCCTATTTCAAAATGATATTAAAAAAGTTCTTGCTTACTCTACGGTTTCACAACTCGGATATATGTTTTTGGCCGTAGGTGTTGGCGCCTATTCAACGGCGATATTTCATGTAATTACTCATGCATTCTTCAAAGCCTGTCTCTTTTTAGGAAGCGGTTCAGTCATTCATGCGTTGCACGAAGAACAGGACATTCGAAAAATGGGTGGGCTTCATAAAAAAATGCCAATTACCTCACTAACTTTTCTGATCGGTTCTTTAGCTTTAGCCGGATTCCCGCTTACTTCTGGCTTTTTTAGTAAAGATGAAATTTTAACCAATACTTTTGCTGGCGGTTATACATTCTTTTATGTGATTGGTTTATTCACAGCTTTACTTACCGCTTTTTATTCGATTCGACTTTATACACTCACCTTTTTAGGGGATAGCCGTATCGACAGTTCCCGACACCCACTTGAATCGCCGCTTACGATGACCATTCCACTTATTTTACTTGCTTCACTCTCATTACTGGGTGGCTTTTTAGGGTTACCCGAGGTGATTTCATCAAATAACTTTATGAAAGACTGGCTTTTAACTTCGACAGTCTTAACAGAAGCTCATAAAATTTCTCACTCGACCGAATGGGTGCTTCTCGCATTATCCGCTTTCATTTCGATCATAGGAGTAAGTACCGCCTATTTCATTTACTCTAAAAACATTCACTTTTTAAGCAATGAAACAGGCTTCGGAAAACTTGCTTATCAAAAATACTTGGTAGATGAAATTTACGATCGTGTTGCTGTTAAGTCGGTTCAATTTTTCTCCGAAAAAATTGCAAGCCCTTTTGAAAGATTCATAATCAAAGGTTTCTTTTCGGGTTTTGGCGAATCAATTTTGGGTCTTGGAAATATCCTTCGAATGGCTCAGACAGGGGTTGCACAAAATTACGCAATTATTATGGCACTTGGCTTTGTTTTAATTCTTGGTGTTGTCATTTTCTCAGGAAAGTAACGCAACCATCTTCCTGATGAATCATAAATGAATGTGCCAATTTCAAGCAATCAAATGCCCTCCTCCGAAAAGCTTTCAATGGTGCTTTCAGAAACTGTTTCTAAAAATAACCTTACCGGCGACGAAGGTCAATTACTTGATGCTCTCAAACTTTCACTATTTCAACGAACCTCACGATTAATCAATAGTTCACAGGGAATCTTCCATACTGAAGCTGTCGGCAAAAAGCTTGCATTATTTTGCGATTCCCTTCTTCAAGGGTTGAATTCCGATTTTGGGTGTGTCACACTTCTTAATGAAGATTCTTCAATAGTCAAGTCTCACATATCATTTTCTCAGGATCTTTCGGGAGAAGAACGTGTGCTACATAAAACGAAATTTATTGAGCATCTTCAAACCCCTGCCTCACAGCGAAATTCACTATATGCCGGGATACTTGCCCAAAATGACAATCCATCAATTAGCAAGGGAGGATCGATTTTACTTTCTTCATCGTTTATCGCTGAAATTCTTAAATCGGAACGAATCTCGCTTCAATCATTGCCAGTCACTTTCAATCGAATCATTTCGGTAAGAGAGTCGAACGGAGATTTTTTTCAGACTTACATTGAATATTTCCGAAGCGAAAACCCACTGTATGTATTTACTCCGCTGACAAATATTGACGGGAGTTTATTTGGATTTGTTATTTATAGAACCCCTACTAATTCGAAAACAAATCTGAAATCTTATACTGATCAAGATTTACAGCTTTTCATCAATTCAGTTCATGCCTTTATTAAGCAAATCGGCTCACACCTAGAGCAAGACAGGCTTTATCGCCAAGCGATTGAGGATAATCTTAGAATTCAAGCCACGCAAGTTTTCGCGCAAGAATTGATTTCAAGTGAGCGATTTATCAACGGAAATGCAGAAAAAAAAATGAAGCATTTTTGTGAAACACTTACGAATCAAAATTTTGCAGCGATAGCTTCATTAATCGTTCTCGATGATAATGGCGTGATTCGACAACGCAGTATTTCAGTCAGAAAACCAAATAGTCCGTTTCTTCCCTTTTATAATGATCGGTTTGCCCAAGGAAAGAACATTGATCTCTCCTTTTTCACTGCGAGTTCCTTAAGCGCAAGAAAAGTTTCAAGCGCTTATGTTGTGAAAGAAAAGGATCTTCGAAGAGAAACCGTATCCGTTCAAAGCGATTTGAAAAGAGAAATTATCTTTCTACCAATTTTTGAATCGGAATCAAAACTTACTGGTATTCTCTCGGCTTTAATGGAAACTGATTTAACAAGTGAAAGTGCTGTACAATTACTTGAGCTCTATGTCCGAATTGCAGGAAAGGAACTCACATCTGTTCAGCAGACTGAGGTTGTGGAAGCAGCCAATGAACTTATTGATTTAGAGTTTAAAACTGAAGAAGATGCTTTGCGCTTCGCACTTTCAAAGGTCATTTCGTTTTTCAAATCAGCAAATGCGGTGTTCTTTTACTCAACAGATTTTCAAAGTATTGACCTCTCAATTTTTTCTGGTTCAGACGAAGATCGGAAACGGATGAATCTTATTCCTAAATATGAGCTGGAAGTAGCGGCTTCATTTTCGGGGTTTCAAGTTGAAAAATCGATTTGTTTTAGCATCGAACAACAAACAAGATTACTTCTTGCACTTGAAGAGGGAATGAACCCTCCAATTGATTTAAGATCTGCTGGAAATGCAGAAGCAAATCTCATTGAGTTTTCGAAAGATAACGAGTTCTACCGGCTGCTGATTCCTCTCAAAATTCAAAATGATCTTTTGGGTTACATTGAGGTATCTCATCCAAGATCAACTGAAATTTCTGTCGTTCGGCTTGCTTTACAAACCCTTTCTCCGATTCTCAAGGAGGCTTCACTTAGGCTTCAAACTTTCCGCCTTACAAGAGATTTAGAAAAGCTTAATAGCAAGCATGTCATACTGAAAGACTTGCTCGGTTCACTTATTGAAGTGAATAAAGGGCTTCGGAAAGCCGGTAATTTACAAGAAAAATTGACTCATGTAACCGAGTCAATCACAATGACTTTCGGGTTTAAGTTTTGCTCAATTGCGATATGGAATGAGGAAAATCTCATTAGGGAAAGCGCCTTTACCTTTCACCCGGAATCAGAAGTTCATCCGCAAACTGAAAATATTGAAAAGAGTTTTAAGGTCGGTTCAAAAGTACCTGTAAATGCGATTAAATCCATCATTTCTCCTTTATTAGAATTTGGGTATGCTTTTGTCGTTTCCAAAAAGGAAATCGAACAAGCATCGAGTGTCCTGAAACCGCAAGACGATCAATTGAATCAGAACTTGAATCGATACTTTTCAGGAGATCCTGATATCGAACTTTATATCCCATTGTATAGCGAAGACCAAACATTTATGGGTTATATGCGATTAGGAGGATTAATGATCTTAAATGAGATTGATCGTGCAAGCTTTCTTGAACGGTTAAAACTTATTTCCCTTTTTGCAAAGCAACTTTCTCAAGAAATCGATTTGATTGAGTCGTTAAAAATTCGAGCAAGTGAGATTTCAGAAAAAAGCCGGTTAAGTAAAACGCTTGCAACACTTTTTGAAGTTGGAACCGCTATATCTCAAACCGGTTCAATGAATGATAAGCTTCGTTTATTATGCGAAGCCCTTTCAGTTTCTACAGGAATTCACTTTGCGATTGCCTGTCTCTATGATGAACTGGGCAAGATTGAATTTTCTCAATATTATGCCGATACAACCTTTAAATGGAAATTAAAAGGCCTCTTAGAAGAGCATTTTTCTCCCGGCAAAACTATTAATACCGCGGTTTATCAAACTCTATTTCAAACGCCTCGATTTAAAGTCGGGCAACTGAATGTTTATTGTGCCGATGTTCGTGTTCTTTCGGCAATCCTGAATAAAACCGATTTAACAGTCTTTGGATCTGAAAATATTTCGAAGTCACAAGTATTCCCTACTCAAGAAACGACTGACTCAGGTAGCGATTACTTAGAACGATACTTTGAAAACCGTGGAACGCCCGAAGAAGACAGATACATTTTAGCAATCCCATTTACCTTTGATTCGAATTCTCCTTCTAAAGTCGTCGGTTTCTTGACCTTAGGAAGCTTTTCAGATATTGAATCAGTTCCAGACCTCTATAGCCGACTTTCGGCGATTGATTTATTTGTTAGCATTGTTAATGCTGATTTAAAGAATTTTCTTTTGAATCGCTTTCTCGTTCGTTCAGAGGCACAATTCAGAAATATCGTTGAAAATATTCAACTCGGATTTTTGATTACTCGCCACGATGGAAAAATTGACTACGCCAATCCTTCTTTGAAATCCACCCTCGGTTGGGGAGATATCGACTTAAAAGGCAAATTGTTGGAGGAATTCGTTCACGGCTCGTCGTTTGACGAAACCGTTTTACATCGAGAAAAAGTATATCGCGGTGAAACGGTTTCTTCTGAGGTTTTACTCAAAGCGCAAAACGGAGAGTTTATTCCGATGGAGTTAAAAACTTCACCACAGTTTATCATAAGCGATACCGGAGAGCTTTCTGTCATTGGCGCATTTAGTGTCTTGAGGGATAGACGAAAAGAAAAAGAATTGGAACTTCAAGAAAAAGAAATGGAAACAATCAAAAATAACTTTTATGCGATGGTTGTTCATGATATGAAAGTTCCACTTTCAGCTATCTATGGTTACTCAGAAATGTTGAAAGATTCCAATCCCTCCGATATTCCCATCGAACGCTTCAAAAGCATGATGGAACAAATGTTTCTCTCTTCAACCAACATTACCCGACTTGTTCAAGAAATTCTTGAATTTTCAAAGTATGAATCGCGTAAAACAAAATTGGAATATCAAAAGCAAAACTTCCAGCTTTGTATTGATCTTGTGGTTGAACAATTGCAGTATGATATTCATAATAAAGGCATTTTAGTGAAGCGTTCTGTTGAAGGAACTGAAGATTGGATTTTTTATTTTGATTTTGATCGAATTGTTCGTGTTGTTAGTAACCTATTGGGGAACGCCGTTAAGTTTTCTAAATCAAATTCAATCATCGAAATTAATCTTCGAAAACTTGAAAAGTTTGGAAGAGAATATGCTTTGGTTACCATAAAGGACAGTGGCGAGGGAATTGCGCCGGATGAAGTAGATTTAATATTTGATGCTTATCGACAAGCGAATTCAAAGCACGGCTCACGAGGTACAGGCTTAGGGCTTTCAATTGCAAAGCAAATTATTACCTTGCATAATGGAGAAATAACAGCAGAATCTTATTTAGGAAAAGGAACTATTATTTCCTTCACCTTACCGATGCTGCAAGTTAATCCAAACTAAATAACATTTAAGTAAATGACTTTTTTCTCGATTGTTCTTAAAAATCTTTCTGAAAGAAAAGTTTCGCTTCTTCTTACGCTTCTGTCAGTCGCGCTCGGCGTCGGTCTCATATCTTCAACTATTGAAATTTCAAAGCAAGTTGAAGAGCGATTTAACCAAACCTCCAGTGGTTATGAATTAATTTTAGGTGCAAAAGGGAGTCCTTTACAAATAGTACTCAACACGGTTTATCATTTAGGCAATCCGACCGGCAATATTCCTTATTCAGCTTATGAACGTTATAAGCGAAATCCTTTTGTAGCTTACGCAATTCCGATGGGCTTGGGCGATAGCTATCGCGGATACAGAATTATATGCACCTCACCCGATTTTTTTTCAAAACTAAAAATTAAAGGTGATTTCGCGCTTGAATTCGCTTCAGGCAGAGTCTTTGAATCAAATGAAGTTTATAAGGTTGTTGTCGGTTCAGAAGTAATTGCAAAAACCGGATTAAAAATTGGCGATAAGTTTCTAGCCACTCACGGGCTGCAAGAGTCTCTTGAAGAGATGGGAAATGTACATGATCAGCATTTTTTTGAGGTTATCGGCACACTTCAAACAACAAATACACCAATTGATAAAGGGATTTATGCCGCTCTCCCAACTGTATGGATGCTTCATGAAAAGGAATCCGTTGATCAACAAGATTCGACCGAACAGGCATCTGATGAGCATCATCACGAGATTCCCAATGAAGGGGATATCACCGCAGTTATTCTCAAAGCCAAAGCGCCGATTTTTGCTTTGCAACTTTATTCGCTAATCAATCGTGAACCCTACGCACAAGCCGCTTTTGTTGTCAATGAGATTAAAGACCTTATCAACATTGTCGGAAATGTTAGTGATGCCTTCCTATTCCTAACCATTGTTGTCATTTTGGTCGCAATATTCAGCGTTATGATTTCGATTTATAATTCTATCAATGAACGCCGGAGAGAGATTGCAATCTTACGATCTCTAGGCGCAACACGTTCATTTATTTTTGGATTGGTCACGATGGAATCTGTTATGGTTTGCTTTTTTGGTGCCTTTCTTGGTATCGTACTTTGCAAACTTGGGTTAATTTTGAGTTCTCAACTGATTTCAGTTAAGTTTGGTACGGTTGTTCAAGTGGGGATTCTAACAATAAATGAATTGAAAATTCTTTTGGTTGTAACTTTGGCTGGGGGAATTGCTGGGATTATTCCCGCATTTCGTGCGTATCGGACGGATGTCTCACTAAACTTGACACCAATCAGTTAATTAAACCGAGGTATTATGTTTAAATCTAGACTTTCTTTCTTTGGGCTTTTTATTGGGCTTCTTTCGCTCAATTTTGTTGCAACAGAATACTACAATTCAAAGTCGCTTTTTGTTGAATCGGTTTCGAAAGTTCGCAACCACAAAGCAACGCTTTCTTTCGACGAAACACCATTGGCTATCGTTGAAAATGAACAGCCTATAGGCGCATCATTTCGAATCACCTTTAATGATTTAAGAGAGTATAAATATAACCGCCGCGGGAATTCCAAAGTGCCTGATAAGCTTAAAGGCTTAGAAGGAAAAGAAGTGGAAATTGCCGGTTATATGATTCCAATGAATGAAGCGATGGAAGTTAGAGAGTTTATGTTGGTTCAAATTCCTTTCTTTGGCTGCTGTTACAGCGTGCCTCCGGAACCAAATGAAACCATAATGATTCGTATGGAAAAGGGAAAATCAACTGAGTATGTCTATACTCCTATTCGCGTAAAAGGAAAGTTTAAAATATCCGAAACGAAAATTGATGATTTTGTTGTCTCAATCTACCAAATGGAAGCCTCAGATGTAAAGGCAGCAACTGCCGATGATAAAGATGTTATTCAACATCAACAAGGGTCTGCAATTCCGGTTAGATAACCATAAGAATTACGCATTCATGTCAGAGTTAATCTTTTTAGGGATGGTGAAAAGAAGCCTATTGATAATGGCAGCTTTTGTTTCTGTTGCCCAAGCTCAGGACCGTTTTTCATTAGTTCCTGAACTCAATCTTCAGAATCAATCAGGATTGGCTTTGTGTGCTTGCCCTCGGCACCAGTCTCTCGGTAATGGCGGTGAAACCCGAAGGCTTGGTGTTTCTGGAGTTATGGTGTTAGATAGTCTTCCTCCTAATTCTGCCATCTTAACTACCGTGCGATATGAATTTCCTCTCTCGGATAATGAAACCGACAATGGTGGGTACAAAAAATTTTTCTCTCTCTTACAGCTTAAACAACTTGCTTCGAATCACGGTGCAAATGCACTTGTTAAAATTGAAGAGAAGCGAGATACAGTGAAAAAAATTCTCTCTTTTGAGGCGCTTGCCGTAAGGGTTGTGCGTTAATATTTGAAAATAATTTATGGCAAAAAAAGGTCAAGATCAGAGTCAAGAAAAAATTCACTGCTCTTTTTGCGGGCGTTCAAGTGATGAGGTGATGAGTATGGTGGCTGGACCGGGAGTCTTTATTTGCGATCGTTGCATTCAAAGTTCCGTTGAAATTATCAAAAATGATATTTCTGCTCTCTCAACAAGGAGAAAGCCAAAAAAAGGAAGATTGCAAACCCCTTTTCAAATCAAGGAAGAGCTCGACAGGCATATCATTGGTCAGGATAAAGCAAAGAAGGCACTTTCAGTCGCCGTGTATAATCATTACAAGCGAATTGAAATGCATAACCTTTCGGTGTTTGACGAATCGGATGTATCAATTGATAAAAGCAATATTTTACTTGTGGGGCCAACCGGAACTGGAAAAACACTTCTTGCTCAAACCTTGGCGAAAATTATCGATGTTCCCATCACAATTGCCGACGCTACCTCGCTCACCGAAGCCGGTTATGTCGGCGACGATGTCGAAAGCATTTTGATGCATCTATTTCAATCTGCCGACCAAAATTTAGAGCGTACAGAACGCGGAATCATCTATATCGATGAAATTGATAAAGTTGCTCGAAAGGGTGCCAATGTATCCATCACACGTGATGTTTCGGGAGAAGGTGTTCAGCAAGCTTTACTGAAAATTTTAGAAGGTACGATTGCAGGTGTTCCGCCAAAGGGAGGAAGAAAACACCCTGAGCAAACTTTGCTCAATATCAACACCAAAAATATTCTCTTTATTTGCGGTGGAGCATTTGAAGGTTTAGACGCAATCATTGCGCGTCGATTGGCAAAAAATTCAATGGGTTTTGGTGCTTCCATTCCAACAAAATCGGAGCGCGAAGGTTCTCAATTACTCCAATATGTTGCACCCGAAGATTTGGTCGAATTTGGACTGATTCCTGAATTTATCGGAAGGTTACCGGTCCTTACAACACTCGAATCTCTTGATAAGAATGCAATGAGAAGCATTCTTACTGAACCAAAGAATGCAATCACCAAGCAGTATAAAAAACTTTTCGAAATGGAAGGGGTTGAATTAATTTTCGATACCGATGCCTTGGATATGGTTGTTGACATTGCGATAAAGCGCGGTACCGGCGCCCGTGCGCTACGATCAATTATAGAAGGAGCAATGACGGATATTATGTTCGAACTTCCTTCGAAAAAAAATGTTCGCACCTGTGTGATCACGAAGGAAGTGATATCGGAGCATAAAAGCCCAATTTATCTCTATACAGAAAGCAAAGAGCAAGAAGAAAGAAAAATCGCCTAAGCTAATCTCGCTTTATTCTTTGTTGCATTTTTTCAATCCAATCTCCCACTTCTCCTCCGGCTCTCCAAATTACATTGATATGATTGGTATTAGAAAAGATAAGCAGTTCCTTTTCCTCCGTATTCAATCTTCGAAAAGTCTCTTTTGCCCCACAAACACTTATCACCTCATCTTGATTACCCACAATAAGCAATGACGGAAAAGTTGAGAGGAGATATGCCATTTCTAAATCGACAGGAAATGCTGCCAAAAAAAATTGAAAGGAATATTCAGAAACAAGAAGTTTTTTACTGACTGCTTCACGAACAATTTCTTCGTCAGGAAGCACCAAACGAATAGGTTTTAAGTGAATTCCCATAAACCCTAATGGGAAATAAGTTAAGGCTTCTAAAAAATTGAGTGTCGCAAATTTGGAATGAACTGTATCGCTTGTAACAACCAACTTGCTTGAATTTTTATCTTTTATCGAATCAGCACTATTACACTCCTCAACAGGAATCGGTACAAACCCTCCTGAAATAAGAACCAATCCATCTGGTTTAATAAATAATGAATCCCTTTCAGCAAAGTTTTGGAGGTACTTTAAGGTAAGACCAGCACCTAAGCTATGCCCGCCAAGAAAAATCTTTTTTTCAGGATACTTTTTTTTAAGATGAATCATCACTATGCGTAAGTCACGAATGAGGTCATTGACATCACGAACATCACCGGGTTCACCCTCCGAGAGCCCGTGACCGCGCAAATCCATTAAAACTGTTCCGATTCCGCGTCTAAGAAGGGAATCGCGAAGAGGCAAATAAAGTCTTGATTGTGCAGCTGTTCCGTGCAAAAATAGTAACACTGAATTTGAACTGCTTGGTACCTTACTTTTAATGGCAATCTGGCTTAAATCAAATGAGGATATGAATTCCGTCGAATCCTGATCATTATCAATCAAATCTCGAAATACCTTTCGATCTTCCTCGGAGAGTGTGAAAATTGAACGAACAGTTTCATTCTGATGTGAACAAGAAGAAATGAAAATTGTTAGCACAATTGCATAACAAATCGTAAAAGAACGACTGAAGTATTTTCTCATATAGTTTCGTGAATTCGAACCATCAATGCTCATCTATAAATCGAGACGTAATTTTTTCGTAATGATCAATTCGCCGGTCTCTCAAAAATGGCCAATGTTGTCTGTAAAATTCAATTTGCTCTAAATCGCATTCGACTAAAAGCGTTTCCTCGTCTTTTGCTCCGGCTTTTGCAAGAATTTCTCCAAAAGGTGAAGTCAAAAAACTTTGTCCCCAAAATTGCAATCCGTTTTGATTTTCGTCC
The DNA here is from genome assembly GCA_033763895.1 of Chloroherpetonaceae bacterium. Classification (NCBI taxonomy): domain Bacteria; kingdom Pseudomonadati; phylum Chlorobiota; class Chlorobiia; order Chlorobiales; family Chloroherpetonaceae; species Chloroherpetonaceae bacterium. The sequence goes on along the minus strand of JANRJQ010000003.1, from coordinate 18,610 downwards.
GGCGGCATCTCAACGCCCACACGATTGGTAACGGCAACATAAACGCCATTGGCGATTGCATGCGAGCGTTGAATGGTTTGCCAAGCTTCATGTTGATTTGCCTTGACTTTATTTGATGTTTCTCCGGTTGCCCACCCGATAGCGGTAGGGTAAAAAAGAATCTCTGCACCGCGAAGCGCTGTGAGCCTCGCCGCTTCAGGATACCATTGATCCCAACAAATTAAAACGCCAATTTTGGCATATCGGGTTTCAAAAACCTTGAAACCAGTATCTCCGGGGGTGAAATAAAACTTTTCATAAAAATTTGGATCGTCAGGAATGTGCATCTTTCGATATTTCCCAAGATAATTGCCGTCAGCATCAATGACTGCCGCGGTATTGTGATAAAGCCCTTGAGCTCTTTTTTCAAAAATCGGGGCTACAATTACAACTTTATTCTCCTTTGCAACTTTACAGAGCAAATCGGTTGTTTCACCCGGAATAGGTTCTGCGTATTGAAAAGGCTCATAATCTTCTGTTTGGCAAAAGTACAATGTGTTAAACATTTCTTGCAATCCAATAATCTGAGCGCCATTACTTGCAGCTCTAATTATCGAATCGATTGTGGATTCAAGATTATCCTTTGGGGAAAGGCCGCACGATTTTTGTATCAAGGCAACCGTTACTTTTTTTGACTTTTTCATTCTTTAAGGTTTTCTTAAAATTTTTTTGAATAATAATTTTTTCGTTAACTTTGTTCAGTTATTTCACCCATCTTACACAATATTAATTTTCATTGAAAATCTAATTATGTCAAAATACCAACCGGCTCTTCGTACTCAAAATTACAAATATGCGATACGAAATATCGTAGTTGAAGCACAAAAAGTTGAGGCACAAGGAAAAAAAGTTACTTATCTAAATATTGGTGATCCTTCCATCTATGGATTTCAGCCCCCAATGGAACTGGTAGAAGCGCATAAAAGAGCTTTGCAAGATGGCTTCAACGGCTATTCGCCTTCAGCCGGAATTCCAAGTGCCCGCAAAGCTGTTGCTCGTGAGGCCAATTCGCGCGGTATCTCTACCACTGAAGACGATATTCTTTTTACTTATGGGGCTTCAGAGGCTGCTGACCTCATTTTTGCAGCTTTTCTTGAAGCGGGAGATGAAGTTCTTGTACCAGCACCCGGCTATCCGCTTTACACCGCAATCTGTTCAAAATTAGGCGTTAAAGAAGTAAAGTATCGGCAGAACGCTTCCAATTCTTGGCAGCCAGATTCTGAAGAACTGCGGTCTCTTGTTACTCCAAAAACTAAGATTCTTGTCATCATCAACCCCAATAACCCAACAGGTGCACTTTATTCAGAGCAAACCTTGAAACAAATGCTTAATGTGGCCAAAGAATTTGGTCTGTTGGTCATTGCCGATGAGGTTTATCATAAACTCATTTTCGAGGGAAGCCATACACCAATTGCCAAATTAGCGGGATCAGATTTGCCTGTGATTACACTCGAATCGCTTTCGAAAAATTACCTCGCACCGGGTTGGCGTTTAGGTTGGATGACAATGAGCAATTCTTCTCTCATGCCCGATTTGAAAGCTGCTATTCGAAAAATGGCCGATGCAAGGCTTTGCGCGCCAATGGCAGCACAACACACCATTGAAGCCGCAATGAACTTGCCCCAAAGCTATTTGGAACCCACAATGGCGAGGCTTCGTGCACAGCGAGATATAACCTTTGAAGAATTAAACCGCATACAGGGAATTCGTTGCAACAAGCCTGAAGGCGCATTTTATGCGATGGCTCAAGTTGATTTGCATTCAACTTCAACTACAGATGAAGCCTTTGTTTTGGGTCTTCTTCGTGAAGAAGGCGTGCTTTTTGTTCACGGTTCAGGTTTTGGAACCAACCCAACGGAGGGTTTCTTTAGAATTGTGTTCCTTCCCGAACTTGAAGTCCTTAAAGATGTTTATTCGCGAGTTGCAAACTATACAGAACGGTTTTTTCAATTACATTCAGCAGTTTCAGTTTGATTCTGCATCCATTTAAGATCATTGATATTCATCTGCAATGTGTGGAATAGCAGCCATTTATAGCCCTTTACAAAACGACCGAACGTTTTTTAAGGACAAGATCGAACAAATGACTTCGGCGATGATTCATCGTGGGCCTGATGGTCAAGGGCATTATATCGATGATCATATTGCCTTAGGACATCGAAGATTGTCTATTCTTGATTTAAGTGATGCTGGCAGCCAACCAATGTTTTCAAAACAGGATGGCGGGCGTTATGTGATCAGTTTCAATGGAGAAATTTACAACTACAAAGCTCTCAATGCTCTTCTCGAAAAAAAAGGGTACAAGACTTACTCTACTTGCGATACCGAAACTGTTCTTAATCTCTATGCTTGTTTTGGCGAAGGTTGCCTTTCTTACCTTGAAGGAATGTTCGCTTTTGTGATTTGGGATCTTAAAGAAAAAACGCTTTTTGCCGCTCGAGATCGATTTGGACAAAAGCCACTGCTCTTTTCTAACCAAAATGGACATTGGTATTTCGCTTCAGAGTTGAAGGCTTTTCTCAAATCAAAAGTGATTGCACCGCTTCTTGATACTGTTTCCGCGGCGATGCTCATTGAAACCGGTTCTGTCATTCAACCGAGGTCTATTATTTCCGGTGTTTTTCACCTTCAAGCAGGCCACGCAATGAAGATTGAAAATGGAAAAGAAAGAATCTGGCAGTATTGGGATTTAGCTTTTTCACAACAAGAATCCGAACAAGTTGATTATCAAACGGCAAAAGAGAAACTCAACCGTCTTTTCATTCAAGCTGTTGAATCTCACATAATCAGCGATGTACCCTTAGGTGTTTTTCTTTCAGGCGGTATCGATTCCTCTTTGATTGCCGCTGCTATGAAACTTCTCGGAAAAAATGTTCAATCTTTTTCTTTAGGATTTGATAGTGGCGGAAAAAACTATAACGAAACTGAATATGCCTCGATTGTTTCGAAGCATCTTGGAACAAATCACACGGAGGTGATACTTTCTGAGCATGATGTTGTTACGGCTCTTCCCGATTTTATTCGTGGAATCGATCAACCTTCAAGCGATGGATTAAACACATTTCTTGTTTCTAAACTTGCAAAAGAAAAAGTTACAGTTGCATTATCAGGGCTTGGTTCCGATGAAATTTTTGCGGGTTATTCTACATTTAAGTTTTATCAGTTTCTCCGAGATTTAAATCCTTTTTTAACCGCAACACCGCGCGCTCTCTCGCTTCTTGCGGGTCAAATTGGCAATCGCATTCCTGAACGGCTTTCTGAACATTGGATTGCTCGTGGCGCTATCGGTTTGATGGGTGGATATAATGAAATTGCTGATTTGTATTCTACTCGCCACTTAACATCATTTGAGCTGAGTAGAAAAATTTTTGGGCTGCCCTATAACAACGGTAATTCACTGCATTTTCAAAACTACTACCTTGACGCACTCAAAAAAGCTGGTCTTTTGAATTCTCATCCTATACACGGGCTTTCTTACTTGGAAGCAAAAATGTATTTGTGTAATACCTTGCTTCGCGATTCTGATTCAACCAGTATGGCGCATTCATTGGAGTTAAGAGTCCCGTTTCTTGATCATCAATTTGCATCGTATGCGGCTATGCTTCCCGCTGAGTTTAAGATTGATCGAAACTCTCGACATACAGGAAAAAAGATTCTCATTGATAGCTTAGGTAAGTTGATACCCGATGAGGTTATCAAGCGAAAAAAAATGGGATTTGCACTTCCTCTCGCTTATTGGATGAGAAAGGGCCGCTTGAATCGGGTTATTCGGCAGTCACTTTCTGAATCTTCAGTAAAAAAATTGGGCATTTGCTCGCAAAAGGAAGTTGATGAATTACTCGGCGATTTTTTTTCGAGTGGCAATGAAAAATGGAAGTTTCGATCATACTTGAGAGTTTGGACACTTTCTTTGCTCCATCAATGGATGCTTGAATACGGCGTTACCTCCTCATTAGATTAGTTCTGCTTTTCATAGATACTCAAATTTTACCCCCATTTTTTTTGCAATCAATTGTGAACAGGAAACCCCTGAATAAGTAACTGCTATCACGCCCTGTCCCGGAAAGCAGCTATCACCTACGGCAAAAAGATTTTTAACCGGCGTCGAATTTTGAGGTTTTTGTAACACAATTTGTCCCTTTTTTAATAATGGTCCATACGAACCTAAATGCCGTTTTAAATACCGTTTGTGTGTTAAAGGTGTTGCGATATATTTTTTTTCAATTGCTTTAGAAAGGTTAGGCAAAATTGTTTTTTCTAGTCTTTCTATTAGAATTTCCGACTCTTTCTCTTTTTCAGCCTCATAGTCAGGGTCTTTTGGAAATCTTTTTTTCCATTGATCTACGGTACTGGTTGTAAATGCATGAAGGACATGTTTTCCTTCGGGAGCGCAAGTTCTATCGAGTAGTGAGGGTGCTGACACTCTGATTGTTCCGCCCAACTGACGGTAATTTTTCCAATCTTCCGCGATGATATGATGAACATGAAATCCTTCCGGAAAAATCGACGCATCAACGCCCAAATGAAGTTGAAACCAACTGGGAGAAATCTCAAATTTTGATTCGTCGATGTGATACTTTTTTTCTTTCACGAGTCTTCCAAAAGTATCCCAAATCGTGGCGTTGCTAACAATTACTTTCGCATAGTGAACTTCGCCGTTTTGAAGTTTCACTCCAATCGCTTTCCCCTTTTCAATTAGAACTTCTTCAACAGGCGTTGAAAATCGAACCCTTCCCCCATATTTTTCAATTCCTTTGACAAGCGTTTCAGCAATAACTCCGGAACTTCCAATGGGGTAATTAATACCGCCGTGATGCCGGTCAGCAAGGCAAATTCCAGCATTGACAAAAGGCGTTGAACTTGCATCTTGTAAAGCCCACGATTCACACTCCATATCGATAAATTTCAGCAATTCCTCATTTTTGATATAGCGGCGAGCGACCCCACCCATTGAAAACATCGTGTAATAAGCAAGCATTACAACTTTTTTTGGAAACCGCAGTGCTAATTTCAATATATGACTTGGGTCTTCCAAAGAACCTGCGGGAAAGGCGCTAATAATGTCGAAGACCTTTTCAAGTTCATCATAAAAGTCGCGAATCCCTGAGGCTTCATTCGGGAAGCGAGAAATAAGTTCAGCAAGAAACTTTTCGCGATCGTAATGAGAACTTACTTCAAATCCATCCGGCAAATGATAATGAATTTGTACGGGGTCAAAAACCGTTCGAACATTTAAACCTAAGCGATTAAAAATTCTCGTATGCAGGTTTAAGGTTCCGCTGGTTTCATTTTTTCCAAAACCATAAAACATAGAGGCGCCTGCGTCGAATGTATAACCCTTCTTTCTAAAAAGCGACGCGCTTCCACCGGCAATTGTATGTTGCTCGAAGGTGAGTGTATGCAAACCGGCATGTTGCAAAAGGGCTGATACGGTTAACCCGCCAACTCCTGCCCCAATAATGATTACATCTGCTGATTGATTCATTTTTTTTTATTTCGATGAGATAAGCACATAACTAAATTCAAGCTAAGAAAATTCAACGCAATGAATATTAATTTGGTGAATACTGAACTTTCGCTATCTTTGCCGCTCAAATTTTGCTCTGTCTAAAAACAAGCGGTTATTTTTTATACGGTTATTTCAGTCGTATTTTATTTTCAAATTGTTTTTGATTTGAGCAGTAAATGGGGCTATAGCTCAGTTGGTAGAGCGCTTCAATGGCATTGAAGAGGTCAGGAGTTCGAATCTCCTTAGCTCCACATAAGCTCACCATCCTTTTAACAACTTCATTTTAATCTCGATGTCAGAGCTTTTGCAACTTTCTTTGATTTTTGTTGCAATGCTTTCTTCTGCCTTTTTTTCAGGCACTGAAATCGCTTTTATTACCGCCAACTCAATTAAACTCGAAATGTTTGAGCGAAAGCGCCTTTTTGGCTCTCGCTCGGCTGTGTATTTTACTCAAAACATTGATAAAACGCTCACGACGCTTCTTGTCGGAAATAATTTTGCAAATGTGATTATTTCCTCATTAATGGCAATTCTACTTGAGCGATATTTTTTCAGTCAGTCTCCGATTACCGTTACAACAGTTACTGCGCTCACGATTTTATTTTTATGTGAAGTGATTCCTAAACTCGGTTCAAGAGCGTTAGCAGAGTATGTTGTATTGGTTTCCGCACCCTTTCTCAGAGTTGTTTATTTCACTCTATATCCAATGGTGAGAATTTCCCAAGGGGTTGCTTCAAGCGTTGCACAATTGTTTGGTACGAATAGCACAGATGTAAATCAGTTTTTTAGAAAGCAGGATCTTGAAATTTTAATCCGTGAAAACGCCACAAGTCGCGGGGCTGAAGGGAAAGCTGAAACGGAGATGTTTTCGAAAGCCTTAGCGATTTCTGAAATCAGAGTTAAAGAATCGATGGTGCCAAGAACGGAAATTGAAGGAATTGAAAAAGGCTCTACAATGAAAGAAGTCTTTGCGCGATTTGCGGAATCGGGTTATTCACGGATGCCCGTTTATGAGGAAAGCATTGATAAAATTATAGGGATTGTGACCATTCACGATTTATTTACTAAGCCAAAAAATCTTGAAAAGATTACCAAAGAAATTTTATTTGTGCCTGAAACCAAGAGATCTGTTGAGTTGCTACAAGAATTTACAGCAAGTGGTCAAAGTATTGCGATAGTTGTTGATGAATTTGGAGGAACAGCTGGAATTGTCACTTCGGAAGATTTGGTTGAAGAACTCGTAGGAGATATTCAAGATGAATTTGATAGTGACGAAGATGTTTTAAGGGCCTTATCCGAAAATACATTTTTGATTTCCGGTAGGGTAGAAATCGATATTATCAATGAGCGTTTTAACTTGACGATACCTAAAGATGATTATGAAACACTTGCAGGGTACATTTTAAGCAAGGCAGGTAAAATTCCTCAACAAGGAGAAATTCTTTCGATTGATGAGTTCATGATAACAATTGCAAAAGCAAATAAAACGAAAATTGATATGGTAAAATTGCAAGTACTACAATCCCGTCGGGAGATAAAGAATTCATAATCAAACATCAATGCTTTCTTTTTTTTCTACACATTTATTTCTTCAACCAAAGCCGGATGAAACCTATGTTTCAAGCGGGGATGAAGCGATTAGCTTTGCTCTTTGGCTTGAAGTTGTTTTTAATGAATACCCATTTTCTCTTTTGGTATCCATTCTTCTTGTCGGTTTTGGATTCACTTATTCCTACATTTTATATCGTAGAAAGCGACGCCTTCAAAAAAATGACCAAACCCAAGCCCGCGCATTGTTTTATGCAATTCTTACAATTCTTTCTTTATCCTCTACTGGTTTTTCATTCCTTTTATCAACCCTATCACTTGTAGGGTATTTTCCAAATGAGCTTTTCGGAACTTTTTTTTGGACTTCTTGGCAAATTGGATTTAATGGCTTTGTTGGTTTTGGGTTTATGTTTGGGCTCAGTTATTTGCGAACAAAATCAAGCAACGACATATTTCAAATCACGAGTCTTTTTTTACTCATGTTTGCGATTTTCGCTTTGTATAATCAAGTGGTTTGGGGGTTAGCTTTTATTTTTGCGGATCCTTCAATTCATCAAGCGCCGATACTTCCGCCCGGATTTGAGAATCAGTTTACCGTAATCAGTCGCGCATCGAATATTTCACTATTAATTCACTTCGCAATGTGGGTTGGCTTTTATAGTTTCATTGCTTGGCGAATATTTAAGCGAAGTGCTCATTATGTCGATGAAAGTTCAAAAACAGCGGCACAAAATCTTTCCTTTATTTTTGCTGCGATTTCACTCGTAGGGTTGTTTCTCTTTGTCCTTTCCAGACTTGAAATTGATGTATTAATTCATTCAACCTTTTTAATCGCTTTTCTCCTTCAAATTGTTTTCTACTACGCAGTTTTAGGCATGTATAAACACGGCAGATACAAACGCGTGTAGGTCTATTGATTCGCAACGGGATTTAACGAATAAACTTCGATGACATGTGTGGAATTTTTGGGATTTATAACTCTAAACACGCGGCTTTAGATACGTTTTACGGGCTTTATGCCTTGCAACATCGCGGGCAAGAAGGGGCAGGTATCGTTTCCGCTTCATTTGAGACAAACAAAAAGCAAAGCGTTTTTCGCTTTCACAAAGAATTTGGTTTGGTTTCAGAAGTGTTTAAGGATGAAAAAGTTATTGAACAATTAAAAGGAACTGCTGCGATAGGTCACAACCGTTACTCTACAACCGGTTCAGGAAAACTCAAGCAAAATATCCAACCTTTTGCGGTCAATTATAAATCAGGTCATTTGGCTCTTGGGCATAATGGAAATTTGACCAATGCTAAGCAACTCAGACATCATCTCACCGATGAAGGGGTAATTTTTCAAGCAACTTCCGATAGCGAAATCATTCTTCATCTTATTGCCCGAAGCAAAGGCAAAACTATTCTTGAACAAATTCGCGAGGCTCTTCTCCAAGTTCAAGGGGCATATTCACTTGCGATCTTAACCGATGAAGGATTAATTGCAGCGAGAGATCCTAAAGGCTTCCGTCCTTTGGCCCTAGGAAAAAAGGAAAACAAGGATGGTCCGCCTTCTTATATTATAGCCAGCGAAACTTGTGCTTTTGATATTATCAGTGCACAGTATGTTCGCGAGATTGAACCCGGAGAAATTCTCTTGATTAATGATGAGACAGTTTCAAACGGAACATTTGAGCAAGAAAAACTTCCTGATACACCTCATCGCGCAAGATGCATTTTTGAATATGTGTATTTCTCAAGGCCTGATAGCACTATTTTCGGAGAGTCTGTGGATAAGGTTCGAAGAAAGCTTGGGAAAAATCTTTCGCATGAATCGGCCTTAAGCCCAAATGACGATGAAAAATATGTTACTGTCATCAGTGTACCCGATTCTTCAAATACCGCAGCACTTGGTTATGTCACTGAAAGCAATAAGCATGATATTGCTTCAAGGCTTGAATTGGGTTTAATTCGCAATCATTATGTTGGTAGAACTTTTATTCAACCCGGAGATTTATCTCGTGAATTGAAGGTTCGCTCGAAGTATAATGTTGTTCGAGGGGTATTAAAAGATCGCCGAATAGTGGTTGTTGATGATTCTATTGTAAGAGGAACCACTTCGCGAATGCTTGTTCAACTTTTGCGAGAAGCACTCCCTAAAGAAATTCATCTTCGTATCAGTTCCCCACCAATCATCAGCCCTTGTTATTATGGAATGGATTTTCCAACCAAGGATAAACTTATTGCAAATCAAGTCGGCGGTGATGTTGAAAAAATTCGGGAAGAACTTGGGGTTGATACTTTGGCCTATCTCTCTCATGAAGCCCTTCTTGCCAGTGTTCCTGCCTACGAAGGTGAAGAAGAAAGTTACTGCACAGCTTGTTTTAGCGGCCGTCATCCTTTGCCAACAAACGATGTTACAACAGAAAAGGAAGAGCTTGAAATTCCAATTACACAAGCGTAATGACCACGATTGAAATATTAAAAAGCCTTAAAACCCTTGCTGTAGTTGGTCTTTCCGATAACCCGACAAGAACGAGTTATCTTGTTTCAAAGTATATGCTTGAAGCAGGATATAAAATTATTCCAATTAATCCCAATGCAAATTCGGTGTTTGGAATTCAATCCTATCCCTCATTGAGCGACATGCCGCCTCATCTCAAGCAAGAGCCAATTCTCGTAAATGTATTTCGAAAGTCTGAAGATGTTCCTCCAATTGTTGATGAAGCCATTGCAATTGGCGCAAAAGGAATTTGGCTGCAATTGGGAATCACTCACCAAACTGCTATTGAAAAAGCTAAGTCTGCGGGGCTAGTCACTGTTCAAAATCGATGTATTATGGTTGAGCATCAGTACCTTTAACATCAAACAAACTATTTTTTTTTCAACCCGCTCTTTAACTTCATTTCCCTCCCTTTTCAGTTTTTCGCCAAGCTCACCAATCTTGTGATTTAAACAACATTTTGAACCAGTTTGAATGACACGTTTGTGTCATTTTTAAGCATTTTTTTGCTTTTGGATAACTAAGGAAATATTTATGCACTAATCCGATTGAGAAACGGAAATGTTTTGAGAAATCAATTAATTAGGAGCATTACAATGAAGCGACTTATTTTAGCAATTATCATTTTATTTACCGCGAACTCATTAATCTCAGCACAAGAGGGTGGAGATGAAAGAATTCGCAGGCAGTTGGAAGGACGAGGTCTTAAATTTTCAATGACAACCACGAATGATTTTAAGATGCAGTATGAAACTACAGACGGAAGAACTCAGTTAATTTTCATCAACTCAAAGACCGAGAAGTATAAAAATTTTGAGGTTCGAGAAATTTGGTCACCCGCCTATAAATTCACCGATCAAGTTCCCGCCATTGTCGCAAATCGTTTACTATCAAATAGTTATGATAAAATCCTTGGCGGTTGGCAAACGCATACTTTTGGAGGTTCAAAACTTGCGTCATTTGCAGTGAAAGCGGCAGCAGAACTAGAGGTGGAGGATTTAATCAACATCATCGAATCGGTCGTTAAAACGGCCGACGCTATGGAAAAAGAACTTTCTGGAGCAGACGACCTTTAATTAAATCATCATAGCTTGTAAAATTCAGGATTAGGGCTAAATTGAAACCGAGTTGAATAAACTCGGTTTTTTTTTGAGCACATTTTTACATTAAAGAAACTTCACCATTTAACTTATGTCGATGCAAAATTCATCTTTGGCGATGCCATTTGAAACCGCTTCACCAATGTTTAACGCACCAATTTCTAAAACATCAAGACCGGCTGTGTTTGCAGGTGATCTTTATCCTGCTGATCCGGTTGTACTTACTTCGCAAATTGACGCTGCACTAGAAGTTGCAGCAAAAGATACGCCAAGTAAACCTCAGGGTAAAGTTCGAGTGATGATCATGCCTTACGGGCCATTTCAACATTCATTGTCAGTTTTAGCTAAAGGCTATCAGAGGCTCTCCGGCGAGCGCTATGACACCGTGGTTCTTATCAGTCCCTCTGTAAATCCATTTAACAAACTCGCCATTTCGGGATACGGCTTTTTTGATACTCCTCTTGGTAAGGTTGAAATCAATGATTTTATTCGAAATGAGTATTGCGATGAAGACGACGATTTTTTTATTTCAGAAGACGGTGTTCCTAAAGGGAGTTCTATTGAGATTCAACTCCCGTTCTTAATTAGAACGATAGGCCAACAGTCCCCATTTACAATTGTTCCCATCCTAGTGGGTAATCAATCCATTGACCTTTGCAATGAAACAGCCTCTGTTACATCAGAAATCCTACAAGGCAGAAACGCATTGGTGATTGCGATTAATAACTTCTTTACTCCCAACGCCAATCACCCCGAAATTGAACAGGCTGTGGAAATGCTCACTGATTTAAACTATGGGGCATTGCTTCGATTTGCCGGAATTCATCAAAAGGAATTCGGTTCAGGGCTAGGGGTAATGGCTGTTGCTGCTCGTGTAGCTCATGAAATGAGTGCCAAAAATTTTGAATTAATTGAGAAAAAAGGAATCGCTGAACTTGGTCAAACCTATTTGGCCGGGACATTCAGCCGGTGATTCTTTCCTCTTCCCCCTTTTCACCAAATCACTTATATGGCTTTAAGTAAATCTATTTGTTTGAAATCCCCTACTTTATTGGTTTCTCGCTTTTCTTTTAATTTAATTCTCATTTTTTCAAATCTTCTTTTTCATCAAATTGCTTTTTCAGGTTGGATTTTTTCCACAGATACGACTAAGATTGGTAATACAGAGACCAATAAGCACATTGAAACTTCGTTTCAAAGAATTTTCAACACCGTTTTTTTTAAGTCAAAAGCAGATTATTTAATTACAACGAACACCTTTCAGCTAAGTGTAATGGGAAATTTTCTTTCTACCCTTGCTGACTTTGAAGAGCGTGCGATTCGCGATGAAACTCGAATTGAAACTGAAGCGCTCTATCGGCTCTCTTCAATACTTAAAACAGGTTTATCTTTTAGCCGCTTCTCACTAAATGACAATAGACGGCTCTTTCGCAATGACGCTTCCATTACTTCACTCTCAGGTGGCTTTATCTTGACACCAACATTTGAAACTGCCATACAAACCAACCTTTCCCCTTTCATTAAATTTTTTGGGGGTTTCAAAGACGATGCTCAATTAGGCAATCAAACCGACGGTTTTTTTTATCAGGCATTAGGTTCCATAGATCAAGTTCGGCTAAACGATTTTATTTTTTCGCTTCGGGGCTCAAGCCAAGATGACTTTTTAGGAGAGAGACGAAATTATTCTCGTGGGATTCAATTTGGTACCAACGGTAATTTCTTAAATCAAGACGGTGAAGAAATCTCAACACTTGGCGTTTCATTTGGATATGACGAAACTCGTCGCGACTTCTTCTCCATTCTTGGGGCTCAAGATGCCGCGCCAATCATTGAAAGAAGAATAGAACGGATGTTTTTTACCAGTGATAGTGTCTCTTATCGGGCATTTCAGCATCTGAGAATTGTTGTTGAAGCAGATTTACGCTCACGATTAATTCGAAGAGAAAATTCACAACAGTTTCTCGACCTTTCCTCGCGACTTTATGACAATCAAATTAGTCAAAATGGGTTAGGCGGAAGAATTGCAGCTCAATTTGAAAATCAGTCTATCTTTTTTTCCCTTTCAATAGCCTATCAATTTCAAACAGAAAACTATCAACCAATTAATAGCACCAGCGATTCATTAACTGCCATTCGACTAGAAGCATTTCGAAACAACAACTTTGAGGTTGCTTCAATCAATGCCCATATTCGTACTGATATGGGTAAAGCCGACGACCCGTTTTTCAATCGAATATTTTTTGGGGGTCAGATTCGAGGATTCGCGTACAACACGCCTTCGCTTGAAAATACTGATGACCGCGATGAACTTGGCTTTTATGCCGATCTCACCGATTCACTTTTCGTCTCACCACAGTTTTTGATTTCGGCTACGCTTTCCGCTGCCTTAACCCACACTGTATTTATTTTTGCGGCACAAAGTGGGAATAATCGATGGAATCGAATTTTTCGATTTGCTCCTTCAACAAAATGGAATTTCAAGTCTTGGTTGACAACCCACAATAGTTTCAGTGTTCTTGCAAACTACACGGTATATGATTTCGAGTCGCCTGTTTCGGTTCGAAGCTTTTCGTTTCGCCAATTTTCATTTACCGATTCAACACTGTTTCGAATTTCAACAAGACATTCACTCAAATTTATTTATGAAACAAGGCGCTACGAGCGAGGTGAACTCTATTGGAATTCTTTTTCGGAAAGGCCAATCAATGCTTTTCACGATCAATTATTTGTTTCAGCATTTATTGTTGAATCCTCGTCCCTAAAGGGCAGTATTGGAATTCGATGGTTTAAGCGAGAGCAGTTTGGGTTTGTAAATTCAGAAAGGCGGCTTCAAACCTCATTGACCTATTTTGGACCAACGGCTTCCGTCAGTTTTAGCCCACAATCGAATATTGTTTTATCAGCTGAGGGTTGGTATCAAATTGAAGAAACCAATGGAAGTTTTACTCGAGCGACACCCAACCTTTCATTATTTGTCAGTGCGCTGTGGTAATATTGTTGCAATGGTTTAAATTGAAAGAAAATTTTTGCCTCTGAATGAATCATCTTTATGAATTAAAGCTTGAAAGCAATCCGCAGGAAGTTCACCGAGTTGAGGCTTTAATTAAACAAATATCGGCAGAACATCACTTCAGTCAAGCTTTCCTATATGATGTCATGCTCCTTGTAACGGAGGCGACAAATAACGCCATTCTTCACGGCAACAAATGCAACCCCACCAAAAATGCTTTTTTGAAATGTTTGATTAAAGACGACGAGCTTTTCATTGAAGTGAAAGATGAAGGAAGCGGCTTTGATCCGAATAATCTCCCTGACCCTTTAGCAGAAGAAAATCTACTTAAGCCCTCGGGCCGTGGCGTTTTTCTTATGCGACAATTTTCACAAGAAGTCAATTATAGTTTTTCAGAGTCAGGCACAACCTTAAAAATTAAAGTTCCGATTCAACGCAGTTAATTCAATCCGGAGAATGGAAAAAAAGCATTCGATCGACCCTATTTCGATTTCTTCACAAGACCTCTATAAAATTCTTATCGGTTCAGTTTTACCTCGTCCAATTGCTTGGGTATCGAGTAAAAGCAAAGAGGGTATAAACAACTTAGCACCATTTTCCTTTTTTACGATTGCAAGTGTGAAACCTCCTGTTTTATGTTTCGCACCTGCAATGAAAGGGGCTCGCCCCGAAAATGCGAGCGTTGGCGGCCCTAAGGATACTTTAAATAACATTCGAGATACGAAAGAATTTGTTGTGAATATTGTGAGTCGGAGTCTCGTTGAACCAATGAACCAAACGAGTTATGACTATCCTCCGGATGTAAGTGAATTTGTCGAAACCGGTATGTCTCCAATTCCTTCGTTAAAAGTTCAGCCGCCGAGAGTTGGCGAATCCTTGATTAATATTGAGTGTAAACTCTTTCAATTAATTGAAATCGGCACAGAGCCACAGGGCGGGACACTCATCTTGGGGGAAATCGTACACTTGCATATCGATGAAAGGGTCATTACAGATTATAAAATTGATATGGATGTTTTAGATCCCATCGGCCGTTTAGGAGGATTGTGGTATAGTGGCATAAAAGACCGCTTTGAACTTCCACGACCCAAAGCAGGAAATCCAATTAAATCACTTTAATGAACGATTCCGATTCTTACTACGCCAAAGTTCATCACCTTGTTCGCACAATTCCTTATGGTAAAGTAAGTACTTACGGAACAATCGCTGAAAAGCTTGGCAGCCGAATTTCTGCCCGAATGGTTGGATATGCACTACATCAAGCTGCTGGAAGTGATGTCCCTTGCCACAGAGTCGTTAATCGATACGGGGCGCTCACCGGAAAAATTCATTTTAGCCATCCAAACCTTATGAAAGACTTGCTTTTGAAAGAAGGGGTTCGCTTCAAGGATGATGATACAGTGGATCTTCAACAGCATTTTTATGATTTTCGAGTCGTTTCGAAAACATCACGCAATACTTCTTTAAAGAAGAAAAAAAAGTAAATGTGTGGCAAAGCTTCAACAAGGGAATTTCAGAATTAGAGAGACCGCCTATCTTGATTTTGCAACTCAAATTTTGCAAAATGGAATTATCAATGACCCTTGGCTTTATGGGGAAGAACGGTTTCTGTTAGATGCAATAATTCTTACGAAACATGAACTTAAATCGCTTTTTGAAGCGGCAGAATCAATTGGTTCTTTGTATCATGAGTTCACAGAGATTATTCTCAAGAATCCTCACTTTTTAGAATCTTATTTCGCCTTAACACCCTTTCAAAAACTGATGTGGTTTTCTTCTCGAGGAGAGTGGCATGCCATTTCAAGACTCGATTTATTTCTATGCCAGAATGGTCAAATTCGGTGTTGTGAGATGAATTCTGATACACCCTCAGGAGAGGCAGAAACCGTTTTACTCAACGAATTGCTGCTTCATGCTTTTCCAAGCTTTGAAAACCCGAATGCCGACTTCAAGAGTCGATTTCTTCGTCTTGTTGAACGCGTTTCAGAAGCCGACGTTTCAACACCTAAAACCATTGGAATAATTTATCCAACAGAACACACTGAGGATCTCTCGATGATTCTTTCTTATGAAAAGTGGCTAAGCGAAAACGGCTTTAAGGTTTTATTGGGATCGCCTTACAATCTTTCCTGTGATAAGAATCTTAATTTGCTTTTGTTTGATACAAAACTTGACCTCATTCTGCGTCATTATAAAACGGATTGGTGGGGCGAGCGGATCCCAATATGGAAAGACAGTGAGGACTTCGCCGACCCTGACCCCTTAGAAAATCCGTTACTTTCAATTATCAAAGCCGAAACCGCTGGAAAGGTAAAAGTTCTCAACCCGTTTGGTGCTATACTGACACAGAATAAGCTCTCGATGGCGTTTTTTTTTGATTTCATTCATCTCTTTTCTTCTCAATCTCAAAAGACCATTCATGATTTTTTTCCGCTCACACGCTCTCTCAGGGTGGAAGATTTATCGAATTATCTTTCTGAAAAAAATGATTGGGTATTAAAATCCGTTTATGGGTGTGAAGGGGCTGAGGTCATTATCGGAAAAAATGTAACAGACGAAATTTGGCAAGAAACTTTAGAGAAACTAATCCCTCGTTATTGGATTGCTCAAAAGTTTTTTGAATCATCGACGATTCACTCACAATACCCTGTCGCTAACTTTGGAGTTTATCTCTGTGGAGGAATTTCTTCAGGAATATTTACGAGGCTTTCTCCAAGTTCAACCGATTTCAGTGCGAAAACTGCCCCAACTTATATTGAAAAAAATTAATCTGGAGTTATATACAATGATGTCTTTTGTTCGAGAAAAAATCGCTGAAATCAGAAAGGACTACTCACTAAAATCGCTTTCAAAAGAAGATTTGGCTCACAACCCTTATGAGCAATTTCAAACTTGGTTTTCTGAAGCGATAAAAAGTGAAATTTTAGAACCCAATGCAATGACACTTTCCACTGCAAGTAAAGATGGAATCCCCTCTTCACGCGTGGTACTTTTGAAAGGCTTTGATGAACGAGGATTTGTGTTTTATACCAATTACAACAGTAAGAAAGGTCAAGAACTCGCTCAAAACCCGAATGCATCACTGAATTTTTTTTGGAAAGAATTGGAAAGACAAGTCATAATTAGCGGTGTGGTTGAACGGGTTAGTCCAGAGGAATCGGATGAATACTTTAAATCAAGACCGTTGCCAAGCAGGCTTGGGGCTTGGGCTTCAGCACAAAGCGAAGTGATTGAAAATAGTCTGTCACTAATCAAAAAATTCAAAGATTTTGAAATGCGCTATTTTTTGGGAGATGTTCCGAGACCGCCCCATTGGGGCGGGTTTCGAGTCATTCCAAATTCAATTGAATTTTGGCAAGGTAGACCAAGCAGACTTCATGACCGGTTTCGATATACCCATCACTCAACCGGATGGCGCATAGATCAACTTTCGCCTTAAATAGGATTTCAAATCTTTTCATAGAGGCTCCATTTCGGAGCTTTTTTTATTGCAACTATTTTGGGGATTAATCGAAATAGTAGTATTATGATATCAATATAGTATCATTTTTATTTTTAATAACTAAGCTTAAAACACCTATGACACCTGATAAGAAAAAGGAATTTATGAAAGAGACCTTGGCAATGCCGAGTTCCGGTTACGGAATGCTCATCGCTGTACTTGCGCTCTTTGGGGTTGGAATTTCTCTCTTGTTGATGAGGCTTTTTTTACCGGGCATTCTCATTCTTTTACTTGCGATCGTTCTTCTTTTTGGGTTTATCATTGTGAACCCTAATGAAGCTACAGTATTAATTCTATTTGGAAGTTATATCGGTACAGTAAAGCACAACGGATTTTTTTGGGTGAATCCATTTTTAAGCAAAAAGGAAATTTCTCTTCGGGCAAAGAACTTAAATGGTCCACATTTGAAGGTCAATGATAAGGTAGGAAATCCGATTGAAATTGCGGCAGTCATTGTATGGCAAGTTCAAGAAACCGCCCGCGCATCGTTCGAAGTTGATGATTATAATAATTACATCGCAACACAAAGCGAAGCTGCTTTGCGTCACTTAGCGAGCACTTTACCTTACGATAATTTTAATGATGACTCCGAGCTCACGCTTCGCGGAGGAGCTGATAAAGTCAATAAACTTTTAGAAGCAGAACTTTCAGAACGATTGGATCGAGCCGGTGTAACGGTTATAGAGGCAAGAATCAGCCACTTGGCTTATGCGCCAGAAATTGCCGGTGCAATGCTTCAAAGGCAACAGGCAACGGCAGTCGTGGCTGCTCGAAAGCAAATTGTTGAAGGTGCTGTTGGAATGGTCGAGATGGCTTTGGAAAAATTGAGCGAAAAGAAAGTGGTTGAATTGGATGAAGAACGAAAATCTGCAATGGTCAGTAATTTGTTGGTCGTTTTGTGCGGTGAGCGAAATGTTCAGCCAATTGTCAATACAGGAACGCTTTATCATTAATTGAAGGTATGGCTGAAAAACAGGCTTCGGAAAAGGGGGGTGAAAAAAAGGCCTTCGTGCTTCGGCTGAACGCCTCTGTCCTCAAGGAGATTGAGGCTTGGGCTTCGGATGAATTTCGCAGTGTTAATGGTCAAATCGAGTATCTTTTGAATAAAGCACTCGATGAAAATCGTCGAAAGAAAAAGCCATCAAAATAGACGCTGCTTGAAAATTTTCGGATATTTTTTTTGAACATCTAAACAAATGAATTATGGCATTTCAGTATGAATATAAATTTGTACCGATCAAACAAAAATGGACTGGTTCACCAAAAGAGAACTACTTATCGATGATTGAAGATATGGGACGGCAAGGGTGGCGATTTATATCATTAATGGGGCCTGAGCGTGCAATTTCATTAGGCTTCACAGAGCCTACCCTTGTTTTCGAAAAGGTGCGTTGAAGTTTGAATCAAAGAGAGGGGGGTA
>JANRJQ010000002.1 GCA_033763895.1 Chloroherpetonaceae bacterium | reverse complement strand
ATCATCAACGATTCTTGCGTCGAGATAAAAGTTCGTTACTCCAATAGATCCGATTTTTCTTACTGCATCGTCTTGATGCAATGAAAAAAGATTTGGCCCAACCTCCGTCATGCCAAACCCCTGACGAATCCAAACACCCTTATTGTGCCAAGTTTCAATCAAAGGGAGCGGCATCGGCTCGCCGCCAACCATAGCAAACCGTACGGTTTTAACCGAAGTGCTTTGAAAAGCATTTGACTCCGCCATCATCTTCAGCGTTGTAGGAACTCCCATAAAAATGGTAATCGATTCGCTTTCCAAGAGGGAAGTCACAAGCGCTGCCTCAAACTTTTTCACCAACGCCACATACCCGCCGCGATGCAAAAAAGGCGTTGCAACCACATTGAGCCCGCCCGTGTGAAAAAGCGGCAAGAAAGTCAATGTTCGATCTTCACTCGTCAAATCGATTCGAAGCGAGGTGTTGATACTATTCCAGAAAAGCATTTTGTGTGAATACAAAACCCCTTTTGGATTTCCTGTCGTACCCGCAGTGTAGAGTATAAAAAGTGAATTATCTTCATTAAGCTCTTTGCTCTCGAAATCGAACGGTTCCTCCTTCTTTTGATAACAGAGTTGCTCAACCTTCGTTAGCTCCCAGATTTTTATCTGCGGTGCTATATAGCCTTCAATGAGATGTTGAAATTTATCTTCAATGATGAGTAACGACGGCGTACAATCCGTCAAGAGATCACCGATTTCGCTTGATGAGAGTCGATAGTTTAATGGAACAATGATGAGTCCGGTTTTTTGAGCAACAAAAAAGAGAATAAAATGCTCAAGCGAATTTTCAGCTAAAATCGCTACGCGGTCCCCGTGCTTTAATCCCAAATCATGTGTTAAAACAGACGCTAAGCGAGACGCACAATTTTGAAATTGCTCATAGGTCAATTCCCTCCCCGATTCTACTTCCTTCATCGCAACTTTCTTTGGGAAGTAGGACGATAGTTTTTTCAACCAGTCTGTATTCATCGATTCACCCCTTCATACTTCACATTCATTTCTCTGCTACCAAACCAAAGAATCCCTGATGCGATCACACAAGCAATAGGACATATCATCAGGGAGGTTCTCATTGCTTCCGGATTCAAGGTGATTTGCATTGCATCGTTAATCCATCCAATCAGGAGCGGCGCGATTCCGTAGCCAAAAACATTCACCAGAAAAAAGTAAACGCCAACGGCCAAACCTCGCTGTTTTGGTTCAACCAAATCATTTAAATCGGCAAAAGACGGACCTAACCAAGAGAGAGAAAATGCCTGCAACGCGATATTCAATACAAGCAGAACTTTAACTTCATTCCCAAAAAGCATCAAAGCCCAGAGTAATGAACTTGCAATAGCCGAGATGCTGGCAAGAAGCATTCTTCCACCCAAATGTTGTTTTCGAAATCGATCGGCTAAAATGCCTCCAACAACCATTCCCGCGAGCCCTCCTGTCATCATTGCCAACCCAAACCAAAGACCAACTTCGCTTACTGAAAGCTTATGAACACGCACAAAATAAATCGTCAGCCAAGCGCCGACACTTGCGGAAGCAACATTAAAAACAGAGTATCCCAAATGATGAAGCCAAAGCATTTTGGTTTTCAAGAGTTCAATCAACCGACTTTCTTGAATGCTTTCAGTAGGTTTTTCATTTTCACCTCGTTTTGGCTCTCGAATCAAAATAACGAGAAATGCAATGATCGCACCCGGGAAGCCAAGGAAATAAAAGGCATAACGCCATCCCATAGTATCAGCAATCCAACCACCAAGCAGAAAAGCAAGGCCGCTTCCAATGGCAATTGCAGAAGAATAAATTCCTTGAGCAGTCGCTCGAATTTCCTTCGGGAAAAAATCAGAAAGAAGTGAAAGCGCCGCCGGGCCAAGAGTGGCCTCGCCGACAC
Organism: Chloroherpetonaceae bacterium; assembly: GCA_033763895.1. Lineage (NCBI taxonomy): Bacteria > Pseudomonadati > Chlorobiota > Chlorobiia > Chlorobiales > Chloroherpetonaceae > Chloroherpetonaceae bacterium. Next base: position 51,892 of record JANRJQ010000002.1, on the reverse strand, counting down.
CCACCATAACACGGCACGCGAAAATGCTCCAAAAATCAGCCGCAAAACCCGTCATGCCGGAAAAGAAACTCCACGCCGCAAGCCCGAAAGCAATCATTTTTTTCCGCTCAATTTTATCGGCCAATTTTCCAAAAGGGATTCCGAGAACAGTGTAAAAAATGACAAATGAGGTAGAACTGAGCAATGCAAGTTCTACATCGGTAAAGTGCATTTCTTTTTTGATGGGAGTGAAGAGAATGTAAATGAGCATCCTATCCAAAAAATTGAGCAAATACACCAAGGTTAGAAGTGCAAGCACCGCCCACGCATATCGGCTTGCTTCTCCCTGAGTTTCATTGGCAATCATCTGCTCTTTCATTTCCTACCTTTAAATGATTTAATACCGAAAAGCAGCACTTGCAAACGAGAGCCCGCCGCCTGAACCCACAAACATCACCAAATCACCGCGCTTCACTTTTCCAAGTTCTACCGCTTCATGAAAGGCCATCGGGATGCAGGCTGAACCTGTATAGGCATATCGATCCATAATTGTATGTGCCTTTTCTTTGGGCAGATTCAATTTCCCAAGCGTATCCCAAATGCTGTTAATATTGATTTGTGAAAAGAAATACTGCGCAACATCCGAAGGCTGAATGTTCACTCGACTGCAGAGGGTTTGAATCATTTGTGACCAAATTTCCGGATTCAATTCTTTTGGAAACTTTTTCACAAACTTGAGTAAATGATCTTTTTTATCAAGCGTTTCCGTGGTGGTTGGAAGATGTGTTCCGCCGCCATATATCCCCATCCAGCCGTGATACTGACCCTCGGTGAGTAGTTGGCTAGAAAGAAAACCTCGTTTTGAATTCGCCTCTGATGAAAGCACAAACCCACCGGCACCATCAGCGAAAAGTGTTACGGTCTTTTTATCATGAAGGTCTAAGTATTTGCTCATCGTGTAAGCCCCTATCACAAGAATATTCTGATAATGCTCATCGGAAGCGATGTATTTGGAGGCAACATCCAATGCGGTTACAAAACCCGCGCATGCTGTATTTAAATCGAATGTTCCAGCATTTTTAGCACCCAAGCGATATTGAACCACAGAAGCTGTTGATGGGGAGATGTATTCGGGAGTATCGGTTGCTACAATGATGAGATCGATTTTTTCTGCGGAAAGTTCTGCTTTATGAAGAGCGTCCTTAGCGGCATTCTCAACAAGGTCGGCGGTGGATTCGTTTGCTTGTGCCCATCGCCTTTCGCGAATGGTGAGATTTTGCTCAAGCCAAGTTCCAACATCCTCGCCCAACATTTCGTTGAAATATTGATTGGTGAGTACCCGCGAAGGGGCATAAAGACTGCTTGATGCAATCACTGCGCTTCTCATTCTCAATTCAGTTAATGCTCCTAATGGAGCAATGGAATAAAACTTTCTTTATGCCGGGATATACCCACCATCGACACTGATAACAGCGCCGTTAATGAATGAGGCTTCATCTGAAGCCAAAAAACAAAATGTATTGGCAATGTCTTCGGGCATTCCGAAGCGTTGCAACGGCGTTTTTTCTTTAATGCCTTCTAAAATTTTTTCAGGAATTGTTTGAATCATGTCTGTTGCGATAAATCCGGGGGCTACGGCATTTACGGTAATGCCTTTGCGGCCAAGTTCTCTTGCCCAAACTTGTGTCATCCCAATGACTCCGGCTTTTGTAGCGACATAATTGGTTTGCCCAAAATTTCCGTAGATGCCTACTACTGAGCTTGCATTAATGATTCTGCCCGACTTGCGCTCAACCATTATTGGCGCAACGGCTTTTGTGCAATGAAATACGCCGGTAAGATTAACATCAATGACTTGTTGCCACTGTTCTTCGGTCATTTTGAGTAGAGAGGAATCGCGGGTGATGCCGGCGTTATTGATAAGAATATCAATGTGGCTAAATACTTGTAACGCTGATTGAAGGGCTAAACTTACAGATTCAAATGAGGAAACATTCACTTTTTGGAACAATGCTTGAGCGCCCATTTTTGACAGGTCTTCAGTGAAGAGTATCCCTTTCTCTTCATTCATATCCCAAATGATGAGCTTTGCGCCTTCTGCTGCAAATTTCAACGCAGTTGCTTTGCCAATCCCTTGAGCGCCGCCGGTAATTATGGCGACTTTGTTTTCCAAGCGTCTCATTGTCTTTGAATTTCTTAAAACAGAAATTGAATTGTCAGAAATTTCTAATGTTTTGAACGTTTGAAAAATATAAAACGTAATGAAGAAAAAAAATTATTTTTTCAGATTCTTTTTCTTTTCTGCTTTTGTGAACTTTGAATGCAGCTTATCTCGCTCACCGTGCCACTCAGCTAAAAACCGTTCGTAGTGATCAACGGTAAGTTCATAGAACCTTGCCATCTCGGAAAGCCTTAATTGTAATGGCTCCAGCGACTCGTGCTTACTTTGTTCCGCCAAATCCTTCAATCGATTGGCAATTCGCGTGTTGTTGCGAATAAGTTCAAGGTTATTTCGAAACGCATTCTCAAATACGGAGGGATGAACTTCGTAATAATCTTTTCGCGTACCGGTAGAAAGAACCTTCCGCACCAAATTTCGCTCAACAAGCCGCCGCATGATCTGACTCACCACGCCCTTGGTTCGCCCAAGCTGTTTGCAAATTTCATCGAGCGATTGTGGCTCACTTGCAATTATGAGCAACCCCACGATATTGCCCATTATGCGGTTTAATCCAAATGCATGATAGCCATCGCCGTATTCGCGGATGACTTCTTTTCTAATTTTATCTTCTAAAGTCATACAAATTGTGTTTTTGTTTTAACTCAGAAACTTTTCAGAATTCGAGTTCCGATATTAATCTGATAACATAATACTTTCAAAGCAATGAAGTGAAACCTGAACGAAAATCCTGTGAATTGACCTTTGAGAGGTCGATTTTTGAAAATGAATCAATGATAAATTATAGACAAAATCGATTGGATTTTTAATTATATAACTTTCAATTATCAAAAAAATTGACAAACTTTAAGCCGTTTCGTTTTTGATTAACTAAACAATGACACTTATGAAACTTACAAAAGCAACACTTGCACTTTTTGTGTTTTTCGTTGTCTTTGGCGGTTTCGCCAATGGGCAAGAAACAACAGTGAGCAGCGGAAACGCGACTAAAGCTGTTAAGAAGGCCAAAACGGCGAAGGCTAAAGCACAAACCTCGAACGACCCCGCAAAAGGACTTTGTCCGTTGGGCTACGACGCTCCGGGCGCAAACCTTCAAAATGTATCGATGAACGGTGCGCCAGATTATGCTGCGATGGGCGTTCAATCCACCGCTTCTACAACTGCATCTACCCCTTCTAAATCGAGCGGACAGGTTATGCGCGGCGAAGGCAATACCAATAAAGAGTGGTGGCCAAATCAATTAGACTTAAGCATCCTTCGCCAAAATTCTTCGCTCTCGAACCCGATGGACGAGAACTTTAATTACCGAGCCGCATTCAATTCGCTTGATTACAAAGCATTGAAGGCAGATCTCGCCGCTCTATTGACAAGTTCACAAGATTGGTGGCCGGCTGATTATGGCAATTATGGCGGACTGTTTATTCGTATGGCGTGGCATAGCGCCGGAACTTACCGCACCGGCGATGGCCGCGGCGGTACACGCGCCGGGCAACAACGCTTCGCCCCGCAAAACAGCTGGCCTGATAACGCCAATCTCGATAAGGCTCGCCGTCTTCTTTGGCCAATCAAACAAAAATATGGCAGCAAAATTTCTTGGGCCGATCTCATGATTCTCGCCGGAAATGTGGCGCTTGAGGAAATGGGATTCAAGACACTTGGCTTTGCCGCAGGCCGCGAAGATGTATGGGAACCGGAATCAAATGTGTATTGGGGGCCTGAAAAAAAGTGGCTCGATGATAAGCGTTATCAAAAAGGACGGATACTTGAAAATCCGCTCGCCGCTGTTCAAATGGGACTTATTTATGTGAATCCCGAAGGTCCGAACGGAAATCCTGACCCTGTGGCCGCTGCAAAAGACATTCGCGAAACTTTCGGCCGAATGGGCATGAACGATGAAGAAACCGTGGCACTCATTGCAGGTGGACATACGCTTGGAAAAACGCACGGCGCAGGCAGTGCAAAAAATGTGGGTCCTGAACCCGAAGGCGCTTCAATTGAAGAGCAAGGGCTTGGCTGGAAGAGCAAGTATAAATCAGGCAAAGGCCCCGATGCCATCACCTCCGGCTTGGAAGTGATTTGGACACCTACGCCAACCAAATGGAATCATTTTTATTTTAGTCTTCTTTTCAATAACGAATGGAAGCTCACCAAGAGCCCTGCCGGTGCAAAGCAATGGGTGGCAAAGAATCCTTCGATTATGGTTCCGGATCCTTTCGACCCCAATAAAAAGTATAAACCCACAATGCTCACCACCGATCTCTCGCTCCGTTTCGACCCGGTGTATGAGAAGATTTCGCGGAAGTTTATGGAAGATACTGATGCCTTTGATGCCGCTTTTGCGCGTGCGTGGTTTAAGCTCACCCACCGCGATATGGGGCCGAAAACCACCTATTGGGGACCTGAAGCTCCAACTGTCGATTTCATTTGGCAAGACCCGATTCCTGCGGTGAATCATCCGCTCGTGGATGCCGCCGATGTTCAATCTTTGAAAGGAAAAATTTTAAGCTCCGGCTTAAAGACCGATGAATTGGTTCGCACTGCTTGGGCATCTGCTTCAACCTACCGCCACAGCGACCGCCGCGGTGGTGCCAATGGTGCGCGCATTCGACTTGAGCCCCAAGCGAACTGGGAATCGAATAATCCGGCGGAATTGAAGCGCGTACTTGCCGTGTATGAAAAGATTCAATCGGAGTTTAACAGCAACCCAACAGGCAAGAAGGTTTCAATCGCCGATCTTATCGTGCTCGGGGGAAGCGCCGCTATAGAAGACGCCGCGAAGAAAGCCGGTGTAACCATTTCTGTGCCGTTCACACCCGGAAGAATGGATGCCACGCAAGAGCAAACCGATGTGAATGGTATGGCGGTTCTTGAGCCAATGGCCGATGGATTCCGCAACTATCAAAAGAAGGAATACACACTCTCGCCCGAAGCCTTGCTTGTAGATAAAGCACAATTGCTTCGCTTAACAGCGCCGGAAATGACGGTACTTGTGGGTGGAATGCGCGCCTTAGGTGCAAACTCCGGCGGTACCAAGCACGGCGTATTAACCGCTACACCGGGCGTTTTAACCAACGATTTCTTTGCGAATCTTTTGGATATGAGCACCTTTTGGAGCGCAAGCGATAAAAACGGGCTGACCTTTGAAGGCAAAGACCGCAAAACCAATCAAACGAAGTGGACAGCCACACGCGTGGATTTGATTTTCGGTTCAAATTCCGAACTTCGCGCACTTGCGGAAGTCTATGCTGCTGGTGATGCGAAAGAAAAGTTCGTGAGAGATTTTGTGGCTGCGTGGACTAAGGTGATGAATCTTGATCGGTTTGATGTGGTGGCGAGCAAGTAATTGTTTCAAGTCTCTAAATCATAAGATTTTCAAACGGGTTGAAAGCCAATGGGTTTTCAACCCGTTTTTTTATTTGAACAAAAGAAGATAAAGTCTATTTGATGATGAATATTGGAAGTATTATCAAAAACCGACTATATTTCTATATATTTAATCATCTTATCACAACTACAATAGAATTGGTTTTTAATTATTTTAAGAATCAAGTAATTATGACAGAAGACATTTTTAGAAAAAGACCATTTAAAACGAGAAACGCTGACGAATATAATCTGAGCGACATTCTTTCTCTCTTTGTAAATCCAATAAATGGACTTAGTACCCCAATAGAATATGAAAACTCTATAATTAAGGGTAGAATGGGATCAGGTAAAACGATGTATTTAAGAGCAAATTATGCCTTTTACCTTTTCAAACTAGTACCATCTTTAATTGAAAATCAAGAACTAATCCTTCCAGTCTTTATAAGACTCAGTGATTTTCAACACTTAAAGGAACCATCAGAAATTTATAAGGGATTAGTAATTAAAATTGTTGAAGAGCTTTCAAATGTATATTTAAAACTTCAAGATGCTAAAGGAATGGCAAATGTTCATCTTGGGATGAAAAAGATTAAAAGTGATACTTATTTCCCTGAAAAAATAAAGAACACTACTAATCAACTTTTGAAACTAGGATCAGATGAGTATGTCGAAAAGATTTCATCAGAATTTGGATTGAATGCAAAAACTAATTACAAATTTTTTGAAGCTTCTACGGCATTTAAGAAAAATGAAGTTGTTGAAATTAAACAAAAGAAAAATCCGGGCATAAATGATATTGTATTGGCGTACGACACTCTAATCCGTGATTCTGGCGGAAAAATTTTAATCTTGATTGATGAAGCGGGTTCATTAGATAAGAACTTTTTTAAAGCTGAAACAAACGACTCATTCTTTGAAATCTTTATGAATCAATTAAGAACTAATGATTTTATAAGGACAAAAGTTGCAGTATATCCAAACTCTTATTCTGATATACTTACTGAAACAAGGTATGGTGATGTTGTTGCGTTAGAAGAAAATATAGATACTGTACAAAATTATCGTACTTATAGACGCCGAGTTGAAGGAATAATTGAAAACTATCTAAATGTGGACTTTGATGAACCCCAAATACGTATAGGAGAAATTTTTGATTGTGAAAATACAAGTGATGGTGATTGTATCGAAGAATTGATTAATGGCTCAGGAGGAAATTACAGAAGACTAATCCAACTTTTAGACTCTTCAATGAATGAGTCATTTAAGTTAAACAATGGAAAGGAAAAAGTTAAGCACTCGGATGCAGTCAATGCTTTAAAAAGGCATTCCGAAACGATATTAACGGGTTATACTGATTTGGAGAAAGAGTATCTGAATAATCTGGCTAAAATATGTAAAAGTAGAAGTACTTTTAGATTTAAGTTCCCATATAACGCTCAAGCATTATATAAATATATGGAAAAATCGCAAGAATTTAATTTGATAAAAGTAATAGATGCGGGAACGGGAAGGAAAGGAACGACTTATGCATTTGACTACGCTTACTGCATACTTCAAGATATACCCACTCATTATCTAATTGGAAGTGAAAGAATTGATAAATTAAGGTCTTTGAATACTGGAGAGTGGATTACTAGATCTACTAACATTAACGAAGAAATAATCGCACAGAGTGAAATACCAAATAAAATTGAAGGTGAAATAAGTTTTCTCTCAAACGAAAAAGGGTTTGTTAGAGGTCAAGACGGGGTAGATTATTTTTTTACTAAGCAATATATAATTGAAAGTGATTCAAATAAAATTATTTGGCAAGGTAAAAAAATAAAATTCAATCCCAGTTTACTTGGGGACTCAAAAATTGCAACAGATATAGAAGTATTATGAGTACCTCTAATATCTGTTTTATTATCAGGTAAGACAAAAATAAAACATTGATCCCTTCTGCTTCTAGTAAACAATTAAATTAAAATCAAACTTTGCGCATAGGAACCAGTCCTTTGGCACAGTTTATATTTTATACACTAATAGTATTAGCTTCGTAAAATATTGATTCTTTACTCCATATTTAATTATTCAATACATTCATCTTTCAACTTCTTTAAATCAATTTAATTTCACGATGGCCTCAGGTCTTATTGCACTTTTAGATGATATCGCCGCGTTAATGGATGATGTCGCGGTTAATGCAAAACTCGCAACCAAAAAAACAGCGGGAATTCTGGGAGACGACTTGGCCGTCAACGCCGAAAAATCGACAGGCTTTATTTCTTCAAGAGAAATTCCGGTATTGTGGGCAATTACGAAGGGCTCATTTATTAATAAAGTCATTATTGTCCCTGCAACTTTATTATTGAATATTTTTTTACCCTCAGCAATAACCGCAATCCTGATTTTAGGAGGATTTTACCTCGCTTTTGAAGGTGCTGAAAAAATTGTCGAATTCTTCTTTCACAAAAAGGAAGTATTGGAGCCTAATTCAGTTGGAGAATTAAATGAAAATGCAGAAACTGAAAAGGCGAAAGTAAAATCAGCCATAACCACCGATTTTATTCTCTCTGTTGAAATTGTCATTATCGCGCTTAGTACGGTATTAAATAGTTCATTAAGTATTCAAATCTTAACCTTATCCGCTGTTTCCATCATCGCAACCATTGGGGTTTATGGCATTGTTGCTCTTATTGTTCGTATGGATGATTTAGGTTTTATGTTCATTAAAAAGTCGAATAATACGGGATTAATGAATTCGATTGGCTTACTATTGGTTAAAGCTTTACCTGTAGTTATCAAGGTACTTTCTGTGGTAGGAACCCTTGCATTAATTCTTGTTTCAGGTGGAATTTTTTCTCATAATATCGGCTATTTACATCATATTTTAACCGATTGGCCGGATATTCTTAAAGAATTTATGTTTGGAATGCTTGGTGGAATTTTAGCTTTGGGTGTGATCGCGGCTGGCAAAAAAATATACTCCCTATTCAAATAAAATACTTGAGGTGCAATTCCTATTAAAATAGTTATTCAGTATTATTTGTGAGTTCCCTAAATGGAATTTAGCCGTCAATATTTTCTTTATTGCTATACTGAAAAAGTGATGAAATTACCTTTTCAAGGAAATCGATAGGCTGTTTTAAGTTGAAAATCTCGGGCTTAGTAGCTTTGATATTTAACCTTTGGTTTAACCGCTATTCAATCCTCAGTTTATTTATCTTGCATTGACTTCTTTGATCCAATTCCTTATTTTATTTTATAACCTAACCCATCATTTTTATGTCCAACATCAAACTCTTTGAATCGAAGAAAGTCCGCACACATTGGGATGAAGAAAAGTAAACTTGGCACTTCGCCATTGTGGATGTCATAGCCATTTTAACTGAGAGTGATAACCCTCAAGTTTATTGGCGCGTAATGAAAAAAAGACTATTGGCAGAGGGAAACGAAACCGTTACAAATTGTAACGCTTTGAAAATGGAAGCACCAGATGGAAAGTTGAGGTTGACGGATGTAGCAGATACTCAGTAGTTACTCAGGCTTATTCAATCTATCCCATCTCCGAAAGCTGAACCATTTAAGCAGTAGCTGGCAAAGGTCGGATATGAACGAATGCAGGAAATTGCAGACCCCGAGCAAAGTCTTGAAAGAGCCCGAGAAAATTGGCAAAAACTGGGAAGAAGTGAAAAGTGGATTCAACAGCGTATGACCGGCCAAGAAACTCGCAATAAACTCACTGATTATTGGAAAGAAAGTGGGGTGCAGAAAGCCGATGAATTTGCATTCCTCACCAATATCATTCATCAAGAATGGACTGGGCTTACGGTTAAGAAACACAAAGATTTGAAAGGATTAAAAACGCAAAATTTGCGAGACCACATAAGCGAAGCGGAGCTCATTTTTACGGCGCTCGCAGAACTTTCGACACGTCAAATTGCAGAAACCGAAAAAGCGAAAGGTATCGATGAAAATGCTAATGCAGGAAAGAAAGGCGGCAAAATTGCAAAGGATGCACGATTGGCATTAGAAGAAAAAACGGGTAAGAAAGTCATCACCAATGAAAACTTTCTTCCCCCATCTCAAGAACAAAAGAAATTGGGTAGAGAATAGATTTTACTGACCTTGTTCAAAATCAAGCTAAAATCAAAGCTCCACTTCCCTATTCATTCCAATAAACTTAATCCTCCGCAGGAAACGAAACCTTGAGTGTGACAGGCTTGGCTTTCGGGAATTCGCCGTCTTTGACAAATGGGTTCGCAATTGGCGTGAGTGAGTACTCATTATTTTCCCCAATCACCATCATTGTATTCATTGGGAACTCTTTCCAACTTGGATCAGTGCGGTCGAGTGGCTCGGAGGCCACAACAACGGCTTCGGGAAAGAACGGAGAGCGATCTGCATAATAAAGCGTGGCGGCTTTATCGATGGTGGTGTACTTGGTGACGATGGTCGTTTTCCCATCGGTCAAGGCAATGTTTAAGATTAAATCGGCATTGTGCTTTTGTGCCAAATGGTTTAAGCGCGAAAAGGTTTCGAGCACGGCTTCACTCATTGTTAAATCAGGATTGGCTTGGCGAATGGTGAGATAAAGCCCAAAGATGTGCTCTGAATCGGTAGTTCCAAGAATATGCGAATATATATCGTCGTTCATCAGTTGGCGAATTGAGCGCATAAAGCCTTTTTTGAAATCGCTGATAATGCCGTTGTGCATCATCATTTCATTTTTCCATTGAAACGGATGCGAGTTGGCTTGATGCACCAAAAGGCCGGGCGAGGCAGCGCGAACATGCATAAAAATATTCCCCGACTTGATTTTCCCCGAAATACTCGAAACATTCAAATCGTGCCAGAACGGCTTTTCAGATTTCATCACGGCGGGTTCAGGGCTAACCTCCAAATTATACCATCCGATTCCGTAGCCATCGACATTAATTGGTGTAATCACCATTTCTTTGGGCTGACGCGCAAGCTCAACAAAGTTATGGGGCGGGTCGAAAATAAGCCTGCGAAGTGTAATTGGTTTTCCGCGATAAACGCCAATTCTGCACATAGTCCGTTCATTTTTAGTGAGTCAAAGCCGAAGCTTTGAAAAAGAGTGCAAAGTTAACACTTTCATTCCGTGATGAAAGGCGTTCGAAAAAAATTTTCACGGCGCATTTGTTTTTCCTTGAAGAATTCATTTCAAAAATTATTTCCATTTTTTTGTGAGAACTTTGGCTGAACTGAACTGAATGTCTCGTGAACTTGTATTCTTATGGATAACTTTTGCACCACTTGAAACACAGAAAAAACACTTTTCGCACCGTATCTTTGCATTTTGTTTTTAACCAATATTGCTTACCAAGGAGTTTTAATGAAATTATCGATAGACTATCAAGAGTCTTTTGAATCTCGACATAATGCCTCTTCACCCGATCTCGAAAAAATGCTTTCCGCGATTGGCGTTGGTTCGCTTGATGAACTGATTGATCAAACCATCCCAAGCGGCATTCGATTAAAGAAATCAATGAAGCTTCCAGCCCCGCAAACCGAACATGAATTTTTGAAATCGTTCAAAACTTTAGCTGCAAAAAATAAAATCTTCAAGTCCTTTATTGGAACGGGTTACTACAACACCTATACGCCCAATGTCATTTTGCGCAATATTCTTGAAAATCCCGGATGGTACACGGCTTACACGCCCTACCAAGCCGAGATTGCGCAAGGCCGTTTGGAAATGCTGCTCAATTTTCAGACAATGGTCATCGACTTAACCGGTCTTGAAATTGCCAATGCATCGCTTTTGGATGAAGCCACCGCCGCCGCTGAGGCAATGCATCTTCTCTATGCTGCGCGACCTCAGGAGAAGCAAGAGGCGAAAGTCTTCTTTGCCTCTGATAAATGCCATCCGCAAACGCTCGATTTACTCCGCACCCGCACCGAACCGATTGGCGTAAAGTTGCAGGTAGGAAATCTTGCAACACTTGACCTTACCTCGCCCGATCTTTTTGCCGTGCTTGTTCAATATCCCGATACCACAGGCTCAATTTCAGATTTTACTTCGCTGATTTCTTCCGCACATGATTATGGTGTCACTGTTGCAGTGGCGACCGATTTGCTTTCGCTCACGATGCTGAAATCGCCGGGTGAAATGGGTGCTGATATCGCCTTCGGCTCCGCACAACGGTTTGGTGTTCCAATGGGTTACGGTGGCCCGCACGCGGCGTTCTTCGCGACAAAGGAAGCATTCAAACGATTGATTCCGGGTCGTTTAATAGGTGTTTCAATCGATGCCGATGGCAACCGCGCTTTGCGAATGGCCCTTCAAACCCGCGAGCAACACATTCGCCGCGAAAAGGCAACCTCGAATATCTGTACCGCGCAAGTTTTGCTTTCGGTAATGGCAGCCGCTTACGCCATATATCACGGACCAAGCGGACTCAAAGCAATTGCAACCCGCACTCACGGCCTTGCACGGCTCTTTGCGGAAGGGCTGAAAAAGAAAGGTTATACGCTTATCTCCGAATTTTTTTTTGATACCGTTTCATTCACTTTGAATGAGATTGGCGCGCTAAAACATAAAGCTGAAAAAGCGAGTATCAATCTTCGTTATGACGGAAATCGGGTGGGCGTTTCGTTTGATGAAACCTCTACACTTGAAGATGTTGCCTCGCTTCTTGATTTACTTGACTTTGAAGGCGCTTCCTCGCCAATTGTTTCTCTTTCTGAACTTCGTTCAATGGCGGAAGAATTAGAACTGAATTGGCCAAACGGTTTTGTTCGCGAATCGGGTTATCTCACTCACCCTGTTTTCAACGCGCATCATAGCGAGCACGAAATGCTTCGTTATTTGAAACGCCTTGAAAACAAAGATATTTCTATGGTGCATTCAATGATTTCTTTAGGCTCATGCACAATGAAGCTCAATGCCACCGCAGAAATGATTCCGGTTACTTGGCCGGAGTTTGGCGGACTTCATCCTTTTGCGCCTGCAGAACAAGCCAAAGGTTATGCCACGCTGATCAAAAATCTCGAAAAATGGCTCTGCGAAGTCACGGGCTTTTATGCCGTTTCGCTGCAACCGAATTCAGGAGCGCAAGGTGAATATGCGGGGCTGATGACGATTCGGGCGTTTCACCAGTCTCGAGGAGAAGGTCATAGGAATATTGCCCTTATTCCGCAGTCGGCACACGGGACTAATCCGGCAAGCGCGGTGATGGCCGGAATGCAAGTGGTTGTGGTTAAGTGCGATGAACGCGGGAACATTGATGTGAACGATTTGAAGGCGAAGGCCGAGCAATATGGCGCAACGCTTGCCTGCTTGATGGTGACTTATCCCTCTACCCACGGCGTGTTTGAAGAAAACATTCGCGAAATTTGCGATACCATTCATCACCACGGCGGGCAGGTGTATATGGATGGCGCCAATATGAATGCACAAGTGGGACTTACAAGTCCGGCTGCAATTGGCGCTGATGTGTGCCACTTGAATCTGCATAAAACTTTTTGCATTCCTCACGGCGGTGGCGGGCCCGGAATGGGACCAATTGGTGTTGCCAAACAGCTTGCGCCATTTTTGCCCTCGCATCCGCTGCACAAAACAGGCGGCGATAAAGCCATTACGGCTATTTCTGCCGCTCCGTATGGAAGCGCATCGATTCTCACCATTTCATACGCCTACATTGCAATGATGGGCAGCGAAGGCTTAACCAATGCCACGAAGTACGCTATCTTAAATGCCAATTATATCAAGGCACGGTTGGAGAAAGAATATCCGATTCTTTACACCAATGAGCGAGGACGCTGCGCCCACGAGATGATTGTGGATTTACGCAAGTTCAAGTCTGTGGGAATCGAGGCGGAAGATGTGGCAAAGCGATTGATGGATTATGGCTTTCACGCGCCAACGCTTTCATTTCCTGTGGCGGGCACGATTATGATTGAGCCGACGGAATCGGAGCCGCTGCAAGAACTTGACCATTTCTGCGACGCGATGCTTTCGATTCGTGAAGAGATTCGTGAAGTGGAAGAAGGCAGAGCTGACCGAGCCAACAATGTGCTCAAGAATGCGCCGCATACGGCTGCAATGGTTACGGCTGAAAATTGGGAAAAGCCCTACAGCCGCGAAAAAGCAGCTTTCCCACTGCCGTTTGTACGCGAAGGAAAAATGTGGGCTACCGTTCGTAGGATTGATGGCGCGTATGGCGATCGGAATTTGGTTTGCGCTTGCGAACCCATTGCAAGCTATGCCGAAGCGGAAGTCCTTGCAAATTGAGTTCTTATTTTCTAGTGAAATAAAAAATCCCGCCAATTGCGGGATTTTTTTTAGTTAAACCTTAAAGCTTCAATCGGGTCAATTTTAGCGGCGCGGTTAGCCGGGTAAAAACCTGCAAGAAGGCTTATGAGAATTGAAAAGAGAATACAAAGCACTCCAAGCCACCACGGGAAATAGAAAAATGACAGTTCAGTACCGGCTTTGCTAACGATATACACATTCGCCGCAAGGGTAATCAATTGAGTCACAAAGTAACCAAGAGCTAACCCAACGATTCCGCCTAAAAAACCGATGATGCCGCTTTCAACGAAAAAGATTTTGCGAATATCGCGGTCGCTTGCGCCAACTGCTTTCATAATGCCAATTTCACGATAACGCTCCATAATTGACATAATCATTGTGTTCATGATTCCAAGCGTGGCTACAATAAGACCAATGGTGCCTACCAATGCCAACGCCATATCGAAAACCAAGAATAACTTTTTCAACTCATTGAATTGATCTAAAAAGCTAACGGCATTGTAGCCCTTTTCGGCTAAAAATGCTTTGACCTCATCGGCTTCATCAGTTGAAGAGGTACGAACGATAATGGCTTGGTAGCCGTCCGTTTGTTCGATACCTCGAAGCAAGTCAACGGTTGAAAGAAAGTTCAGGCGACTGACTTTGTTTGAAGTTTTTATGGGTAAAATCATTCGGAATCCGCTCGATAGCTTTTGAATATCGTCACTCATTACACCGCCGATGGTAAATTCAATGGTATTTTCGATGAGAGGAAGTCCAAGCGCGTAGTTGAATGGGACAGCGGCGTAAGCAGCAGCTTTATTAAAGTCCATTGAAACTGTCACCACTTTTACTTTTTTTCCGATGATGCTATCTGAATTTTTGAACCCCATTCGGTTTAAGAGGATTTCGGAGATCACGACTTCATTGGAACTATCACTATTGAAAAACTTCCCGATGCGAATATCGCGAAAGCCCGCAAGCGAGCCAATGGCCGCTGGGAGAGCCTCTGCCATCACAACGGTTTGCAAAGAATCGATGGCGATTTTGGAGGGGAAAATCACTTCGGGATAGACAATGGTTTTCGGGAATCGGCTTTGAACAGACGATTGAATGTCTCGAAAAACCTTTTGAGTGAGAACCATTTGGTTTTCATCGCGTTTTCCTTTGGCGGTACTTTTTACAGTTTTTCTTGAAAAAGTCAGTAGTGCATTTAAATCAGAATTGCTGGGAGTGATTCTCACTGTGTTGAAGAGTTCGAGGTCGCTGAATTCGTCGGTAAATGTCTTCTGGACACCTGTTCCATACGAGAGCATTGCGGAAAGGGCCGCTGCACCGATAGAAACGCCAAGAACCGTAAGGAAGGTGCGGAGTTTAGCGCGTCTTAAATTCTTAAAAGAAAACTGAAAGAGATCTTTGGTTGTCACAAACGATGAATTAAGTTGTTGAAGTCAGTCGAGTTAGCAACACACTTTCCAATTGATTCATTCTTAATGCCTTGCTCTAAACATATTTTCATGTGTTGAATACTTTCTTTTTCATTTGTTTATTCAACCACCGTAAACCTGACTTCATCAATCTTTTTGAATTGACGTTTCGATTTCATATTCATTTCAAATAATTCAAGCGTATGCATGCCTTTTTCAAGTTGCCAAGAAATAGAAGAAGCCCAAAATGTCGAGTCGATTTCACTTTTACTCGCTAATGAATCTTTAATGCCATTTGGGCTCAGCGGTTGACCATTAAGTTTCCAAAAAAAACGTGCCCCTTTTTTCTCTATCGTACTGATATTTATTCTTTGATACTCTGCTCGAAGGTGTTTATCGATCGCAAAAATCATATCCGGCTTTGGATACATAATTTTGTATTGCGTTGTTTCATTGTCATTCAGCTCAAGGGTTGCAGTTTCATTTTGGTATGACGCAACCCTTTTAGAAGGTTCAGGGTTATTTAATTTTTTTTCTCTAAGTGTCGAGTACGTTTCAGGTGGAAGTTGTTTTCCTTGCTCTTTTGCCCATTGCTGAAATTGCGGCGGGTAATCTTCAAATACCTTTGAGGCCTTGTAAATATTAGGTGTTTCGTGATGTGCCAAGAATCCATTTCGCGTATCGATTTCAAGAAGACGATGCTGAGTGCATTCTGTTTGCGGAACACAGTTTCTCAAAAAAAACTCATTCATTGTCGTTGGGCAATGAATGTTCGCCAAATCTCCGGAAACGGTACAGATTTCTTTGGTAACAATTTTCGGAGGCACGGTAAATCGAGAAATTTGAAATCCCGGCAGATTCGGTTGCTTTTTATACAAATGCATTAAGATGTCTTTGAGGATTGGTCCGGCACCGTCGATTCCTGAAAGCGTTTTCATCGGCATCCCATTACTATTTCCAACCCAAACACCGACAGTGAAATCGGCGGTTGAACCGAAGGCCCAATTATCTCTGAAGTCCTTCGTTGTCCCTGTTTTTGCAAGTGATGCGAAAGGGAGATTCAAAGGAGAATTAGCTCCAAACGCCGGACGCCTAGCGCTATTATCCGATAGAATATCAGAGATGATAAATGCTGCTTGTGGTGAAAGAATGGCTTCTTCAGAATTCGGCATTGAAAGCGCCGTGGGGGAATCGCTGCCCGAAGATTTAGACTTTCTTAAAAAGGATAACCGTTTCCTTATTCCTCGATTTTGAAAAATCATGTAGGCTTCGGCCAAATCCATCAGTCTGACTTCCGAATTTCCAAGTGCTAATCCAACACCATAATGTTCAGGAGACTCATTCAAGGTTGTAATCCCTGCTCTTTTCAAAAAATGATAAAAGTTGGCTACCCCGATTTTTTCATTCATCAATACCGCAGGAATATTGTAAGAACAGGCCAATGCTTGACGCAAGCGAATAGGCCCGTGATATTTTCGATCAAAATTTTCGGGAATGAAACTTTCATTTCTATAAAGATTTTCACCGACTTGAAACTTAGATGAAGCAAAAAGCTGGGGTAAATCGGCAAGAATAGTGGAGGCATGAATCCCCTCTTCAATCCCAATTGCATAAACAAAAGGTTTTAGGGCAGAACCGGGCTGCCGATTTGCGGTGATTACGGAATATTCCCCGCTGATTGATTCATCGAAGTAATCGCGGCTTCCGATAAAGGCAAGCACTTCACCCTGATGGTTATCCAGTACAATCAATGCACCATTGGTAACTTGCTTTTTTTTCAATCGTTCAAGGTGATCGCGAAGGTAAATGTGAAGGTCATTTTGAAGAGCTAAATCTAATGTTGTTTCAATTTCTGAAACTGATTCAAGCGAGTCTGAAAAGGCTTGTAATAGATACTCGACAAAATGTGGGGCTTGAAAGCATTTTTTCTTCCCTTCCACCTCCAATGGCTCTTGAACAGACTCTTCAAGTTGATTCTTTGAGATAAGATTTTCTTCTTTTAATCGATAAAGAAGTTGATTTCTACGTTTAAGTGCAGCTTCTTGATTTCTAAAGGGATTGGTGGAAGAAGGCATCGGCAAAATCGATACAAGCAGCGACGACTCTGCAAGGGTCAGTGCGGAGGGCTTCTTTGAGAAGTAAAGATCAGACGCTGCTGAAATTCCAATCGCTTGATTTCCAAAGGGAACTCGATTCAAATAATCTTCCAAGATTTCAGCCTTGGAGAGATGCATTTCTAATCGAAAAGCATAAAGCATCACAACTCCTTTTTCAAGAATACCTCTCCCAATTCCTAATCGTAGCCTTGCAAGTTGCTGAGATATGGTTGAAGCACCTGAAATCACTTCTCCCGAAAGTAGATTTTGCTTCAAAGCTCTAAGCGTAGCAAGCCAATCAATCCCACGATGTGAATAAAAATTTTTATCCTCTGCGATAATCAGTGCCTGTTGAAGTTTATCGGGAATAGCATTGAGTTGAACTCTTTCAGAAACGCCACCCTCACGACTCAATACCTCCCGTAGGAGCATGCCATTTCGATCGTAAATTTTTAATGAAGTCGCAAGAAATGGTTTTCTTTCTTGGGGTAAAAGCGGGGTGAAGAGCCAAATGATAAGCCAACCATCAAAGATGAGCGTCGCCCATAACGATATTTTAAGTGTTCGCAAAAGTTTAGAGCGCATGTCCACCCAAACGATTATTCAATTTGATGCAGTGGAAATAGAATATAAAAACAGCTTCCCTTACCGCTGCCTGCGGACTCAGCCCAAATTTTTCCATTCATTGCCGAAACCAAATCCTTCGCAATAGAGAGTCCTAATCCGGTTGAATACTCTCCTCCCGTTGGCCGAACGGCTAATCGTTGAAATCGTTTGAAGAGTTTCTTTTGATCTTCTTCACTAAAACCGGGGCCTTCATCTTTAACGGCTAATAACACATTCCCTGATGCGGCTTCCCAGCGTTCATTAGGGTTCAAATAGTGCAAAATCTCTTTCGTCTCCTTTTTCAATAAAGACACCTCAATCGTTTTTCCTTTCGGGCTATATTTTACTGCATTGCTTAAAAGGTTGTCAATGACGGTTTTTAACCTTTCGGAGTCGGCCCAAACGAAAAAGTTACCTTCCGGTTGAAACAAAATTTTCTGAGTTTTTCTTTGAGCCAGTGTAAGGTTTTGTTCAATAACAAATTCGGTAAGGGCTGTAATGTTCGTTGATAAAAAATTTAATTTGAGGTTACCGGAGTCAATCGATGCGGTTCCTAAGAGATCATTGATTAATCTCATCATTCGCTCACACGATTCTTTAATTCTGAAGAGCATATCGGATTCCTCTGCATTGAGATTTTCCTTTTCAAGAAGAAGTTCCGTATAGCCTTTGATAATTGTCAGTGGATTTTTCAAATCATGTGCAGCAATCCCCAAGAGTTCAGTTTTAAAGGAATTTGCACTTTCTGCGATTTTTCTTTGCTCCTCAACTCGATCTTTCTGCAGCGTGATTTCTTGTATCATTACTGAAAGTTGATCGAATGCTTCATTTTTCTTTCTCAAGGCACTCTCAAGCCTCTCGGCCTGAGCCATCAAAAACTCTTTTTGCTTGATGATTTCCTGATTTTGAATCAGAATCGTTGAGTTTTGTTCATTGAGTTTTTGGTTAATTCGCGTTCGACTTCGATTTCTTCTCACCACTTCAAACATGAACCCCACAATGATTAAAAAAACGAGCGAAGTAAGAATATTGACAAAGATTTGCCGCTCCGCTTGAAGTTCAAGTATTTTGATTTCAGAGTTTTTCTTGTTCAATTCGAAATTCATTCTTGAATCAGCAATCTTCCCGGTTGTTAATACATTGCCCAGCGAATCTTTAAGTGAAGTGTAGTCCAAATGATGGACCAAGGCTTTCTTATCGTTTCCTATTTTCTGATACGCACGAAAGAGTGTGTAATGTAAATCACGCTCATATTCTTTAAGCCCGATTTTTCGGGCAGATTGAAGAACTGAATCCGCTAAATTGAGCGCCTTTTCAGAAAGCCCATTTTGAAAAAGTACTTCTGCTTCAGAAGCTTTCAAATACACATCAATGTGAGGTGGAATCGGTTTTATCTTCAGGGCTTCTTGAATCAATGGGTATGCATTTTCGGGCAATCGGAGTTGCAAGTAGGTTCTGGCAATTCTAGCCATTGTGGTAGCGATTTGCTCATTGCTGCCTTTAGTTTTTCGGAGCGCAAGTACATTTTGAAATGAGGAGAGAGCCAAGTCATACTTATGCTCGTTTTCGTAAAGTTCTCCTAATCGTAAATACGCATACGCGAGTCCGGCGGAGTCGTGAAGTTCCTTAAATACACGAATCGCTTTATTGGAATAAATGATCGCATTTTCGATATCATCAATACGCTGATAGATATCGCCAATATTATTGAGCGAGTATCCATATTGCTGCCTTATTAATCCTGTTGGATTCGAAGATTCGGTAAGTTGCAAAGCTTGAAAGAAAAAGTTAATCGACTCAGCAAATCGACCTTGATTTCGCAAGACGACGCCTTGGAAATTATAGTTTTCTGCAAGTAGTGCTGCGTTATTCAATTTCTTCGCTATTGGCTCGGCCTTTTCCAGTAGTAGCTTCGAAAACACAGGCTCAGAACGCCTGAATTGCCAAGCCAAATCATGAAACCTTTTTACTTTTTCTTCTGAATCGGGAAGAGCTTGAATCGATAGAACTAAGCTATCACGTTCGATTTGTGCGGTGCTTTGAACTGAGGTAAAGACTAAAAGGAGAAAGAAAAATCCGGCAGTTCTTACCATCTTGATTTAAGTATTATCGTTAAATATAACGCTAAAGCGGGGGTTCAACATTAACCGAAAATTAAATCAAGCGACTTAGGTTTACTTTTCATACCGAGAGCTGCTTGAAAACATCGAGGGGACAAGTCGTGAGAATTTTACCCAATGAAGATTGCCAATTGCTCTTACCGTTTCGTTTGGTGGTGCTTGGTCAAGTTCAATAACCATACTTGCTAAAGGAATGCTTTGAGTCACATTTCTTGAAACGCTCATCTGTGCAATATTGAGACCTGATTCAGAAATTACTCCCGAAATTTTTTGAATACTCCCCTTGATATCTTCTGCAATGATCACTAGTGTATCAAGTTGAGCGTTAAATTCGAGTGCAAATCCTTCTATCTCTTGAATCAAAATTCTTCCACCACCAAGTGAAGCACCAACAACTTCAATAGAGCGATTAGAATCGTCATTCGATTTCCCATTTAATCGAATTCGCGCGGCATTGGAGTGAAAGCGCTCGGCATCACCAGCGAATTTGAAATCCCATTTTAAGTTTTTCTGCCACGCAAGTTCAAAGGAACTTTTCAGCCTTTCATCATCAGGCTCAAACCCTAATATCCCACCAATAATAGCACAATCCGTTCCGTGCCCTTTGTGTGTTCTTGCAAAGGAATTATAAAGTGTAATTACTGCTTCCGTAGGCTCAACATCAAGTAGCTGACGCGCTACAAATCCAATCCGGCTGGCTCCTGCTGTATGCGAACTCGAAGGACCTATCATGATTGGCCCAAGAATATCGAAAAGACTGGGTTCTCCTGTTTTTTTCATTATTCGCTTTTACTTCAAAAGGTTCAAACAAAATGTAATGAAAACCGCATTCGTGAAATCAATCAAAAATGCTGCAACTATTGGAACTACCAAAAAAGCCCTTGATGCAGCCCCATATCGATCGGTAATTGATTTCATATTCGCCATTGCGTTGGCCGATGTTCCAAGCATAAAGCCGCTAAAACCAGCACTCATAGTGGCGGCATCGTAGTCGAGCCCCATCATTCGGTATATCACCGTATAGCTTACTAAACCGACGGCAATGGTTTGAATGAGAATGATAAGAATCATCGGTAAGGCGAGCGTTTTGATTTCCCAAACTTTTAAGGTCATTAATGCAACAGTAAGAAAAATAGAGAGAGCTGCGTTTCCTAAATCATCAATCACTTTATTAGATAAGCGAAACCACTGAAACCGATCATCCAAGTTCCGAACAATAGATGCAATAATCATAGTGCCGATATACGCTGGAAGTGTAGCGCCAGATGTTGCAATTGCGTTGCTAAGCCAAGAGCCGACCCACATGACAAGCAATATCGCTACAATACATTTGAGGAGAGAGAAACCCGATTCTTCTTCAATACTTTTTGATAAACTCTTATTTCCCTCAATAACTGAAACAGGTAAGTTATTTTTGTCAGAATTAGAAAGTCCAATTTTTTTATCCAGTGCGTCTCTTCTAATTAAAAGAGTAGCAATAGGGCTTCCGATTACACCACCGAAAATTATTCCCAGCATTGCGGCAGCGATGCCAACAACACTTGCGCCTTGCATCCCAGCCTTTTCAAATTCCGGCGCAAATGCCAGTGCCGTTGCCGGCCCACCTGCTAAAGTAACCGAACTGCACATTAAACCAAAAAGAGGGTGAACATTGAGCACAGTTCCCAACCCAACCCCTATAATATTTTGTATAACAAGCATTAAGGAGCTAATTCCAAAAAAAAGCAAAACCTGTTTACCACCAACTTTCAATAGCGATAAACTTGCGCTAAAACCCACAGAGGCAAAAAAGGCAATCATCAATGGGGTTTGTAAGGAATTATCAAATTGGATTGGCAATTCATCACCCGTTTTGAAAAATGCAATCGTAAAAGCAACGAGAAGCCCTCCAATCACAGGAGAGGGAATGCTGTATTTGGCTAAAACAGGAATCCAAATTCGGAGAAAGTGCCCCAAAAATATGACCAAACCGGCGAATGCCAGCGTATGAATCATATCAAGTTTTATCATATTTTTTTAGTATTAGAATTGACGCCTTAAGTCAAGCGTATAAGGATATTCAAGGCTCTCTGAAAGCTCTTTAACCTTTATCATTTTTGGGGGGAGTAAAGCTTGAAAAGCAGTCGCCGAGGTAAGAGATTTAATGTCTTTCACCGATTCATATCTCACTTCAGAAAAGCTTCTGTATGCACCCGTAATCTCAGGAGGAGGAAGTAAGGTTGAGGGCGTAAACCCACCTTCTTCAAAACGGTTAATCCTTCTTCCCTCTGCTTCATAAGCATTAACTGGAAAAGTCTCATAGTTTCTTCCGCCGGGATGCACGACATGATAAACACATCCGCCAACCGCCCTTTCATTCCAAAGGTCAACAAGATCGAAAACTAGCGGCGTCTGAGCATTTATCGTAGGGTGAAGTGCAGAAGGCGGTGCCCACGCTTTGTACCGAATACCACATACATATTCTCCTTGTTTGCCAGTCGCGTGTAAGGGAACGCGAACACCATTACAGAGTAAAGCGTGTCGAGAATCAATTAATCCTGAAAGTTTTACTTGCAATCGCTCAACGCTTGAATCGACAAACCTTGCCGTTCCCATATTGCTCATTTCTTCTCCCAATACATGCCAAGGCTCGATACCTGCACGGAGTTCAATTGCCATATCGCCTAATTTTGTCGTGCCATAATGTGGGAATCGGAATTCAAGAAAAGAATCAAACCAATGCGGGTCAAATTGAAACCCATCTTCTGCAAGATCTTCTAATACGT
The DNA here is from genome assembly GCA_033763895.1 of Chloroherpetonaceae bacterium. Taxonomy (NCBI): domain Bacteria; kingdom Pseudomonadati; phylum Chlorobiota; class Chlorobiia; order Chlorobiales; family Chloroherpetonaceae; species Chloroherpetonaceae bacterium. Next base: position 29,112 of record JANRJQ010000002.1, on the reverse strand, counting down.
GATACAAATCCGATTTTACATAATGTGGCAACATAAACTTATCATGCAATGCTGTTCCCCAGCGAACAAGTGGCTTTTTATAAGGTCTTTCCCAAAATTTCGCAATCAGTGCTCGCACAAGCAATTGTTGAAGTAAACTCATTTGATAATGTGGGGGCATCTCAAAGCCTCTAAATTCGAGGATTCCCAGTCGTCCTGTTGGGGAATTCGGTGAAAAAAGCTTATCAATACAAAATTCTGAGCGATGCGTGTTCCCCGATAAATCTGTCAGCAAATGCCGAAGCAATCGATCGATGAGCCAAAATGGTTGTGACTCAATTCCTTCTTTAATATTTGAAAAAGCAATTTCCAATTCATAAAGCCGTTCGTCTCGTCCTTCATCGACTCTTGGCGCTTGTGACGTTGGCCCTATAAATGCACTTGAAAAAAGATATGAGAGCGAAGGATGATGTTGCCAATATGTGATAAGACTTCTAAGCAAATCGGGCTTTCGAAGGAGCGGTGAATCTGAAGGCGTACTGGAGCTTATTGTAATATGATTTCCGCCGCCGCTTCCGGTATGCCTTCCGTCAAGCATAAACTTCTCCGTACCAAGCCTTGCGTGCCGTGCTGTTTCATAAAGCGATTCTATTTTCTTAACCAATTCACTCCAAGTTTTTGACGGGTGAATGTTGACTTCAATAACGCCGGGGTCGGGCGTTACTTTGAGCACTTCGAGCCGATAGTCTCGTGGTGGCTCATAGCCTTCAAGAATTATGGGCATTGAGAGTTCGCGAGCCGTTTCTTCAATCACAGCAACCAATTTCAAGTAATGTTCTAAATAAGACACCGGCGGCATAAAAACATAAAGCTTTCCAGCACGAGCTTCAAGACAGATTGCTGTGTAAATCACTTCTCTTAGCTTCCCTGTTTCTTTCCATTCAGAGGCTTTTGATTTTGTTCGTGCTTGCGTTGCATCTCTTTCGGTTTGTAAAGAAAAGTCATCAAGAGGCGGCAAAGGTTGATGTAAATCTCGCGGAAGATCAATCGGCCTTTTCTCAGGAGCTAAATATGGTAATGATTTCAAAGGTAACCGATAGCCCATCGGCGAATCGCCTGCAAGCAAATAGCATTTCTCTCTTTTAAACTTCCAGTCACACGATACCCAAGTATCCTCGGCCAAATCCCACATAATCGGAAGAGCATAACCTGCCGGTGTTTCCATTCCTCGCTCTAAAAGCCGTGCAAGCCTTTTTCTCTCTAAAGAGTCTTTCAAATCAAATTGATGTGGGTCGATGTTCGGTGGAAGCTCTTGCTCTTTGACGGCGTAATAAATCGCATCTTCAAACGCCACCGTGAGAAACTCTTGACTTAATCCAATCTTATTTGCTAACAAAAGTCCAAATTGCTCTGCATTTTTATGAGTAAACCCATAATCATTTTCTATATCTGCAAATAGCGCATCGTTATGCCAAATAGGAATGCCGTCTTTTCTCCAATAACAACCATATTGCCAGCGAGGTAATTCTTCACCCGGGTACCATTTCCCTTGACCAAAATGAAGTAATCCCCCGGGCGCAAATGTTAGGCGCAATCGCTTTACCAAATCGTTGGCCAAATGCCGCTTGTGGCCACCATCGGCCGCGGTGTTCCACTGTGCCGATTCCATATCATCAATTGAAACGAAGGTTGGTTCACCGCCCATTGTAAGCCGAACATCTCCGGCTTGCAATCGCAAATCAACCGCTTCTCCAAGTTTTAATATCTCATTCCAACTCTCCTCGCTAAATGGTTTTGTCACACGGGGGCGTTCATAAATTCGTTCGACGGTATTGTGATATGAAAATGTCACTTCACAAATATCAGTTGCTCCTGTGACCGGCGCTGCACTCTGGAAATCCGGCGTTGCAGCAAGTGGAATATGCCCTTCCGCTGCAAGCAAGCCCGAAGTCGGGTCAAACCCAATCCACCCTGCTCCCGGAATGTAAACTTCAGCCCAAGCGTGCAAATCAGTAAAATCATGTTCCGAACCACTTGGTCCATCTATGGCTTTGACATCGGGTTTTAATTGAATTAAATAACCGGAAACAAACCGCGCCGCAAGCCCAAGATGACGCACAATCTGTACCAAAAGCCACGCGGAATCGCGGCATGACCCCGACTTTTTAGTGAGTGTTTCTTCGCAACTTTGAACACCGGGTTCTAATCGAATCGTGTAAGCAATATCTTTCCAAAGCATTTGGTTTAACATCACCAAAAAGTCAACCGTACCAAGTCTTTCTCGATTGATTTTCTTTATCCAATCTCTTAAAAGCAAACCATCTTCTCTCACTTCCAAATAAGGCAAGAGTTCTCGCTTTAGTTGCTCGTCATACTGAAAAGGATAATGAGAAGCAGATTCTTCAAGAAAGAAATCAAACGGATTGATGATGGATAAATTGGCAATAACCTCGATGTCCACAATCAATCGATTTGTTTTTTCGGGGAAGACCACCCGCGACAAGTAATTTCCAAAAGGGTCTTGTTGCCAATTAATGAAATAGTTATTGGGTTCAAGCTTAAAGGAGTAAGATTCAATGGCTGTTCGGCAATGCGGTGCCGGCTTTAACCTGAAAATATGAGGTGAAAGTTTAACCGGCCGGTCATAATGATACTCGGTATGATGACGGATTGCAACACGGATTGACATGATATGAAATCAGGATGAATAAGGCAGGTTAAGATTTAAGTACACTCGCATCAAATTGGTGCGGTAATAATTCGCGCAATTGGAAGCGTTTCATTTTTCCCTGTTTATTGGAAAGAATAATTTTGGCTTTAGGTGCAAAATCGGCAAGAATCTGCCGGCAAGCCCCGCACGGTGTACAGATTTCACCTGAGCTTGCAACAATAGCAATTCGTTTGAAACTTCGATGACCTTCAGATAATGCCTTAAAAATGGCGACTCGCTCGGCACAGAGCGTAAGACTATATGATGAGCTTTCAATGTTATGACCGGTTATGATTTCGCCATTCTCGCACTCAAGCGCTGCACCAACTTGAAAATTGGAATATGGTGCAATTGCACGATTCATTGCTTCATTGGCGTCAACAATCAGCTCTTGATCTGTTTTCTTTTTGGACTTCGTGACTTTAGCCATCCTTTATGCTGAATTCAATTTTCAAATCATCGCTTTTAAGAAGATAGGTGAAAACGGGGTTCATTTCAATCTTTGAATTCTCATTTCAAGTTTTTCGAAGCAAAGGCAAACAGCCTTTCCATTCCTCTTACTTCTAAAGGCTCCTGTTCGACTAGGTGTAAAGTCAAGTCGATTTTCGATTGTATCCTTTTTATCAGCGCCTGCTCTTCTTTTACTTTTTGCGCAAAGTAAATACCAGCTTCTTTTGGAGGCAGAACCTGATTGATAAAAAGATGCTCGGCATTTATTCCCTCTTGTTGAAGAGCGAGGATTAACCGTTCTGTTTCTGCAAAAGACATTTCCGTAGGAATCATGACCGGCAAAAATTCGCAGGCGTTCTTATCTTTCAGAATTGCTTCGATTCTCTTTACCGATTTCTTCATCTCAACTAAAAAATCATCTCCTTCATCCGGTGTATAACTTCCCTTAAATGTTTGAATGACTTCTTTGTATTTCCAACGCATTTTAGCGGACATTTTTATCCAAGTATCCAAGACATCCGGCATTGAAAGCAAACGCAACGCATGTCCGGTTGGTGCGGTATCAATGATGATTCGATCAAATTGATTTTCTGTCAAAAGGTCGATGATCGTTTTCAAACTCATTACTTCATCAAGCCCCGGGATAGAGACCGAGAGCATTTCATTGATATCCTCTTCATCGAAGTATGTTGAGCTATCAAAGAGAAGTTTTAATTGATTGCGATACCGATCAATAAATTTTCGATACGCATCTTCAGCAGAAATCTCTAATCCAAAGAGCGGATACTTTTCTGAAAGCTTGGTGATTTCGCTTCCTATCGATTGGCGAAATGAATCTGAAAGTGAGTGGGCAGGGTCTGTAGAAACAACTAATGTTTTGTGGGTTTGAGAGATCATTATCGAAAGTGCGGCGGCAATGGTCGTTTTTCCCACACCGCCTTTTCCCCCAACAATAATCAAGCGTTTAGATGCAAAATGCTCAAATAATGTCACTCAGAATCTCATGATTTAATGCCCTGTCTGATTTCATAAAATACAACAATCGGAGTCGATTCAACCTCCTTAAATCCTAAAATCGACATCATTTCTGCAAGATTCGATGCAAGGAATTCCTCTGCATAAGGTTCTAGAAATAAAGTTGAACTGATATTGCCACCCAATTTTGCAACGCCATTATACTGAGCACCGTCAAACACTGTAAAAGTACCCCCGGGCTTTAAAACACGAAGAACTTCTTTGATTACGAGTTCTCCTGCACTTTTTGGCATTTCATGAAATAAGAGCGATGCTGAAACCGCATCAAAACTTTCGTTTTCAAATGGAAGCTCTGTGGCATTGGCATGCAAAAAAGAAATATTGTTAAATGACTTTGCTTTCATTTTTGCTGCCGCAAGCATGTAAGGCGAGAGGTCAACGCCTGTTACCTGTGATTCGGGAAGTGCTGTTGCTATCGCACGTGTTGCCGTTCCCGTTCCGCATCCTATGTCCAAAACTTTTTTCGCTGTTTTGGGGATACGAGCGGCCGTTTCCGTGCGAAGCATGTCTTCGCTTGGCACCAATATTTTTGAAGTGATTGGGTCGTAGGTGAGCGCTGCATCTTTATTCAAATAGCCGCCGCGAACGCTATGAAAATCTTGAAGGTAATACTCGGGCACTATCACATTGGGATTTCGAAGCATGTTACCTTCAGTTTCGAGATCGACATTTTGAAACATTTTTTCAACTAAAATCGGGCGAAGCCAATCTTCATTGGATTCTAAAAAACTGACTATCCCTTGTTGAAGCGGTGAAAGAGAAATTTTCATAAATACTTGAATTGAATTATTGAAATCTTATTCGGAGAACCTACTTTTCTTTCAAATTGTTTTTGAAGAAGAAATTTGGTTTATTCTTAAAGATTAAACGATTAACCTTTTCAAACGAATATGATTACTTTCTCCTCAAAAGATTAACCGGAGTAATTGAACCATTTGATTTTATGATTGCACAAATTGAACCGCAGCACTATGTCAAACTTGATGAGTTGCTTTCGCTATGCCGCGAAAAGCTTCATCGGTTTGACGAGGATTTGATTCGCCGTGCGTTTTTTTTGTGTTACCGTGCTCATAGTGAGGAGAAACGTGCTTCCGGAGAGCCCTATTTCTTTCACCCCGTTGAGGTTGCAAAAATCATGCTGAACGAACTCCCGCTTGATGATGTCTCTGTCGCCGCCGCGCTTTTGCATGATGTGATTGAAGATACCGATTACAGCCTTGACGACTTGAATGAAGAGTTTGGTGAGGAAGTCGCGGCGATTGTTGAAGGACTGACCAAAATTGCCGGCTTTTTTGCCAATCGTGAAATCAAAGAAGCAGAATCTTTTCGCAAAATGCTGCTTTCAATGATTAACGACATCCGAGTGATTCTCATCAAGTTTTGCGATCGGTTGCACAATATGCGTACACTCGATGCACTACCACCGCACCGCCAGTTGAAAATCGCACTTGAAACTCGTGATATCTACGCGCCCTTTGCTAATCGCTTTGGGCTTGGAAGAATGAAATCGGAGTTAGAAGATTTGGCCTTTAAGTACATCGATCGCGAAGCCTACGAAACCCTGTCTTCTCAAATCAATTTTCAGGATAAAGATCGTCAAAATTATTTAGCGCGCTTTGCCGCTACGATTGAAAAGGAACTGCATAAACGGAATTTTAAGTTCAGCATCGCTTACCGACCGAAACACCTTTACTCGATTCATAAAAAGATTGTCGATAAAGGAAAAAGTTTCGATCAAATCTATGATCTTTACGCCATCAGAATTATTCTCGACACTGATAACTCTTCAGAATGCTTTGCCGTTTACGGGTACATTACACAGCAATTCACACCAATTCCGGAACGCTTTAAAGATTATATCTCAGTTCCCAAACATAACGGGTATCAATCCCTTCATACCACGGTTGTCGGACCCAATGGCCAATTAATTGAAATCCAGATTCGAACCAAGAAGATGGATGAATTCGCCGAAAGCGGGGTTGCCGCGCATTGGCGGTATAAAGAGAAAATCACAACCGATGATAAAGCCTTTGATAATGTGCTGAAATGGGCACGCGAACTCATTGAAAACGCCTCCTCGCCGCGCGAGTTTATGGAAGGCTTTCGAATGAATTTGTATCAAGATGAAATCTACATTTTCACACCAAAAGGTGATATGAAAATGCTCCCGGTGGGTTCAACCCCACTTGATTTTGCGTTTGAAATTCATACCGAAGTGGGTTCAAAATGTATTGGGGCTAAAGTTAACGGAAAGATTGTAACGATTTCTACCAAACTAAAATCGGGCGATCAAGTCGAAATCATTACCTCAAAAAATCAAACGCCAAAACCCGATTGGGAAAAGATTGTTGTTACACATCGCGCGAAGGTAAAAATTCGACAATTGCTCAACGATCAGCGCAGAAAGGAAATTGAAGAAGGCAAAAGCCTTTGGACGAAAGCCGTTCAAAAAACAAAAAAAGTTTTTTCAGAAGGTGATATCGCAAAAATCGCTCGCCGGTTTGGAATCAACACAGCGCAAGATTTCTTTCAAGCGCTTGCAACAAAGCAAATTGACCCCGAGTCGGTTAAAGTCGAAGTTGAGACGCCTGAGCAAAAAGCTGAAAAGCAATTGGCAGAGTTTGAAAGTTTTGTTAAAGAAGCGCGTTTTGAAACTGATGAACAATCAGAGGTTACTGGATCGGCTATCGTAATTGAAGGGCTTAAAAATATTGCCTTTGCTTACGGCAAGTGCTGCAATCCCGTTCCGGGGGATGATATTATCGGGTTGGTGACAGCCGGCGGTGTGGTGAAAGTTCACCGCCGAAACTGCAAAAACATGACCGATGAAAACCTTACCCGCAGCCCTAAAGTCGTGAGCGTACGCTGGCGCAATACAAAAGAAAACAACTTCCTTGCCGGACTTAAAATTTTCGGAGAAGATAAAATTGGAATGACGAATAACATTACCCAAGCCATCTTAAAGGCAGAAACCAATATCCGCTCTATCACTCTCAATGCAAAAGACGGAATGTTTGAAGGCACCGTGATTCTTCAAGTCAAAAACACCGATCATCTCTCCCGCCTCGTTGAAAAAATCAAACGCGTCGAGGGCGTTTTCAAGGTCGAGCGATTCTCGAAGAGCTGAGTCCTTTTATACCGTTATTGATATTTGAACCATCACTTATATCATAATTATGATTCTTTTTACTGATTATGCAAAAAAAGAGATTATTCGTCGAAATATTAATATCGCTTTAGTTGAAAAAACTTTACAAACGCCGGATCAATTTTTTCAAGATGAAGGCAATATTTGGGTTTATCAATCAAAAGTCGATATTGGGGAAGAGAAATTGTATCTTTTGAGGATTTTTGTAGCAGAAGATGAGCCAAAGAGAGTTATTACCCTTTACTTAACTTCTAAAATCAATAAATATTGGAGGGAATAATGAAAATCAGTTATGATAAATCTGTGGATATATTGAGAATTGAATTTTCAGGTGCAAAAATTAAGGAATCAGATGAAATAAAGAAAGGTCTGATTCTAGACTTTGATAAAGATGGAAACATCGTAGGCCTTGAAATGCTTCATGCTTCGAATAACCTTCAATTCCCGTTATTCATAGAAGTTGAAAATGAGAAAATGATTCAAAGTATTCAATAACCCTTTAAGAAATATTTACTATACACTCAATTTCATCACCCTGAATGCAAAAGACGGAATATTTGAATGCACCGTGATTCTTCAAGTCAAAGACACCGATCATCATTCCCGCTTTATTGAAAAAATCAAACGCGTCGAAGGTGTTTTCAAAGTTGATCGATTTTCGAAGAGCTAAATGGATTCTTAATCTTTTTTTTTCAATAATTGGGAGATTTATAGGATTAAAATCATCTAACCCCACAACATTTATATGAAACGATTCAGTCTCCTACTTCTTACCTTTTTGTTATTATCAGAAAGTCTAAATGCTCAAACAAGGAATATTTCAATTGATAGTCTATTGAATCTTGGCATAGCAAGATTTCAATCAGGTTCATACAATCGCGCAATACTGGACTTTACAGATGTTCTTCAAAGAGACCCTAAAAACTATACTGCTTTGATGAAACGAGGAGAAGTAAGGCGAGTAATCGGTGATTCTCTTGGATCGCTTTATGATTATTCAACTGTCATTAAATTCTACCCCGATAGCGCCGAGCCCTTTTTTCAAAGAGCGTTATGCTACAATGCTCTTGGGAATTTTGTTGAGGCACAAATTGACTTTAACCAAGCCGTTCAGTTATCCCCTAATACACCGAACTACGTATATGAAAGGGGACTTACCCGAATTGCATTAAAGAATTTTGAAGGGGCAATTGCCGATTTTACCCAGTTTTTAAAACACAGCCCGCGAAATTCAAAAGCATATTACAATAGAGGATATTGTTACTTCCAACTTAGAAATCCCGAAGCGGCAGTGAAAGATCTCTCAGAATCCATTGTTATAGAACCTTCACCGGAAGCGTATTATCAACGCGCTTTAATAAAGGAATTCTACCGAAAGTACAACGATGCAATTTTGGATTATGATAATGCCCTCAATCTTGATGCAAATTACGATGAAGCAAGGTATGCACGTGGAATTTTACTCTCAAATCTTGGAAATAATCAAGGAATGAAAGATTTGGCGGAAATAAGTCTTAAGGGGAATCAAAAAGCAAAAAACGCTCTTAAGGCATACCAAAATTCTCAGCAAGATTCAATGAAGGTGTATCAAGTCCCGGAAATCGTTGTTGAAGCAATGACACCGGAGTATCAAGAAAATTTAGCAATAATTAAAAGAATTGCTCAGTTAAGCAATGCAGCAATAGCCTCTTTCGCTTCTAACTCAAGAATTGATGTACGGACAAGTCCTTTCTTAAGAACAGGCGGTCTGGAGGGTCTTTCGGGTCAATGGACAATGCATGATGGCGTATGTAACCAAAGTCTCATTAACTCTCAAGCTTTTACAGAGATGAGTATTTATTGTATCGTTTATGTACTGCGTCAAAAAGTAAATAAACGTCATGATACAGAAGCGATGAAGAAAATGAGAGATGTGGAAGATATTCTGACTCAAATTGATCATGAACGAATTTCATTTATCATGACACCCTTAGATGGAACAATAAGCAGACTTCGTTTATTAGCAATTGAAATACAAAAGGCAATTGGAAGTCTTCAGGCCAGAATGAATAAGATTCAAGAACAAAAGGCAAACTTAAAATAGGATGAATGAAAGAATGAATATGAATTTTTGAAATGCTTCATGCCTCTAATAAATTTCAATTCCCGTTATTCATAAACATTGAAAACGAAGATTGATTCAAAGTATTCAATAACACTTTTTTGAAGTATCAAAAACTCTCACACAATCCCTATATATTCAAAAAAACGGAATAGTTTAATGCATCGCGATTCTTCAAACGAAAGATATCGACTACCTCTACCGCCTTGTCGAAAAAATTAAGCGTGTCGAGGGCGTCTTTAATGTCGAGCTTTTCTCGAAGAGCTAACTATTGGTGATATTTACTTATTTTTTTGATTCTTTTTTTCGCTTCCACAAACTACCAATTCAAAAAAAATTATGAAAAGCAATTTTAAGCTTATTGATAATTCAAGCAAAGATTACCTCTTATCAGAAACCTTAAAGAATCTTTTCAAAAACCCATCGGTATCTGAAGTTTCAATTGCTACCGGTTACTGGGATTTACCAGCAATTGCTTTACTACAATCGGAACTATCTTATTTTTTTAATAGAGGAAATACTCGTTTGCACCTGCTTTTAGGTGAAGAACCAAGTGTGCGATCATATCAAATAAAAAATCCTTCAAAACCAGATCCCGATTTTCCTCAGAAGTACCTCAAAAGAGATCTTGAAACCTTAAGCTTTAAAGACGAGTATTCTTCTGCAGCAAAGCTCCTTCAAGAATTTTCTTCTGAAAATGCTGACAGCCGTTTTGAAATACGCGTATATAAAAAGTCATTTCTCCACGCGAAGTGCTACATCTTTGGCTCTGAAGAAGAAAATGCGATTGGAATAATTGGGAGCTCAAATTTCACTAAACAGGGACTCGAAGGAAATTTAGAGCTCAATCAGGTGGAAGACAATAACGCAACGGTTAATTATATCCGAAAAAACATCTCCCAACATCCTTCGCATCGCTCTTGGTTCGAAAGTCTTTGGCAAGAAAGTGAACCTTGGACAAAGGTTTTTGTTGAAGAAATTCTGACATTAAGCCGACACGGCTCTATGTGTTATAGCCCATATGAAATGTATATCCACTCACTTTACAGGATTTTTGGAGAAGACTTAAACGATGAGAAAAATTCTGTCTTCGATAAAGAAACAGAAGACGAAAATTCACCCACACTTTTTCCTTTTCAGGTTAAAAATTCAAATTCACTGATTAAAAAACTTGAACGCCAAAGTGTGGCAATGCTTTCTGATTCAGTAGGGTTAGGTAAAACTTACACGGCAATAAAGGTCATTTCTTATTATAAAAACATCAAAAATCAACGTGTGGTAATTGTTGCACCTGCAAGCCTCATACCGCAGTGGCAATCAGCATTTAATGACTTTCAATTTGCCCACTTACCTGAAATTTACAGTTTACAGGATATTGCCAAAATCAAGCAAACTCGAGAAGTTTACAACATCCCAATCGGGTTATTTGTGTTTGATGAAAGCCATAACCTTCGTGGAAGCGGCGGAGATAGGTTCAAAGAATTTATCGACTGGCGAAGGCTTAACCCAAATTCAAAAACACTTTTACTGACTGCAACACCCATAAACAACCAACTCACTGATCTTACCAATCAAATCATGCTGGGATCGGGAGGCGAGTTTCAAACTATCGGTAAGTTTTATGATCGATCACGAAGCGAATACATCACCTTCGAAGACCGAATACAAAGCATTCAAAAAGAAATTAAAAGACAAATTCGTGAAACAAGGTCTGTTGATTACAGCGGTTTAAGAGAACAACTTACCCCTCTCTTAAACAAAGTAATTGTAAAACGTACCCGGCAAGGAATCGAAAAAGAATACCCTGAGGGACTTGAAATCAATGGAAAAAAAGTAAAATTTCCTCAGTCAATTCCAGACAATTTAGAGTACGAAGTTCCCAATCAATACCGTTCCGATCTTCTTAAACTTTCTAAAGAATATCCTTTACTATCTGAGGCTTTGAATTTCAATATCGATAGCTTAGCCGAACTCAAGTTTCTTGCACATCCACTTGACCTCTTTGACCATTATTCAAAAAGAGAAAAACCAATTCACTCATCTCTCGAAATTATCTATTCTGCAATTCTTTGCCTTGGTTTCCCTTGCTATCGCTATAATATTTACCGCCACGAATACTACGGGATTAATCGAGACGATCTTAATCTTGATGTCGATGATAACCGGCTTTTAACTCGCCAAATCGGGATTTACGGTATTTTTAGAACGGTATTCCTAAAGCGGCTGGAATCATCAATTTTTTCAATTCAAAAATCCATCATCACTTACGAAAAAAAGCTAACCGATTTCAAAAACAATCTCTTGAAATACAATCGCATTTTTTCGATAAAAAACTTAGACGCTCTCAATAAAGTGCTTGATTCCTATAACGAACAAAATGCCGAGGAAGATGAACTCGATATTGATATTGATTCCTTTGACTTTGGCGAGAATGCACCTATTGAAGCAAGCAACGCGCACTTTAGAATCGAAACTCTCAAAGAAGACATCGAAAAAGACCTCCGCCTTCTTGACATCTTAAAAAAGCAAATTCAATTGCTGATCAAAAAAGATGATAAGATTGCGGTTCTAGCAAAACACCTCAATACAAATGACGATCGAAAAGTATTAGTCTTTACCTACTTTGCCGATACTCTTCAGTATCTCAAAGAACATCTCCCCCAACTTCTGACGAAAGGAAAAAATGTGGAGTTTGCACTCGGTACAAAAAATGAGGTTGAAAACTTTGCTTGCCGTTTTGCTCCAAACGCGAAGAAATACGCCTTGAAGCAGGGTGAAAAAGAAATTGATTACTTACTCGCTACCGATAAACTCTCTGAAGGGCAAAACCTTCAAGATTGCGGAATGATTGTCAACTATGATTTGCATTGGAATCCGGTTCGTATGATTCAGCGCAATGGCCGTATAAATCGTATTGGGAGCCCGTTTGAAGAAATATTCATCTATAATTTCAGACCAACCGAGCAACTTGAAAGCTATTTGAATTTGGTTAGTAAACTTCAAGATAAGATTAATCTCATACGCTATTCCGTCGGCACAGACCAAAGCGTTCTTGACGAAGAGCCTATCTCACAGGAATTTTCCGAAGACCTTTACAGCCGCGATGAACAAAAACGACTCGCCGCGTTTCAACGCATCTTTGAAACCTCCGAATTACTGGCTACCGATGACATCTTCCTCGAAGACTTACGAGAATTTGACCGAAACACCAATTTCTCAGAATCTTATAAACAAAGCATTATCAACCTTCCTAAAGGGAAATGGGGCAAAATCCAGCGGAAGAAAGACGATGACGGGTTTAATTATTTGGTTCATTTTTCTGCAGGTACTGATACAACAGAGTCTTCCGGCTATTTTTTCCTCTTTAAACGCCAAAAAAGCGAAATTATCCCGGAGCAGATTACGCTTAATGAAGGACTTCTCTATATAAAAGCATCAGTTGAACAAAATAAACGCTTCAGAGATAACTTCAAAGAAAAAGCACCTTTCGAAACCTACTTAGAGCATTTCAAAGAGTATTACCAAATTCCGATTGCTCAGCACAATAATCGTTTCAATGAAGCCCATCGTGAAGCAATCGGCACGCTGCTTCGCCGTATGATTACTTTAGGGTATGCCGAAAACGATATTATGAAAGTCGATGATTTCATTAATCATACCTCGAATTCCTTTTTAATCAAAGAAACCAGACGCCTTATTCGTGACATCAACCGCGCCAATCGCCGTGGGAACGCGTTTGATGATGGCATTATTCAAACGTTCTTAAAGTTTTCAGAACAACCCAATTCTTCAACAGGAGAAGAAATACCAAGCTTAGCTGATGTTCTCCAAGTGTTCACCGTCTAATTCCAAATTTTTATGATGTCATTACCTCGCTTAAATGAACTTCTTTCCAAATTTTCCGAAGGAAAACGCGACCATATTCTTGCCTTTTCTTCTGCCCTTTTAGAGTGGATGGGCATTCCCGCAGAACCATTTCAGAAACCGCCACTCATTACACCTCAAACTCAAAAACTCCGCGAGTGGCTTGCAGGCGCGCCAATCACCAATCAGGCACAATTATTCCGTCTTTCTGCATACCATACTAAAATTCTCGTGCGATTTGCTGTTCTAAAAAAAATACGCAAAGACACGCTCGTTCAACTGGTCGATAACGACCCGGGCCTAACAAGTTACCAAGCCTTTGAATCTCTCATGAATGCAGGTGGTGAAGGAAGCCCCGCCGCGCTTCCTTCAACTCGTCCCTATTTTATCCATTTTGTTACTACGCCCGACTATCAAAAGCTTTTTATCGTCCTTAATAAAGGCAATCAAAAGCGCATTATTACATTTGCTAATCGGCTTACGGTTACCCAACACGAAAAAATTCTCCATAAATGGCAAGGGATTGAACGGCTTCCTAAACCTGATATTGCAACTGTGCTTTGGGAGTCGCTTGATATTAAAGAGGTCAATAAGGAGTTTTACAAAGCCATAAAAGAAAGTTTCGATAAACTGCTTGGTCTTATTCGCTATCAGTATCCTGCCATCGAAGACAGGCTCCAAAAACAATTTGCCATTCGCCTCATTGGCCGCTATATCTTTTGTTGGTTTCTCAAGGAAAAGGGCATCATCCCGACTGCATCAATTGGCACCAAAGCCATTGACGCAAATCCTGATTTTTTCAATACCATTTTATCGGCGCTCTTTTTCAAAACGCTCAATACCAAAGTTGAAGATCGTGCGCATACAGAAATCCACCCCTTTGCAGCCGAACATTTTTCTAAAGTTCCGTATCTCAATGGCGGCCTTTTTGATTTCAGCGCCGAAGACCGTGCAATTCCTTCGCTTTCCATTGATGTGTGGCTTTTAGAATTTGTTTCCACCCTCGAAAGCTACGACTTCACGGTTGATGAAAGCAGCAGCACCTACCAACAAGTGGCCGTTGACCCCGAAATGCTTGGCCGCATTTTCGAAAACCTTTTGGCCAGCCAAAATCAGGAAACCGAACAATTAGCCAACGACCGCAAAGCCTTTGGCGCGTTTTATACGCCCCGCGAAATTGTGGATTATATGGTGCGCGAAAGCCTCAAAACATTTCTCGCCTCGCGGTGGGAAGAGGAGATTCTTTCGGCCAAAACCGAAGCACTCAATAACCCCGAACCCACTCCAAATCTTTTTGGAGAAAAACCGCATCAACAGCTTTCAATCCCACTCAAAAAAGCAGAACTTTCCAAGTCAGAAAAAAAATTGATTGATGAAAGCCTCACCAAACTCTTTTCTCAAAATCCCGAGAAAGCCATTGAAAGCAAAGAGGACCGTCAAAAGCTGCTTCGTTGGATAGAAGACGTGAAAATATTGGATCCCGCGTGCGGCTCGGGTGCATTCCCGATGGGAGCCTTGCATCAATTGGTGGAGTTAAACGAAGCACTGGGCACACTCAAAACCCGTTATGAACTCAAAAAGGATATTTTAAGCCACAACATCTATGGCGTGGATATTATGCCGATGGCCACCGAAATCGCACGGCTTCGCGCGTGGCTCTCATTGGTTTTGGATGAAGAGTATAAACCCATAGACACAAAACACAATTTCAACTTGAAGCCCCTGCCCAACCTTGATTTTAAATTCATTTGTGCCGATACCTTAATAGGATTAGGACTCGAGGAACTTGAAAAAACGTCTGAGATTAATATCTTTTTTGAAGCCTATAAAAAGCACCTCACCGAACTGCAAACGCTGAGAAATACCTATTACGATCATGCTCACGACCCTGAAAAGAAAGCACTCATTAAAGCCAAATTCGAAAACACCAAACAAAGTACGCTTACAGACTTGAAAGAAGGCCCGCCGCTTTTTGCTTCTATTGCAGCGAGACTTGACGTGTGGGACCCATTCAATGACTCAATACCAAGTCCCTTTTTTGACAAAAACTGGATGTTTGGCATTTCAAAAGGCTTTGATGTTATTATCGGGAACCCGCCTTACTTACGAATTCAAGGAATACGAAAGGTTAATAGTGCTTATGCCAATTTACTTGCAAGTATTTTTAATTCAGCGACAGGCTCTTTTGATTTATATGTACTCTTTGTGGAAAGAGGGCTCGAATTGCTCACACATAGAGGGATATTGAATTATATCATGCCTGTAAAATGGACAAATTCCGCATTTGGAAAAGGACTTCGAGAAGTCGTGAAAAATTATAAAGCAGCACAGAAAATAATTTCCTTTGAAGCCTATCAAGTATTTAATGCTTCCACTTATACGGGTCTGCAATGGTTTATACCCAATTCAAATCACCTTAATTATTTTCAATTAAACCGAGATTTATTGACTAATGAAGACCTTCACCATTTTCTAAATGAACTCGATGATTCACGATTTAATACATTTAACCCTGATTCGCTTTCCCTCGAAGGGTGGATTCTTTCAGATAACCAAACCCATAATATTCTCAAGAAAATTCAGCAGCAACCTTTAAAGGTTAAAGACATTTTTGAGAAAATCTTTCAAGGGATTGCAACATCTAAAGACTCGGTGTATTTCCTCTTGAATTGCACGAACAGCGGCTACATCATTAAAGGCTATTCCAAAGAACTTGACCAAGAAGTAGAAATCGAGTGCGGTCTTGTAAAGCCCTTGCTTAAAGGCGACCAAGTGCATCGCTACGAAACCTTAAAAACAAATAACTATGTAATTTTCCCTTACAAACTCAACAATGGTAAAGCCGCTCTTTACACGGAGCAAGAAATCAAAACGCTTTTCCCAAAAGGCTATGCGTATCTAAAAAAGAATGAACAAGTTTTGCGAGAAAGAGAAAATGGAAAATTGATGCACGACGAATTTTGGTTTCGTTATATCTATCCAAAAAACTTGACTTTGTTTGATAAGCCAAAGTTGATATGTCCATATTTAGGGCTGAAAAGTCAGTTTAGTTCTGATTTGGAAGGCATTTTTTACGGTAATACAAAATGCTTTGGCTTGATTAAAAAGAGCGGAATTATACTTGACTATCATTACTTGATAGGCTTACTGAACTCAGAACTGCTTTGGTATTTTTTAAAAAATACAGGTACAATTTTTCGCGGCGGCTATTTTGCTTTTACGCCCGATTACCTAAACGCTTTTGGCATCGCCAAACCCGATTCAGTCGAGACAGAGAAACAGATTGTTGAATTGGTAAAAACGGTAATTGCTGCGAAGTCTGTGGGCGAAGAGACGGCGGGGTTTGAGCGGGAGATTGATGAAAAGGTTTATGCGCTTTATGGCTTAACGGCGGAAGAGATTGCGGTGGTGGTGACCTCACCCTGATGCCGCAAGCGGCAACGTCCCTCTCCTTGCAAGGAGAGGGTCGTTTCGGCACAAGCCGAAACAGGGTGAGGTCAGCACACTTGCACACGACCACAACCGTTATTTTATGCAATGCAGTAGAAAGTTTAATCAACCAAGCAGAGTATATGACCAAGCGCGTCTTTAATCGGACGGAAGTGAAAGACTTGCGACGGAAGTTACGGCAGAACCAAACCGAAGCAGAGGCGATATTTTGGAATTGTGTACGCGACCGACGGCTGGCAAACTGTAAGTTTCGACGGCAGTATAGCGTCGAGCGCTTTGTAATTGATTTTTACGCACCCGAAGTTCGCTTGGCGATTGAATTAGATGGAGGCGTTCATTTTACCGACGAGGCACAGGCAAGGGACAAAGCACGCGAAGACGTGATTTCGCAATATGAAATTTCTTTTTTGAGATTCACTAATAGCGACATTAAGTTGAATTTACAAGCAGTGTTGGAAGCCGTGAGGATTAAAGTTGAAGAATTGCGCTTGAAGGAAAAAAACATAATGATTTTGGGTAAAGCCTTCCTTGCGGATCGTTGAATAAAAAAGGGGCGGCTTTCACCGTCCCGGGTGAATCCTACTCAGCAGTCGAGCCGCTTTTCAGATTCAAAATTTATGTTAAGTCGGCGGGATTTGCACCCGCTGTTGGCTATCCAACTTCCGCCGAGGGGCAGATACGACTATCGTCTCGACTCAATAAAAAAATCTATACTGAAACATTGCAAAAATAATTTTAGAACGTGAAAGTTCCCAACAACGCCAAAATGCTTTTTGAAGAGCAGTACATTCTTTAATAGCTTTGGTAATAGATTTCAATACTTTCAAAAATCTTCATCACTTCATAATCTAGATTAAGATATTATGATACCGCAGACCCACACACTAACAAATGATTTGAAGAAGTGCATCAATAAGCTTAAGGAAACCTATGCAGAGCTTTTTTTAACCTTCGATAATATGATTCAAGTTCAAAAGCCAAATTTGGAAGCACTCTATCAAAAGGAGATAGGCCAATTTGAATTGGAAGTTTTTTTTCTTCATTGCGATTTAAAACGACTTCAACGAAAAAAAGAATTGATTCAAGCTGCATTGAATAGGAATGAATATCCCAATGAAAAACAGATTGATAAAATTCTTGAAACTGAATTTGAAGAATGGAAGGTATCTTTAAGAGTTTGGGCAGAATCCGTTGAATCCTCAAAAAAACATTTGAATTCTCAAATGAGTTCTGAAGTTAGCAAACAATTAACAAGTCTTTATCACGCTTTGGCAAAAACTTTGCATCCCGATTTAAACCCAAATCAGACTGAAGTACATAAAGGGCTTTGGTATTCAGCCCTTTATGCCTACGAAAATCGTGATATAGATGCCCTGAAAACGCTTTGGGACTATGTGACAACATCAATTCCGATAAACTTTGAAAAAGAGGAAAGCCATTTAGAGACATTGATGCAGGAAAGAGAAACGTGGGAGGTAAAAATCAACAAAATTAGCTCTAAAATTTCAAACCTTTCGCTTGATGTACCGTTTCGTTATAAATCAATTTTATCCGATCCGGCTCAGATTGAAAATAAAAGAAATGAAATTGAAGGATTAAAAAAAAATCTTCAGATGCAAATAGAACAGCTTAAAGCTAACATAAATTTATTGACTTAATTCTCTTTGCAATGCCAAATCTCTCGCCTTTCAACATCCATTTAGGGAAATATTTAAATGAGGTTACAGATGGAAAAAGCCCTCTTCCCCTCCCATTCACAAAAGAAATTCTTCTTCTTGAAACCTATATAGCCGGAACTTTTCATTTAGAAAATCCTGACCCTGAGACACTATCAAAAACTCTTCGTAAAAATGACCGACTAAAATTAATTCGCGAACAAGAAAATCTTTATGACGAATTTGCAATTCGTGTTGAAACAGAACGCGGTGAAAAAGTTGGCTATGTGCCAAAGAAAAATAATGAAGTGATTGCGCGGTTAATGGATTGCGGGAAATTAATCTATGCAACGATCGACGAGTTCAATTTTGTTTACGAGAGGCTTTCGATTGAAATATCAATTTTTATGACAGATTAATTCGATCATTGTGTTGACATGTGCCAATCCCTGCTGCTTAAAGTTTAATTTTCTCAAAAGGAGTTACTTCACAACAAATGAAACTCTTTTTGCTTGACTCTGCTCGTGAAAAATTTTAACCACTTTCATTTCACACATTTTTGTTTTGGATTATGACTCAACAGCAAAATGTTTTCTCATTGACTCACCTGACTCTTATTTGTTGTCTTCTCTTTTCTGCTTCTTTCGTTCTGGCTCAACCATCCGGCGTAAGGTTAACCCCAATTAAAGATTTAAAACTTCGCTCGGTTGCACTCGAAATCCCCGAACAGTATAAAGGATTGATTGAACCCAAAATAGTAAACCTTCCTCAGGGTTGGCGCGCCAAAGTATTTTATATCGGTGGAAATGGCCGCCCGAAACTTGATAAACCCCGCTTTATGGCGTGGTCGCCGGATAGCACCATTTATGTTGCGAATAAAAACAGCGGCGAAATTATTGCCCTGCCCGACCGCAACCGAGATGGCGTAGCGGATGAAGCATTTATTGCCGCAGAAGGTTTTGACTCGCCCCACGATGTGGCCTTTTATCAAGATGCTCTTTATGTTACCGAAGAGCGCCGTGTGTGGAAATTAAATGATGACGACCGCGATGGCCGCTTTGAAACCCGCTCCGTTTTCATCAATAACATTGCCTCCGGTGCCACTCAACCCGGCGGCGGTCACGATACCCGCACTCTTGCCTTTGATGAAAAAAATGGAAAAGTGTATCTCTCCATCGGCTCGCTTTGCAATGTATGCCGCGAAGACTACCGCGCCATCATTGAAGAATACTCAATTGAAGGGAAGAACCGAAGAATTTATGCGAGTGGAATTCGCAACGCTGTGGGGCTCACGGTTCACCCAAGAACCAATGCACTTTGGGCAACCAATAACGGAAGCGATAATCAAGGCAACGATATTCCACCGGAGTGGATTGATATCATTCGCGATGGCGGTTTTTATGGCTACCCGATTGCGTATGCCCACGGGGTTTATTTTGATTTTTATAAAGGCAGCCGAGATTACGAGCGTCTTTTGCCCATCACCAAAGAAGACTCCGCACGTGTGCGCTCAATGAAGCAACCGGCTGCACTTGTTCAAGCCCATTCCGCTTTGATGGCTATTGAGTTTGCAAACGAAACATTTCCAAAGGAGTTTAAGCGCGGGGCATTTGTGGCGTATCGCGGTTCGTGGAATCGTAACCCTGCAACAGGATACAAGGTCGTATATCTCGATTTCGATAATGATTTTGATTTGGAAGCCAATTCCGTCTCCGATTTCCTAACAGGCTTTGTACCGAAATATGATGGCTCGCGGCCCGAGCGTTGGGGAAGGCCTGTTGGATTGCTCACCGACCGCCGAGGTCGCTTATTTATAGGCAGTGATGATACCACACATCTGATTATCTGTGTGTATCCTTCCCAATAGTATGGCCTTCGATTCTTTTTGAGTAAATGAGCTTATCATCGCCAAGGTCATAAAAGTCTCGAATGGTCGCTTCTAATGTGCAACCGATACGTTCATAAAATTGACGCGTCGCCTCATATTTAGGTTGTGAGGAGGTTTCAATGACAAAAAGTCTTCCACCCATCTTTGCCGATTCCATTTCAGCATAAAAAAATAATTTTTTTCCCAGCCCTTTTCCTTGGGCTTTAGGATGAACAGCAATCCAGTATAAATCGAAGGTGCTGATGGTCATTGGTGTTTTCCCAAAACAGACATAGCCTTCAACGGTTTTTGATTCATCGTTGAAAGAAACAGCAATGTGATAATCCTCCGGCGTAAGCTTCCCTTGTTTCGATAGATTTTCTTCAACGAGTTCCATCGCAACTTCAATCTCATCGCTTCTGAAGGAATTCGTTTCCCAGAGAAGTTTTCGAAGAGGTTCTTTATCCTCCGCTTTCAAAGAGCGTATTGTCATAACTAAAATTTCGATGAATAAAAAAAGGCTGTTTATCCGGAAATAAACAGCCTTAAAGTCTTAATGAAACAAGCTTTTACGCTTGTGCCACAGGCGTGATATGAACAAAAGTTCTATCTTCTTTACCGGTCTTGAAAAGAACGGTTCCGTTGGTTAAAGCAAAAATGGTATGATCCTTGCCCAAGCCAACATTCTTTCCGGGCTTATAGCGCGTACCGCGCTGGCGAACAATAATTGAACCTGCGCTTACAGTTTCTCCGCCAAAAGCTTTAATTCCCAAGTATTGCGGATTGGAATCGCGTCCGTTCTTCGTCGACCCTGCCCCTTTTTTATGTGCCATCGTCGTTAGTGTTTAGTGTGAATTAAAATATTATCCAACCGAGACAATTTCAACTTTGGTCAAACCTTGTCGGTGACCTTTTGTCCGGCGGTAACGCTTGCGACGTTTTTTCTTGAAGATCAAGACTTTATCGTCCTTAAAGTGTTCTAAAACTTTTGCAGTGACCGTAAGTTTTGGTGAAAGTTTGGTATTTGCACCGTCCGCAGTCAGCAATACTTTATCAAAGGTAATTGTATCCCCTACATTTGCTTTTTGAGTCGGAACATTAATCATATCCCCGGCTTCTACAAAAAACTGCTTATCAGAAATGGAAACGAGCGTTTTCATTGTTCAAAAATCGCGTCTAAATTTTTCAAAGTGAGCCGCAAAGATAGGTGTTTTCTACCAATCTGCAAAGGAATCGAACTCCTTTTAATAAAAAACTTTGCTTTAACCTTCTTTCCGGAGGCAATTCATTATCATAGCTTCTCGGCGAGTCGTTTTATCTCTGCTAATTTTAAAAGGGCTTCGATTGGCGTAAGTTTATTAACATCAATTTTATCAAGTGCTTCCTTCACTTTTGAATCCCCAATTTCAAAAAGGGAAATTTGATAAAAATCATCCTTCGGTTTGACCTTCGAAAACCGCTCTGCCTTTTTCCCCTTTTTTCCTTTTGAAGGAGACGAGTCCCCGTCATTGAATGCCGCAGCTTCAGCCGATTCCAATTCACCCAAGATTTCTTTGGCGCGTGAAATCACTTGTTCCGGCAACCCCGCCATTCTTGCAACTTCAATACCAAAACTGCTTTCAGCCGCACCTTTTTCAATCCTTCTTAAAAAGATTACCTTTCCTTCGCTTTCCGCAACGGTCGCATGAAAATTTTTAAGCCTTGAGAGTTGCGTTTCTAATTCGGATAATTCGTGGTAATGCGTTGCAAACAGAGTTTTTGCGCCAATCACATCGTGCAAATATTCAGTCATCGCCCAAGCGATTGACATTCCATCGTAAGTGCTCGTTCCTCTCCCCACCTCATCAAGCAGAATCAAACTCTTTGCGGTGGCATTATTAAGAATTGCGGCGGCTTCATTCATTTCAACCAAGAAGGTACTTTCACCCTCAGCCAAGTTATCCGAAGCACCCACACGGGTGAATATTTTATCAACAATTCCCACGCGCGCCCGCGCAGCAGGGACAAAACTCCCGATTTGAGCCAATAGAACGATTAATCCGGTTTGACGCAAATAAGAACTCTTGCCCGACATATTCGGTCCGGTTATCAACATCACGCGCGTTTGGTGATTGAGCAGGGTGCTGTTTGGAACATAAGTTTCGCCCACGGGTAAAATTCGTTCAAGCACCGGATGCCTACCCAATTCTATTTCTAGCTCATCACCTTCATGAAGTTCAGGGCAAACATAATCATACTCTATCGCCGCGGTTGCCAACGAAAGCAGGGTATCGAGAAGTGCGATAGAAGCGGCATTTCTTAATATTAGACCCGATTCTTTCGATATTTTTATTCGTAATTCCTGAAAAAGTTTTACTTCTAACTCCGCGATGCGCTCTGCAGCATTGAGAATTTTCTCTTCATATTCTTTCAACGCCGGAATCATAAATCGCTCGGCATTTACCATCGTTTGTTTACGCTCGTAATAATCAGGGACTTTTGCGCGGTTTGCGTTACTAACCTCGATGTAATAACCAAAGACTTTATTGTAAAGTACCTTCAGAGATCCGATTCCCGTCTTTACCCGCTCTTCTTCTTGGATTTCTAAAAGTCTGTCTTTTGCATGAGAGGAAAGTGTTCGATACTCATCGAGTTCAGGCGAGTAGCCTTCTTTAATCACACCGCCTTCGCCTAAAGAATTTGAAGCATCGGGATTTAACGCCCGTTCTATTTCATCTTGGATTTCCTTCATTTCATAAAGTCCATCCCAAATTTCTTTGAGCAGTTCAGGAAAGGGCTCAGCGGGTATGTTCAAAAGAATCTCTTTAATTTTTGGGACTAACGCCGTTGAAGCATAAAATGCTAATATCTCTTTTGGCAATGCCCGATGTGTTGCTATTCTTGAAAACACGCGTTCAAGATCACAGATGTTACTCATCAATTCACAAAGTGCTGTGCGAATTTCCTTTGAACCTACAAAGGCCCTTACGGCATCAAGCCTTGAATTTATTAAGGATAAATCTTTCGAAGGACGGGCAATCATTTTTTTGAAAAGCCTTGCCCCCATTGAGGTTTGAGTTTTATCCAATACTGAAAGCAAAGAACCTTCTCTTCCCCCATTCTGAAGTGTTGCGGTTAATTCAAGGTTTCGCTTTGTTTGTGGGTCAAGCGACATCACACTGCCCATATCAAAGGGCGTAATTTTTTGGATATAAGAAAGTTTTGCGCGTTGTGTTTCTTGTAAGTACCCAAGAATTACTCCCGCAGCGATTATTCCTTCTTGAAATCCATCAATCCCAAAACCTTTAAGGGAGTGGGTTTGAAAATGCGTGGTGAGCGTTTCTCTTGCAAAGTCACCCTGAAATCGCCAGTCTTCCAATTCGGTAAAGGCAGATTCAGTGATAAATTTTTTTATCTCCGTGATTCTCGCTTTTTCTGATTTTGAAATTAAAACCTCAGCTGGGTTAATGGTACTTAGTAAATCCTTGAGATCGGCAAGGTGTATTTCAGATACTTGAAATTCGGCTGTTGTCGCATCAATAAATGCCACGCCCACAATCGTTTCCTTTTTTTGATATGAAAAATGGAGGGCGGTGAGATAGTTGTTTTTTCGTTCACTTAATAGTTTATCGCTAAAGTTTACGCCCGGTGTTATGATATCCGTAATTTCTCTTTTGACAATTCCCTTTGCAAATTTTGGATCCTCCATTTGATCGCACACAGCAACTCGAAATCCTTTCCGAACCAACTTTTCTACATATCCGTCAAGTGAGTGATGCGGGAATCCGGCAAGCGGCACTTCAGAGGCCGCGCCGTTCGAGCGTTTGGTTAATACAATCCCTAAGGCTGCCGATACTTTTTTGGCATCGTCATTAAATGTTTCATAAAAGTCACCTACACGAAAAAGAACAACCACATTGGGATACTGCGATTTTATCTTCTCGTATTGCCGCATCAGCGGCGTTTCTTCTCCTTTTGGCAAAGCTTATTCAATTTTTTTATAAAATAATCTCTTCGTTTGAATTCACGAATAAACCAATTCACTGAAATGACATATTTGTGTCATTGTTATGCAAAAAACGCACATCTATATTCAAGTTGATTGATTTCACTCTTGGAAATTTCATTTGAAGTGCAGTTTTAACGAAATATAGAATTGCGAATTTCCAATTTGGCTTTATTTGATTTCTTAAAGACATCTGATATGAAAAAGAAACCACTTTTTTTCCTAATCCTTTTTTGTTCAATCTTTTTTTCTGAGACAATCCCTCTCCGCGCGCAACTTGTCGGGAAAGTTAATTCTATTTCATTTAATGCCGATGGCGAACTTGTTGCCGGAGCGGGACGCGAAGGGAACATTTATATTTTTAATGCAGAAAGCGGCGAGGAACTCCGGGTTATAAAGGGCGCACACAAAAAGGCAATTCGATCTCTTGCTTTTAGCCCTACCGATGAAACGCTTTTGGTTACAGCAAGTGACGATCGACTCATTAAAGTTTGGAATGCCCGCACCGGAAAGCTACTCCAATCGATGAGCGGGCTCAAGCGTGATATCCTCTCTGTTTCCTTCAGTTATGATGGAACAGTTATTGCCACGGGTAGTTACGATAACACCATTCGCTTTTGGGATGTATCAACCGGTGAATTGCTTCGAACAATGGAAGCAGGTCTGGATCAAATTTCAGCACTTACTTTCAGCCCTAATAGCCGCGTCATTGCCGCTGTAATGAGTTTTGGCTCAATTGCTTTTTGGGATGTTCAAAAGGCAAAGCTTTTAGCCTATGCCAAAGATCATTATGTTAAAGGTATGGCATTTAGCCCCGATTCAAAATTTCTTGCAACTGCAAGTCAAGATGGCAATGTTCGGCTTTGGAGTATGGTAACAGGAACGGTTGCTCAAACGCTAAAACATAATGCTGCCATTGAAGTTAATGCCGTTGCTTTCAATACCGATGCCCAATTATTAGCAAGCGGAAGTTCCGATAATTTTCTTCGTATTTGGGATCCGCTTACAGGCAAGTTGCTTTTCGAACATATGGATACCGATTTTGTTTATGCCGTCGCATTTAGTCCCGATGGAAGTCAATTGGCAAGCGGAGGCGATAGCAAAGCAATTCGCTTATGGAAATTTCGAGAACCGGTTCAATCAAAAAAACGCCGCCGTTCAAAACCAGAGCCGCCACCCGAACCGCCATTGCCACCACCAACTGCCGATATCCCAAAACATGCTGATGCTCCGCCCACTCCTGCTTCGTCTTCAAACAACAATTCGACTTCAATGAGCGCTCTCGAAAATGAAGTGGTCTCTGAATTGAACCGTGCACGAACCAACCCGCAAGCCTACGCAGCTGAATTAGAATCGATAAGGCCTTATTTCAAAGGCAAACGCTTTGAAAAACCCGGTGAAACAGCAATCATTACCAGCGAAGGCGTTGATGCCTTGGATGAAGCGATTCGGTATCTTAAAGGTGCCAAGCCGATTGGTGCCTTGAAAAGTTCAAACGGTTTAGCGAAAGCAGCCAAAGATCATTGTAATGATCAAGGACCAACGGGAAAAATTGGACACACCGGTTCTAATGGATCTGATATGGGATCGCGAATGAATCGTTATGGAACTTGGAAAATGAGCGCCGGTGAAAATATTGCCTACGGCTCAAAAACAGCGAGGGAGATCGTGATTCAATTAATTGTTGATGATGGTGTACCAAGCCGTGGTCATCGCGTGAATATCTTCAACAGCTCGTTTAATGTTGTGGGAATTGGGATTGGTGCACATTCAGTTTATCGAACAATGTGCGTTCAAAACTTTGCTGGTGGATATGATGAGAAGTAACCAATCATTTCAAGGGCTTTAACACTTTCAATCCGTTTAATTTCAGCAATAAAAAGGGCTTCTTTTCGGAGAAGCCCTTTTTTGTTTTTGAAGCGAACTAAGCAGTAAGTTTAATTTGCTTTAACTGCTGATGCAACTTATACAAGCACTTAGTGAGTTAAAATCACTTCTTTGATTCTGATTTTGCGAATTTAGTCGCCACCCCTAATGCTTTATCCAGATTGGCTTTTGCAATCAGGAAATCATACACCGCTTGAAGGTAATTTCCTTTTGCTTGAGCGAGTGCAAGTTCTGCATCTGAAACCTCTAAAAGTGAAACCAAGCCTTGCTGCCTACGGCTTCTGGTAATCTCATAACTTCTTTCGGCAGACTGAACCGTTTTTAATTGTGAAAGGATTCGCTTTCTAGATTCTTGAACGCCCGAAAGACTCACCCGAACTTCGGCGCGGATAAGTTCTTTCAGATTTTCAAATCGAGTTTCTGATTGCTTCTTTTCAATCTCTGCCTTTTGAACCTTTGCATCTGTCTTAAATCCGTTGAAAATGGGAACATTCAATTGAATTCCAAGAGAGTACTGACTAATGAAGTTATATTTTGAAAATTCAAAATTATCGGTAAGGGTTAGCGTTTGAAATTGTGCGAAAGCGTCTAAAGTTGGAAGGTGATTCGAAAACTCAGCGTCGATTAAGGCTTCGCTTGCATCCACTTGCAATTTTAATTGTTCAACCTCTGGGCGTTCGGAAAGTGCGGTGGCATAGGCTTCTTCAAAAGCAATTGGGGCTTGAAGTCCATTTTCTTGAAGAGAATCACTGAGTGAGATATTATCGGTAGCGCTGATTCCGATCTTTGTTTTCAAAACCGTGAGCGCGATATCGATTCCTGTTTCCGCTTTAATACGACTGGGCCGAAGATTTTCAAGGGCGACATACGCTCTTAATGTGTCAAGGTCGGAGGCTAACCCTTGACGAAAAAGCCCTCTCGTGTCATTCAAAGCCAATTCATATCGCGCTATACTCTGATCGATGAGCTTCAATTGCTCTTGAACAATGAGCACATCATAATAAGATTTTTTTACATCGGTAATGGTTTGAGCCATTGTCGCTTCAACACCCTTTTGACTCAAAGTTGCAAAGATATCTGCAGCTGATATTGCAGCGTAAACCACACCGCGATAAAGTGGTTGCTGAAGTGTAATTCCTGCATTTGCGCTATTTACTCCGGAAAGTGTAATGCCTTGAAAACCAGTTGCACCCGGATTTCCGAAACTGCGAGGGAAAAATTGTGCGGTTTGAAAACTATGCGTAAAGTTACTTGAAAATGAAATGGAAGGCATTGCATTTCCCCACGCCTCACGAACCGATTGGTCGTTTTTTTCACTTTCTAATTTAGAAATCTGCAATTCACGATTATTTTCCAAAGCAAGTGTGACTGCTTCATCAAGAGATAAAATCTTCACTTGGGCTCGTAGCGGAACAATTAACAATGCCGTTACGCCTATAAAAAGAATAACGAGCAGCCGTTTTGGCGTTTTGATAAGCGATTTCATAAAATGGTTTTCAGTGAAATTTTGAACTTTCAGGAACATAATGACCATCAGTTATTTAATGACTTGCAGTCATTTTGTCGATTAACGAAGAGAAATTGAGTAAAGTTTCGGATTTTTGAGAAAGTGAATGTTTTTTTATCTCTTTTTCTGATTTCAGACTTTGTTTTGCAAAGAATCGTCGTTGTGTTTAGTAAATTTACCCGTAATTCATTCAATAAACTTATTCAAAAATTCCTATGGCAAAAACAAAAAAAGGCACGATTGAGCGAAATCAAAAAGGTGAAACCTTGAAAATCGGTGTTCTCCGTGGGCAGGAAAACAGTTTTCCTGAAGGCCTTATCGCCAATATAAATCGGGTTGCAGAGTCATCGGGCAAGAAAATTTCTGCAGAATTTGTTCGTGCCGGCGGTGCAAAAATGGCTGAGCCGTGTGAATATACAGTCATTCTCGATCGTATCTCTCATGACATTCCTTTTTACCGTGCTTATTTAAAGAATGCTATCCTGAGCGGAACTTATGTTGTTAACAACCCTTTTTGGTGGAGTGCTGATGATAAATTTTTTAATTATGCAGTCGCGGATAAAATGGGCATCCCTGTTCCAAAAACGGTTTTGCTTCCCAGCAACCAACACCCACCGAACACAACCTCCGATTCAATGAGAAATCTCATTTACCCTCTCAATTGGCAAGAGTACTTTGAGTATATCGGGTTTCCTTTTTGGTTTAAGCCACATTCAGGCGGTGGATGGAAGAATGTTTATAAAATTCACAATGCTGATGAATTTTTTAGCGTCTATAACCAAACCGGAGACTTGGTTATGGTCATGCAGGAAGACATTGATTTTACTGAGTATTACCGCTGCTATTGTGTTGGGAAAAAGCATGTTCATATTATGCCTTATGAACCGCGAAACCCGCATCATCTCAGGTATGTTGCCGATTTCAAACCAACAGAGGAAATGAAGAAAAAACTCGAAACCTATTGCCTCGACATTTGTAATGCGTTAGGCTATGAACTCAATACACTTGAATTTGCAGTTCGAAACGGAATCCCGTACGCCATTGATTACCTCAACCCGGCACCGGACGCCGATTTTCACTCCGTTGGTCACGACAACTACAATTGGATTATTAACACAATGACGAATTTCCTGATAGAAAAAGCCGAACAAGTCGCTGAAAGTGGCGCTGAAGCTCCTTATGATTGGGTGAAATTTTTGTCAAAGTAAAAACAGATTGCGTCTGTTTACTTAGACTAAGGCGGGTTAAACCGCCTTTTTCATTTTAGATAATCCTTCTCTTCGGCATAATTCTTTCATACGTTTGTACTGCCTCGAATCTTTTGAGGTACCAACTATAAAGGATTCGGAAGTTTGAGAAATGAGAAAATGATGGGGAAATGGGCTAAAGGCTTGTAAATGCAAGCGAAGGCGGGCGGTGGTGGTGAAAGCCGAGGTTTGAGAAAAACTTCCGGTTTGTTCCGTGTGGCGGTGAT
>JANRJQ010000001.1 GCA_033763895.1 Chloroherpetonaceae bacterium | reverse complement strand
CCCCCCTGCGGCACTCCTTTGCCACCCATTTGCTGGAGAAGGGGGTAGATTTGCGGTCCCTTCGGAACTGCGCAGTCTCGAGAGCAGTGAGAAGACCACCGCGATCTGCACTCAACATTAGGCATAAAGGCGGGAATAGGCTTAAGCGTCCGCTGGATGATCTGGAAATTGGGGGGGTATTGGCTTGGATCTTTGTTGAGGTCTTGATATATTGCTAAAAAAGAAGATGTAGGGTTGATTGGGGTGGACCATTTGAGGCAGCTGAAGCAAATATACCCGCAACAGACGACTCAATAAAAGGCGCAATGCGGGTTTTGGTTAGTCGTCGGTTGCGGTAGTAGAATAGTTCGCAGCAATCAAATCAAAAAATAAAATATGGAAGGACTTGACAAAATAAAGTTGTTGATGCTTGCTAAGCAATACTTGGCAATCACAAAAGAGAAAGAGGCACAACTGGGTTACTATAACGGGCAACTGTCAGAAAAAATTGATCGCTTCACTCATTCGGAATCTGTCAAAGATGAAATAGAGTTAAAAAGTTGGATTGCGTATTTTGAAAAATATTTGGTAGATGAGTCAAAAGTAATTCAAAAAGAGTATTTTCCTGAAAAAAGTAATTTTACGATTTCAATTGATAAACAATGGAGGGCTTTTGAATTTGACCAGATATTTAAGAGCGTTGATTTTTTGCATAAATTAATCGCAGTAACTGGAAAACTTCGTACCAACGAGATAGGATTCGGAGGGGAGCGGACACGAGGCTATGTATATGAAGAAGCAAGGCTTCATTATTATTTGGCTCCCTATGAAGAATTGCAAGTCAGTCATATTTACTATGCTTCTCCGGGAGATATTGGATTTGAAGGAAATTTAAACACAGTAAAGGAGACCAAAGAATTAGTATTCGATATCATTTCATTAGAACCAATTAGCCGATTAGTAAAAAACTATTGGGAGATAAAAAGAAGCAAAAAATTAAACGATAAAGAAGAATCAGATCTACTTGCTGCGATTGCAAAAGCAAAAACCCAAGTATTAGAAGAAGAAAGAAGAAGAATGGAAATTCAATCTCAACTTGAATTGATTCGCATGGACCATGAATTGGCAAAACTTGAACGATTAGAGAAAGCCTTTGATAGATTTTTAAGCCTATCAGAGAAAATTATTCAAATGGAAAAGAGGGGATTTGGAAACAATAAGTTACTGGAAGACCAACTGATTAGTAGTGTGAATTTTATCCAGACACTTGCCAATAATGGAAAAATTAGTATGAAAGAACTCCCAAACCCTCAATAAACGCTGCGAACAAAGGATGTACGCCTATGCCGCCGAAGCCCGCCCCGCAAGGCCAACGCACGGCGGCACAGCGCACATCCAACCGTTAGCGGTAATTTTTATGGACATCGTTATCAAAACAAATGACTGAACAAAAGTTTTCAACCTACGAACAATTTCTAACTGCTTTAAAGTTAGCTGACAGCATAAATGAAGCAAGTGTTTACGTGCTTGACATCAACACAATAAGTGAACAGGCTTTAATGACTTTCGGTACTTACCGCAATAATTTTTATGAAATCAACCTCATAAAAAACCAACGAGAATTTATTTTTTATGTAGATGGCATAAAGTACCATCCGCAAGGCGAACCTTATGTGTGTTTCATTTCACCTAACAG